>CAZAZM010000033.1:0-29233 GCA_964489625.1 uncultured Flavobacteriaceae bacterium
ACAATAATTCCAATTAAAAAACAAAGCCAGGATTTATTTTTCGCCCCAAGGATGCAGAGTCTAACTGCCTTTTATGCTGGGCGTTGCGCCCTGGGAAGGTTTTTGCTCGTCTTTGAGCAGATCAGGCCGCAATCGGCGCGTGCGGCTCTCAGACTGCTCGTGCCTCCATTCTTCTATCTTCGGAAAATTTCCGGAGAGAAGGATTTCGGGCACCTTCATCCCGTCATATTCTGCCGGTCGCGTGTAGACCGGTGGCGCGAGCAGACCGTCCTGAAAGGAGTCCGACAGGGCCGAGGTCTCGTCGCCTATGACGCCGGGGATCAGGCGAATCACCGCATCGCACAGCACGGCAGCTGCGAGCTCTCCCCCAGAGAGCACATAGTCGCCGATGGATATTTCCCGGGTGATGAAGCGATCGCGCACCCGTTGGTCCACTCCCTTGTAATGACCGGTGAGTATGATCAGGTTCTCAGCTGCAGAAAGCTTGTTGGCCGTGCTCTGGTCGAGAACCGGGGCGTCCGGCGTCATGTAAATGATCTCGTCATATGAGCGCTCGCTTTTGAGTTTGCTGATGCACTTGTCGATGGGTTCGATCATCAGCACCATGCCTGCTCCTCCGCCGAACTGGTAGTCGTCGATCTTTCCGTAGCTGTTGACCGCGTAGTCCCGCAGGTTGTGAAAATGGATCTCCGCCAGGCCCTTGTTTTGGGCCCTCTGCATGATGGAATGCCTGAAGGGGCTCTCGATGAGCTCCGGTGCCACGCTGATGATGTCGATTCGCATGGGGCAAATATATTACTTTTTGACGGCACCGATCATCCGCTGCTTGCCGTAGATGTCCTTTCTGATCTCGATGCTCTCAAAAGGCCCCACCCGCAGCAGTTTGGCCGTTTGTCCTGCAAGTTCCTCGTTGACCTCAAAGAACAAATGGCCACCGGATTTCAAGGACAGTTTGGCATGCTCGACGATCCTGCGATAGAAGAGCAGGGGGTCCTCGTCGGAAACAAAAAGGGCGATTTCGGGCTCGTGCTTCAACACGTTGTCCCGCATGAGCTCCTTTTCGCTTTTTCTGACGTAAGGAGGATTGGATATGATTATGTCGTAGCTCAGCTCAAGGTCTTCCCCTGAGAGGATGTCGTGCCGGAAAAACCTTACTTCAGCCTGGAGTCTTTCTGCGTTTTTCCGCGCAGTCAAAAGGGCGGACTCGGAAATGTCAAGGGCGTACACCTGGGCCCCGGGAAGCTTTTTGGCCAGGGTGACCGGAATGCATCCGCTGCCTGTTCCGATGTCGAGGATCCTGGGTGAGGGCATGCGCCGGGCAACCTCAAGGACCCAATTCACCAGCTCCTCGGTTTCCGGACGCGGGATCAAAACGCTCTCGTCGACATGGAAGGTCAAACCGGCGAACTCGGTCCTGCCTAATATATATTGTATGGGCCTGAAGAGGGCCAGTTCTTCCAGCGCTGTATAAAATGCATCCGGTTCTCGGGATTGCGTCATCAGCTCGGGCCGAAGTGCCAGGTCGATCCTGCGGATACCGAGGCGATCTTCGAGGATCAGGTAGAAGAAGGATTCGATCTCTGTCTCCGGATAGAGCCCGCTGAGTCGTTCTAAAAAAAGCTCCTTGATCTGGGGAAGTGTCATCACGTGCAACTTTATGGCTGCCTGGCTGCTTCAAAGGTAATCTTTTTTTAATTTCGCATTAGAATTCACAAAGCCTGAGACAAGTTCACGAAACATACATGCAGAGATGCCTGGAGCTGGCGGCCAACGGACTGGGAACCACCTATCCCAATCCCCTGGTGGGATGCGTGGTCGTTCACAAGGGCAGGATCATAGGTGAGGGATGGCACCGCAAGGCCGGGGAGCCCCATGCAGAAGTGCATGCGCTGGAGTCGGTGAAAGACAAGTCCTTGCTGAAGGACGCGGAGCTATACGTCAACCTGGAGCCCTGTTCGCATCATGGCAGGACCCCTCCCTGTGCCGACCTTATCGTTCGCTACGGGATCCCCCGGGTATACATTGGGAGCCGGGATGACAACGAGCTGGTCAGTGGGCGGGGAATCCAACGGTTGCGGGAGCACGGCATAGATGTGACCACTGGCATCCTGGAAGAGTCCTGCCGGTGGCTGAACAGGAGATTCTTGACCTTTCATGCCAGGAAGAGGCCTTACCTGGTCCTGAAATGGGCCGAAAGTGCGGATGGTTTCATCTTCCCGGGCCCCGGGATGGCCGGTACCGGACGCCCCTTTTGGATCTCAAATCCTTACTCGCGACAACTTGTTCACAAATGGCGGACGGAAGAGCAGGCCATACTTGTTGGCCGGGAAACCGTTCTTCAGGATGATCCCAGCCTGACGGCCAGGGATTACCGTGGCGAGAAGATCCTAAGGCTGGTTATTGACCGTGAGGCTCGGATCGGCAGGGAAAGGAAGGTCTTTTCGCCGGATTCGGAAACCCTGGTGTTTTCGGATGCCTCCGCTGAGGGTCGGATCGGTGGGGAGGGTTTCGGGCGAATATCGCCAGGCACAACCCGGGTTGCACTCGATTTTTCTGCCAATGTTCCGGCACAGATCATGGAATGCCTGTACGGCTTGGGAGTGCAGTCCCTTATCGTCGAGGGAGGAGCCTTTACGCTTGATTCCTTCATTCGACAGGAACTCTGGGATGAGGCCCGCGTTTTCATCGGGACACCCGTATTTGAAAATGGGTTGAAGGCGCCGGTCCTGGAAGAGGAACCCTGCCGGGTGGATAAAATCGCCGGTGATCGACTTCTTTGGTTTACCCGGAGCTCCCGGGATCATAAACCTAAGAAGGAATGAGCGGGGTTGAGGTATACAGGACCCTGGAACAGGCTTGCGAGTCGGAAGTGTACAGGGTCAAAGGAAGCAAATTCCTTTCTTTTGCCCATCCCGTGGAGTCCCGGGAGGAAATTGAGGAGGTCCTGAAGACCATCAGGGCGACGCATCATAAGGCCAACCATTGCTGCTATGCCTGGAGCCTGGGGGCAGATCGAGCCGAATACCGCTTTAACGATGACGGCGAGCCAACCAACAGTGCGGGCAAGCCGATCTACGGCCAGATTCTCTCTTACGACTTGACCAACGTGCTTGTCGCAGTGGTGCGCTATTTCGGAGGGACCAAGCTGGGTGTGGGCGGGCTGATCCAGGCCTACCGCGAATCGGCCAGGCTGGGACTGGAGCGGGCAAAGGTCGTAGAACGGGAGATAAAGCGTACCTATACCCTGGTCTTCGGGTATGCCAACATGGACCGCGTCATGAGGCTAGTCAGGGAGAAGCAGCTGGAGATACTAGGTCAGGACATGGGACTTGACGTGAGCATGAAACTGTTGGTCAGCAAAAAGAATGATCGGGCTTTCAGAGAGCAGGTTTCCCAATGGCCGGAGGTGAGGCTGGTCGATCCATAAATATGGGAGGGAGGGAAGCTTTCATGCAAAGTGCGAATCAATTCGCTCCAGCAGTTCCGCAGGCCCCTTGATGGGCTTGTTCCTTTTCATGTCCATGAAGACAAGGCGGGCCAATCCCCGGGTGATCAGCTCTTCGTTTTCATTGGTGATCTCAAAATCGAACTCGATCCGGACCATGGGCTTCTTGCTCAGGGTGGTGGTAACTGTCAGCAGGTCATCGTATTTTCCGGGTCTTAGATACTCGATTTCCAAATGGGTTACCGGGAGCATCACGCCCGACTCTTCCAGGCTCTTGTAGCTAAATCCCAGACTCCTAAGCCATTCGACCCGACCCACCTCAAAATACTGGGCGTAATTGCCGTAGTAGACATAGCCCATTTGATCCGTCTCCCCATAGCGAACCCTTATTTTTGTTTGGTTTTTGATCATTTTTTTGTATTTTGAGGCAAGCCAGTTTAACCAAAAAAAAATTAATAATCAAGAGGGATTTTATTTTTTTATGCTAAAGTTTATTCACAAATTTGTAATGAAAATAGGAACCTCTATTTTTGACGGAAACAAGGGAACTTTACTAAATTCGAAATAGTTTTTTTTAAATGACGAGAACAGCCTCCTCTGTATGGAATAATTGTTTGCTTTTTATTAAAGATAACATCAAACCGCAGGCCTATAAGACCTGGTTTGAACCTATCAAACCGATGAAATTGGCAGGCGATGTTTTGACCATACAGGTGCCGAGCAAGTTCTTTTTCGAATGGTTGGAGGAGCACTACATCAAGCTGCTCCGCGTTGCACTCGTCAGGGAGTTGGGAGACAATGCCAAGCTCGTCTATGACGTCCGGATGGAAAACACCTACAGCAACAAGAAGCCCCATACGGTCAAGTTTCCAAGTTCAAACAAGAAGCCTTTCAATTCCCAGGGCATGACGGTGCCTCTCCAGATCGACAAGAGGGAGCTCAAGAATCCGTTTGTGATCCCGGGGATCCAGAAGGTAAAGATCGAATCCCAGCTCAACCCGAACTACAATTTTGAGAATTTCATAGAAGGGGACTCAAACCGCCTGGCCCGTTCGGCGAGCATGGCCGTTTCAAACAAGCCGGGGGGCACTTCCTTCAATCCCCTGCTGATCTACGGAGGCGTGGGGCTTGGGAAGACGCATCTGGCACAGGCCATAGGCGTTCGCATCAAGGAGCGCTACCCCGAGAAGACCGTCCTCTATATCTCAGCCGAGAAGTTCACCCAGCAGTTCATCGATTCGGTAAAGGCCAACACCAGGAATGACTTCATTCATTTCTACCAGATGATCGACGTGCTGATCGTGGATGACGTCCAATTCCTTTCGGGAAAGTCGGGAACCCAGGACGTTTTCTTCCATATCTTCAACCACCTGCACCAGAACGGCAAGCAGGTGATCCTCACCTCGGACAAGGCACCCGTTGACATGCAGGACATCGAGCAGCGCCTGCTATCCAGGTTCAAATGGGGCCTGTCGGCTGAATTGGTGCCGCCGGACTATGAAACCCGGATCAGCATCCTGAAGAGCAAGATGTTCCGCGACGGGGTGGAGATCCCCGAGGAGATCGTGGAGTACATTGCCAAAAACATCAAGACCAACGTCAGGGAACTGGAAGGCGTGCTGATCTCCCTGATCGCGCAGGCCTCTTTCAATAGAAAGGAGTTCACCCTGTCGCTCACCAAGCAGATCGTTGACAAGTTCGTAAAGAACACCAAGAAGGAGGTTTCGATCGACTATATCCAGAAGGTGGTATCCAAGTACTTCGAGATGGACGTGACCACCCTGCAGTCCAAAACCAGGAAGCGCCACATCGTCCAGGCCAGGCAATTGGCCATGTACTTTGCCAAAAGGATGACCAAGGCGTCCCTTGCCAGCATTGGCTCCCAGATCGGAAGCCGGGATCACGCAACGGTTTTGCACGCCTGCAAGACGGTTGACAACCTTACAGAGACCGACAAGCAGTTCCGCAAATACGTCGACGAACTGACGAAGAAACTCACATTTTAAAGATTTTGCCCTATGGTTCGGGTGCTGATGGTCTGTCTGGGTAACATTTGCAGGTCACCCCTGGCTGAAGGCATACTGCGTTCCAAGGTGGATGGCAACAGGGTGTTGATCGACTCGGCAGGAACGGGCGGATGGCACGTGGGAGAGCTTCCGGATGCGCGCTCGATCGAGGTTGCCAGGAAGAATGAGATAGACATCACAGACCAGCGATGCCGAAGATTTTCACACAGCGACTTTGAGGAGCATGACCTGATCTACGTCATGGACCGATCGAACCTGTCGGACGTGCTTTCAATGGCACGGGATCCTCGTGACAGGGGAAAGGTTAGACTGATCCTGGATGAGCTGTTTCCCGGGGAGGGCAGGGAAGTGCCTGATCCCTATTACGGAGGGGCAGGAGGTTTCGACCGGGTGTACAAATTGCTGGATGAGGCCTGTGAGGTGATCGCAAATCGTTTTAAAGATGAGCACTGATTTTGGCAAGCTGTATCTGATCCCCACCACCCTGGGCATGAACGAGCCCCTGGAGGTTCTTCCGATCTCGGTCAAGAAGGTTGTCGAGGAGCTGGATCACTTCATCGTTGAGAATGAGAAGACGGCTCGCCGGTTCATCAAGAAGATCGCGCCCAGGAAGTCCCAGCCCTCCCTCAGGATCTTCGTTCTGGACAAGTTTACCACCGAGTTCGAGTCAAAATCCTTTATAGATCCCTGTTTCAAGGGGGTCAATGTGGGTTTGCTCTCTGAAGCCGGGGTTCCGGCGATCGCGGATCCCGGGGCCCAGATCGTCATGCTGGCCCATCTGAAGAAAGTGCGGGTGGTTCCGCTGGTGGGGCCTTCCTCAATCGTGCTCGCCATGATGGCTTCCGGCCTGAACGGTCAGAGCTTTGCCTTCAATGGCTATCTTCCCATCGATGCGAATGAGCGAAAAAAGGCGATCAAACAATACGAGAAGAGGTCAAAGGAGTTGGATCAGTCCCAGATCTTCATCGAGACCCCGTACCGGAATGAGAAGTTGCTGGTCCAGCTGAAAGGCACGCTTACGTCGTCCACCATGCTATGCGTCGCTGCTGACCTGACCCTGCCTACCGAGTACATCAGGACCATGACGGCTGAAGAGTGGAAAAAGGAATCACCCAACCTTCACAAAAGACCCTGCATCTTCATCCTCCACAAATTCTGAGGCCATCTGCCTGTCGGTCTCAAATTCCTCCCGGGGAATCTTCGCGTTCTTGACCGGTTTGATAAAAGAGGTGTCATAACCCGCGAATCGCTTGAGGTATTGCTCCACGTCGGTCCCGAAGGCGTCATAGGCATTGTGCTCACCGTTGCTCCTGAGGTATTTCTTGACATTGCCCGCGCCTGCGAGGTGAGCGGCTGCCAAAATGCCGGATTCCGTGATCTCGATGCCGTTGATCTTTTTACCCACGGACCATTTGATGTCTCTTTTAAGGATCCATTTGTTGAGGGAGCACAGGGTGAAAAAGGCCTGCTCCTGGAGTTTGGGGTCCTCGAGGAAGGCGCCCATGTCATAGATCCTGATCCGATTCAGGGTGGAGGCGCCGAACTGGTATTTGCCCAGGTAGCCGAAAGTGTTGATCTTCTTGTAATTTCCTCGTGATTCCTTGAAGGCGATGGCTTCCTTGAAGCCAATGTACTGTCTGTCAACGGTAGGTGTGTAGACCAGTTCAAAGGGTTCCACGCTTTTCCTGACCGTTGTGATCGCATTCTGCTCTGGCAGGTTGTACCTGGCCTTTCTTCCGCTAAGTAAATTGGAATCGTCTTTGGTGAAAGCGGTCAGCATCGTCGCAGTGATGGCGACGTACATGATCTTCTTTTTCATAACTGCATATTTTAGTTAGGGAGTACCTAAAATTTACATGTTCGGGTACAAAGATACGCATTTAATTATAAATGGGTTAAAACACACGTTAACAGGATGTTAAAAATACAGGAAATGAAACTTGAAGCTTCCGTTGGTGCGGTATTCCAGTGCAGGGGCAGGAATCTTGACGAAATTGAAGACGTTGAAGACCGTTTTAAGGAAATCTGAATTGGTCGGGATCCTGGTCAGGTCGATGTCTATGCTTGTGAATAGCTGGCGGTAGGACGCGATCGGCTGAGGGGGAAGGGAATCGTCGAAACTGCCCTCCGGGAGGCCATTGGCTCCGTATCCTATGGAAAGGTTCAGCCATTTGGGTATGGAGCTTTCCCTGAAAAAGGAGCGCAGGTTGAATGACAGCCAGTAGGTCTGCCCGTTGTAGTCCTTCAACACCTGTTCGAGTGTGCTCGAGCCCAGCTTGTCCGGATTGTAACGGGCATAATCGGAAGTCATGAAGGAGAACTTCATCTGGATTCTCTGCTCTTCCCACAGCAGTTCCTGCCCGATCAGGAGTCCCGTGCCCAGGGCATTTGCCAGGACGTCTCCCGTTGAAAATCCCCATTCTTCAGAAAAACCGTCCAGGACCTCCACGGCTGTCAGGAAGGCAAATCCCAGGGTGGCCCCGTAGAGCAGCTGGTTCTTCTTGCTTTCACCCGCCCATGCCAGGGCATCCATGCCCATTTTTCCAATGTAATAGGAGCTGAAGGTGTGACCGAACTTGTCCATCTGCATCCACTGGCTGTTGTCATTGAGAAAATGGAATCCGGAACGGGGATACTGGGAGTACCAGATCTCGTTCAGGCCGATGAGTGTGGCCGTCGCCAGCACTGCCTCTGTCACATAAACGGTTGTCCTCCGGTTTGTGTCAAGGCTGTCTGATCGTTGAAAAAACGGGGTTTTCCCTTGTGCGTGCACCTGTTGGCCCAACCAGAGCAAAAGGAAGGCCAGTAGCATCCATCGGGCCGGATTGGGTATGCATGCGGTATCTTGACCTGTCTTTCTCAAATTTGACGGCTTATCTTCTTATGCCCTGCTGGCTGACCCACTGCTGATAGGCCCGGGCATTGACGTTGTGCTGGGCCAGGGTTTTGGCGAACTTGTGCTTTCCCGGCTCGTCGACGCTGGCGCACATATAATAGAAATCATGGTCCTCGGGATCCAGCACTGCCTCAATGGAGGAGATGTCCGGCATTCCTATGGGTCCCGGGGGCAGGCCGAAATTCGTGTATGTGTTGTACGGGGAGTCTATGGTCAGGTCCTGGTTCAGGACGCGCTTGTATTCCTTGTCCTGCCCGTTCTGACGCTTGAGTGCATAGATTATTGTGGGATCCGCCTGAAGCGGCCAGAAGTCTCTCAGGCGGTTCAGGTAGAGCCCTGCGACCCTTTTGCGTTCGCTGACCACGGCGGTCTCCTTCTGCACGATCGAGGCCAGGGTGGCGACCTGAAGAGGGGTCAGGTTGAGCTTTTCGGCTTTCCTGAGTCTTTCTTCGTTCCAGAAGCTTTTGTATTCCTTCAGCATTCTCTCCCTGAAGCCTTCAGCCGAGGTGTTCCAGTAGAAGTCATAGGAATTCGGTACGTACATCGACAGGGCATTGGCCTGGTCAAATCCGTTGGCTTCTAAGAAATCATTCTCGGAAAGTGCCTGGAGCAGCGAAAGGGAGTCCGCCTCGATCTGAGCAGCTACCCTTCCGGCCAGCCTGTCCAGATCGTCCTGGTTGTTGAATGTCAGGGTCACGGTCTCCTGTTTCCCTCCTCGGAGGTGGTTGACGAGCTCATCGTTGCTCATGCCTTTTTCTATCTTGAATCTGCCAGCCCTGACCTTGTTACTGTAATTTTTCTTCTCCGCGACCCAAACAAAGCCATCGGTATCCTTAAGATGAGGCTGCAGCAGGGGCAGAAGCCCTTCGAAATCCGTTCCCGTGGGAATTTGGACAAAGGTCGTCTCCTTCACGTTGCTGCTGTAGATCCTTTTGTATATCCTGTAGGCGTAGACCAGGCCTATCAGGGCCAATGCAAGGGATGTGATCAGTATCTTCTTTTTCATTTTCCTCCTGTTTTTGGCTTACTACCTTCAGAAGCCAATTGATTGATGGACTGGTACAGGTCCACATTCACGAACTCCTTACCCGACCTAAGCCAGTCTCTGAGGGTGCCCGATTGCCGGAAACCCGCTCTCTCGAAAAGGCGGCGGCTCCTTTCATTGCCCGCCGGGATGTGCGCATAGATCTGGTGCAGGTCAAGGTGTTCAAAGGCGTAATCGAGCAACATGCTCAAGGCCTGGGAGGCGATCCCGTTGTGCTGATGTCGCTCCAATACCACGATCCCCAGGCCTGCCCTTCTGTGCTGCGGGTCGAAATCAAACAGATCGATCAAACCGAGCAAATCCCGTTCACCTCTGGGAGAGATGGCCAGGCGAAGCTGGCGTGCCTCGAAGATGTCCTGGTGGGCCTTAGAGATGTATTGTTCCAGCAGGTGCCTCGAAAAAGGAGCCAGGGTGTTGCTGACCTGCCAAAGCTTTCGATCATTCTCGACCGCAAAAAGGTCATCGATGTCTTCGGGCTCGAGTGCTCTTAGGATAATATTTTCATTTTCAAGTAAAAGCATTACCCTATTTCAATTTTACCTTTAAATACAAATGTGGCCGGTCCGCTCAGGATAATTTGAGAGAATCTATCCTTGTCAGGGTCAAAGCTGAACTCGACGTCGAGGTTTCCTCCCCGGGTCTGAATGTCCACCTTGTGGCTGGATGTCTTTCCCAGGTAAAAGCTCGCCAGGGCCACGGCGGTAACACCGGTTCCACAGCTCAAGGTCTCATCCTCCACGCCTCGTTCATAGGTTCTGACCCTGAAGGTGTTTTCACTGATCTGCTCGACAAAATTCACATTGGTGCCCGATTCATTGTAGGGCTCTCCATGTCTGATCCTCCTTCCCTCTCCGATGACGTCGGTTTCATTCAGGTTTTCGGTGAAGGTCACGTGATGCGGGGATCCCGTATCCAGGAAAACGTGCTCATCGAAAGCATCTATACTTTCCACGTCCAGCATGTTCAGGCTCACCTTGTCTCCGTCCATCCGGGCCTCATAGAGGTCGCCGTTGAACTCGAATTCGGTGAACTGCTCGAACAGGCCCAGGGATCGTGCGAAGGAGACCATGCATCGTCCTCCGTTCCCGCACATCGATCCGGGCAATCCGTCGGCATTGAAGTACAGCATTCGAAATTCCCCGATAACCGAGGGTTCCAGCAGCATCAGCCCGTCGGCACCGATGCCGAAGCGGCGGTCACAGAGCCTGCGGATGAGCAGGTGGTCCTCCTTGGGGAAAAAAGCCTCTCGATTGTCAATTATGACAAAATCGTTTCCTGCTCCCTGGTATTTGTAAAACTCGGTCTTCACGACGCAAATGTAGGAATATTTGTCTGATTCAGCTCTTGTTAAAGTTCAGTTAAAGTGCCTTTTGAAAATTCAGGCCCCGCATAATTTATTAGTAAATTTGATCGTTGTGAAAAAAAAATATCGTATGAAAAGTTTTGTAAAATTATTGGTCATAGCGGTTCTCGGAGGAAGCATTTCTCTGGGTGCCTATCTGATGTTTTTTGATAATAAGGAAGACAAGGGTGTGGTTAAGAGCCATGAAATGCCAGTATTCACCACTGCGGCCTATTCGGGTCCCGGAGTGTCGACTGAGGGCGTAGACTTCACCGAGATCGCCGAAAAGAGCATTCACGCCGTGGTGCACGTGAAGAATGTGTCGGTGAGCTCTTCAGGCGGCAACCCGCTGCTGGAGTTCTTCTACGGCCCGTCCGCAAGGCAGGAGCAGCAGGTGATCGGATCCGGGTCCGGGGTCATCATTTCACCGGATGGTTACATCATCACCAACAACCACGTGATCAAGGGGGCCCGGGAGCTTCAGATCACGTTGAATAACAAGGAGTCCTACAATGCCGAGGTCGTGGGCGTGGACGAAAGTACGGACATCGCCCTGCTGAAGATCGACAAGGAGGACCTGGCGTACCTGGCCTTCGCGGACTCAGACAATCTGAGGGTGGGCGAATGGGTGCTGGCCGTAGGAAATCCCTTCAACCTGACCTCAACAGTGACCGCGGGAATTGTGAGCGCCAAGGCCAGGGACATCAACATCATGAACAACAACAAGCGAATCGAGTCCTTCATCCAGACAGATGCCGCAGTGAATCCCGGAAACAGCGGGGGAGCCCTGGTCGATACCCGTGGAAACCTGGTGGGCATCAATACAGCGATATCTTCGCAGACAGGGTCATATATTGGCTATTCGTTCGCCGTACCCTCCAATATCGCAAGAAAGGTGATCGAGGATATCCTGGAATACGGAAACGTGCAAAGGGCCTACCTCGGCATCAACTACGAGGAATTAGATGCCAGCAAGGCAAATGAGTTTGGCGTGTCCAGCACTGAGGGGGTTCTGATCACCCGCGTCCTGGACCAGGGCGCGGCCCAGGAGGCAGGGCTCCTTCAGAACGATGTCATCATCAGGATGGATGAGATCAAGATCTCCAACTTCTCGGATCTGCAGGGGTTTCTGGGCTCCAAGAGGCCGGGTGACCAGGTGCGGGTGACCGTGCTGAGAAACGAGTCGGAGAAGGTCATACCCGTCAAATTGCGCAACCAGTTTGGCAAATACGAATTCGAGAGTTCGGATTTCAGCGACTATTTCATAGGCGAGTTGGAACCGATCACCAAATCCGAAGCCAACCGGTTCAACATCAACCACGGGGTCAAGATCGTGAACCTGAAGAACAGGAGCATCGAGGAGACCTACGGGGTAGGCAACGGAGACATCATACTGGCCGTTGAAGACCAAAAAGTGTCAACCGTCCAGGAGGTGGACCAGTTGCTCAAAAAGAACCAGAACAAGGACTACTACGAGCTGCAGATCCTCACGCAGACAGGCAAGCTGGGATATATCCGCGTCAGGTCCAACTGAGCTGTGGCCGGCTAATTGAAGAGTTTTGAGAATATGGCAAAAACCGCCCCTTCCGGGTGGTTTTTTTTGTTGCATGCATATTATTTTGCTCTATTTTTACGTTCTTTTAAAACTGAAAAATCATCAGGATGAAATTGAAGCAGAATTACGAGAAGCAGATCTCGCTTCAGGTGGAGCAGCGGAGGCTTGCGGTGGAGCTGATCAAACTTGTCAGCGATCTTTGGTATGAGAACAACATCGAGCTCTACCTGTTCAGGAATCGGCTCCTGGACCGGAATGTGGGGGAGATCCTGAATCTAATGGAATATGCCAAAGAGTTCGTCCAGAAGCCCATCTCCTTCGAGCACCTGGTGAGCATAGCGAGAAAGATCCGTGCGATGAACCTCCCGCCGGCCAAGATCGACCTGGGTAAGCTTACCTATGTCTATGAGCTGACCGGGGAGGAGGACCTCAGCGATTTTGTGGAGAGCAAGCTGGGAGGAGCGCGTCGTTCCAACGGCTTCAAGCCGAAAGACGTAGTGCTTTACGGCTTCGGGAGGATCGGAAGGCTGCTGGCAAGGGAGCTGATGTCGAAGACCGGCAAGGGGATACAGATGCGCCTGAGGGCCATCGTCACCCGGGGGCCGATCAATGAAGCCGTACTGGAGAAAAGAGCCTCTTTGCTCCGGAAGGATTCGGTTCACGGCTATTTCAAGGGATCCGTCAAGGTGGATGTCAAGAACAAGGCCCTGATCATCAATGGGACCTCGGTCTACGTGATCTCTGCAGATGCACCTGAGGATGTGGATTACGGGGAATACGGGATCGAACATGCCCTGGTAATAGACAATACGGGGGCGTTTCGCTCGGAGGAGGAGTTGGGAAGGCATCTCAAGGCAAAGGGAGTCGACAAGGTCCTTCTCACTGCGCCAGGAACCGGTAAGGTGCCCAACATCGTATACGGGGTGAATCAGAAGAAGCACGATCCTGACCGGGAGTCGGTCTATTCCGCGGCTTCCTGCACCACCAACGCGATAACGCCCGTTTTGAAAGTGATCAACGACACCCTGGGAATAAAACACGGTCACATCGAGACCATACACGCCTATACCAACGACCAGAACCTGGTCGACAACATGCACAAGAAATACAGGCGGGGAAGGGCGGCCGCACTGAACATGGTCATCACGGAAACAGGGGCGGGCAAGGCGGTTTCCAAAGCCCTGCCGGAACTCCAGGGAAAGCTGACCTCCAACGCGATCCGGGTTCCCGTGCCCAACGGTTCCCTGGCCATTATGAACCTGAACCTGCACGCAAAGACCAGCAAGGAGGACCTCAATGCCATCATGAAGAAATATGCGCTGGAAGGGGACCTTGTGGAGCAGATCCGCTACTCGATCAGCAGCGAGCTGGTCTCCTCGGACATCATCGGTACCGAGGAGCCCGCAATATTCGACAGCGAGGCCACCATAGTGAGCGAAGATGGAATGAATGCCCTGGTCTATGTCTGGTACGACAACGAATACGGATACAGCCACCAGGTTATGCGACTGGCCAAGTACATATCCAAAGTGCGCCGCTTCACCTATTATTAGCGGGTTGATTTTAGATCTCGAGCTGACTTTTGATTGAATTCATTGGCAAGGGAGCGAAGCTTTTCTTACTTTTAGGACTCCAAACAGTTGAAAATAGCTTATGAAAAATCCATACCCCCTGGCTTTCCTGTTCATGATCACCGTCCTATTCTCTTGCGGCAAGAAAGAACCGCCTGCCATTCCCCCGCAACCTTTTCAGGTCTATGAGGTTGAATCGAGGTCGATTCCCATATACGAAGAGTTCGTAGGCCAGATCTACGGCGAGAAGGACATCCCCATTCGCGCCCGGGTCGAGGGCTTTTTGACGGGAATTCACTTTCTTGAAGGACAGCGCGTCAAGAAAGGGCAGCTTTTGTATACCATAGACCCGGAGCCTTTTCTGGAGAAGGTAGCCGCTGAAAAATCAAAGGTTTCAGAGGCCAGGACGATTCTGGTGCAGGCTGAGAACGACCTTCGGAGAATAGAGCCCCTCGCAGAAATGTCGGCGGTGAGCCAGCAGGAGCTGGACATGGCCAGGGCCAGGAGAGATGCTGCAGGATCAAGCCTGGAAGCGGCCGAAGCCAATCTCAACATCGCCAGGATCAATCTGGGCTATTCGAAGATGTACGCCCCTATTGAAGGGATCATAGGCAAAACGGAAGCCCGGGAAGGAGAGTTTGTCGGAAGGGAACCCAATCCGGTCATATTGAATACGGTATCTCAGTTGAGATCAGTGCGGGTTCAGTTCTTCTTGTCCGAAAATGATTACATCAAACTGGCCAGGGCCTACCTGACGGAGGACGAGATGAAGATGGAGCGCGTGGAGGGAGACCAGAAGGCAGAGATTGAGCTCATCCTGGCAGACGGTTCCCTGTATGAGGAAAAAGGAAAAGTCGACTTCATAGACCGAAACATAGACGCCTCAACGGGATCCATCCTGATCCAGGCGACCTTTCCGAACCCGGCTCGACTTATCCGGCCCGGGCAGTTTGCACGGGTAAAGGTCCGGGTCCGCCAGGAGGAAAATGCCATTCTCATTCCCCAGAAATGTGCTTCCGAGTTGCAGGGGCAGTTCTCGGTGTTCTACGTGAATTCCGAGAACAAAGTGGAAAGCCGCCAGGTGTCGATCTCGGATCGCATGGGCGAGTATTATGTGATCAGGGATGGACTGCAGGAAGGGGACAGGATCATCCTCGAAGGGCTGCAGAAGGTTCGTCCCTCCATGGAGATCGTCCCAGAGATAACCCCTTTTGAGCCTCAATCGGCGCCCAAATCGTAAGTTTCCATGGCAAAGGATCAAGGTAATTTTTTCGTTCGCCGCCCGATCGTGGCCATAGTGATCGCTATCGTGATCGTGATTGTCGGGGCCGTGTCCGTGATCGGTCTGCCCATTGAGCAATACCCGAATCTCACGCCTCCCATCGTACAGGTGCGGGGAACCTACACGGGAGCCAATGCCCTCAATGTCGAGGAGTCCATGGCAACACCCCTGGAGCAGCAGATCAACGGTGTGGACAACATGATATACATGAAGTCAGTCAATGCCAATGACGGAACCATGAACATTGACATCTCCTTCGACGTGGGAACGGACCCTGACATGAACACCGTCCTCGCCCAGAACAGAGTTTCGGCGGCCACCGCCAAGTTGCCCGAAGCCGTAAAGAAATACGGGGTGACCACCGAGAAGTCCCTGCCGAACATCCTGATGCTGGTGACACTGACCTCGGATGGCCGGTATGACCAGGATTTCCTTGGAAACTATGCCCTGATCAACATCAAGGACCAGCTGGCGCGGATCAAGGGGATCGGCCGCGTCAATGTGATGGGAGCCTCGGATTATTCGATGCGGATCTGGATCAAACCGGATCGACTGTCGAAAATGGGTCTCACCGTGCCTGAGATCATCAAGGCGATCAACGATCAAAATGTGATCGTTCCCGGGGGTAAACTAGGAGCAGAGCCTGCACCGCCGGGCACGGAGTTTACGTATACGGTCCGGCTTCCAGAGAGGTTCAATTCACCCGAGGCCTTCGGGGAAATTGTGCTGCGCACCAATTCAGACGGATCCCAGATCAAGATGAAGGACGTGGCGACGATCAACCTGGGAGTGGAAACCTACAACATGTTTCCCAGGCTGAACAAGAAGACTGCAGCCATCATCGCTCTCTACCAGGCTCCCGGTTCCAATGCGGTTGAGCTGGCTGAACAGGTCCTCGAGAACATGGAGGAAATATCGAAGAACTTCCCTGAAAGCATTAGCTATGACGTATCGCTCGATTCGACAGCTCCGATCACTGCGGGCATCAAGGACATAGTGGTCACCCTGATCATTGCGCTGATACTGGTCATCCTCGTGGTTTTTGTGTTCATCCAGGACTGGAGGGCTACCCTGATCCCGACCCTGGCTATTCCGGTTTCTCTCATCGGGGCCTTTATGTTCTTTCCCATGCTGGGCTTTACGATCAACGTATTGTCCCTGCTCGGCCTGGTCCTTGCCATTGGTATAGTCGTTGACGATGCCATCGTCGTGGTAGAAGCCGTCCAGGTAAACATTGAGAAGGGAATGAATACCAGGGAGGCGACCTTTGACGCCATGCGGAAAGTAACGGCCCCTGTGATCGCGACCACGCTGGTTTTGGTCGCCGTGTTCATCCCGGTGGCCGGCATGGCGGGCATCACAGGCCTTCTCTATCAACAGTTCGCCATCACAATCGTGGTTTCGGTGATCGTGTCCTCGGTGAATGCCCTGACCCTGAGCCCAGCCCTTTGCTCCCTGCTACTCAAGAAGCCCGAGCCTTATGGAGGCCCTTTGGGATGGTTTTTCGGAAAATTCAACAGGGGCATGGATCGCACGACGGAATCCTATATGAGCTTCACGAGCATCATTGGGCGCAAGATAAAAAGAGGGGTGGTCTTCATTCTGATCATGACCCTGGGTGCAGGCCTTTTCGGGTATCTCGTGCCCGGTGGGTTCATCCCGGCCGAGGACATGGGGTATCTGATGGTCAACATACAGCTCCCTGATGCGGCCTCACTCCAGAGGACCAATGAGATCTCCAAGCAGGCGGAAGACCTGGTCCTGGAGTTCGAGGAGGTGGAATACGTCACCGCAGCGCCGGGATTCAGTTTGCTTTCAGGGGCCATGACTCCCAACTCCGGTTTCTTATTCGTCTCGCTGGCAGAATGGAGTGAGAGAGATCTAACGGCAGAACAGCTGGTTACGGAACTCAACAAGCGACTTACAACTGAGATCAAGGGAGCCCAGATCTTCGCTTTTGGCCCGCCGGCGATCCCGGGCCTTGGCAACGGTTCCGGATTCAGCATCATGCTGCAGGACCGTGGAGGAAACACTCCTCAGTACCTGGCCCAGAATGCCATGAATTTCATCATGAAAGCCAACGCACGCCCGGAGATAGGGGCTGCATTCACCACTTTTCAGCCCAGCGTGCCCCAGCGCTATATGGACATCGACCGGGAAAAGGCCCTGAAGCTGGGGATCAACCTCAATGACCTGTACACCACGGTAGGAGCATTTATGGGCGGATCCTATGTCAACGACTTCACCCGTTTCGGGAGGTTGTACAAGACCTACATCCAGGCCGAGCCTGAATACCGGGTAGATGAGAGCGAGATCAACAAGTTTTTCATCCGGAACAAGGAGGGGGGAATGGTCCCTTTGGGTACGGTGGCGACGATCAGGCCCATCGCGGGACCCGACTATACTGTTCGTTTCAATCTGTTCCGGTCGGTTGAGGTAACGGGCAGCCCGGCGCCCGGATACACTTCTGACCAGGCCCGGTCGGCCCTGAAGGAGGTGGCACAGGAGACGCTTCCGCAGGACATGAGCTATGCCTGGAATGCCATGTCTTTCCAGGAAGAGAAAGCCTCGGGATCCCTGGGGATCATACTGACCTTTTCCCTCGTGTTCGTCTTCCTGATCCTTTCCGCCCAGTACGAAAGCTGGTCCCTTCCGTTCAGCATCCTCCTGGGAACTCCATTTGCCATATTCGGAGCGCTTTTAGCACTTTGGGTCGGACGACTGGTGAGCCCCACTTTTGAGAACAATATTTTTGCCCAGGTCAGCTTTGTGATGCTCATTGGGATGGCCGCCAAGAACGCGATATTGATCGTTGAATTCGCCAACGAGGAGTTCCAGGCCGGTTCGGGATTATATGAGGCGGCCATGAAGGCAGCGAAATCGCGGTTCAGGCCCATATTGATGACGGCTTTCTCTTTCATTCTCGGGGTGTTTCCCCTGGTGATCGCATCAGGCTCGGGTGCGGAAGCGCGAAAGGTGATGGGAATGGCGCTGCTTGGAGGGATGACCCTTGCCACATTTTTGGGCGTTTTCCTGTATCCCATGCTCTTTATTTTGATCGGAAAGCTGTTCGGGTATGAAAAACAACGAGAAAGGACCCTGGCAATTGAATCTAAAACAGAGAACAATGATGACTAAACACCTGATCAAATATCTGGCATTGGGGCTCCTGCTTTGTTTGCTTGAGGTATCGTGCAAGGTGGGTCCGAACTATTCACAGCCCCTGGATGACACGCCCCAGGATTTCCGTTATACAGCAGGCAGGACGGACAGCATCATCAACCTCAAATGGTGGGAAATATTTGAAGATGAGACCCTCGACACCCTGGTTCGAACGGCACTTAGGGAAAACAAGAACCTGTTGATCGCGGCGAGCCGAATCGAACAGGCGCGTGCCAACTACAAGTTCAACAAGGCCGACATGGGCCCGAAAATCGGGATCCAGGCAGAGGCCGGGGTCACCAATCAATTGTTTGGAATACCCTTGGATAACAATGTTGAAACCTATTCTGCATCCGGAACCCTCAATTGGGAACTGGATTTTTGGGGCAAGTTCAGAAGGGCCAACGAAGCGGCGCGAGCCGAGCTTATGGCCTCCTTTTACGGTAAGAGGGCCATTGAAATCGCCCTGATCAGTGAAGTTGCCACCACCTATTTTCAGCTACTCGATTTCAAGACGCGCCTGGCCATTTCGGAAAGCACCCTGGCCTTGCGAGACAGCTCCCTGCAAATCATTCAGGCGCGCTTTGACGAGGGGTACACCCACATCATAGATGTCAACCAGGCCGAGATACAGAAAGCCATAGCACAGGTTTCGGTTCCGGTCTTCAAGAGGAACATCGCCTTCACGGAGCACAACCTTAGCATTTTGCTCGGAAGGAACCCGGATTCTATCGCAACGATAAAGGATTTGGCGGATTACGGCATTCCGGATTCCATACCATCCGGAATTCCCTCAGAGCTGCTTGCCCGTCGACCGGACATCCTGGAAGCGGCACAGCTTTACAGGGCTCAAAACGCGAGAATCGGGGTGGCGCAGGCCCTGCGATTTCCGTCGATCAGCCTTACCGGTCTTGTTGGGGTCGGTTCCAACGACCTGTCCAGTCTCCTGGACAACGGCCTGGGTTGGAGCGCTGGAGCCGGTTTGCTCGGGCCCCTGTTCGAATGGGGGAAGAACGCAAGGCGGGTGGATATAGAACGCGAATTGGCAAGGCAGTCCCTGTTGTCCTATGAGAACACGGTCCTGAATGCCCTGCTGGAGGTGAACAACGCGTTGATCGCCCTGTCCACGCTGAAAGAAGAGCTGGCCGCGAATCAATTGAAGTACAGCGCTGCCCGCAACGCGAGCTCGCTATCCAGGCACAGGTATTACCAGGGGGTCACCAGCTACCTGGAGGTCATAGAGAATCAGAGGCAGGAGTTCGAAGCCCGCCTGAGCTATGCGGAGAACTACCAAAGGCTCCTTACAGGTTACGTCACCCTCTACAAATCACTGGGGGGAGGTTGGGTCACCGAGGAAGAGCTGGAGAAATACGCTGTTCAGCTGGCCAGGGAGCAAAATGTGAATTCAGCCGAAATCAACAGGGACAGCCTGCACTATGCCGGGCAGATCGTCGATTACTACCTCACCCCGGAGCAGGAACAGCAGCGGAAAGAGCAAAGAAAGGCCCTTCAGCAAAAGGAGCGAGAGGAGCGGAAGGCTGCCCGGCGTTCCGGATCGAACTGATCCGGATCCTCCCCGATGGACAAGCTTGAAAAAAAAAGAGGGAGCCGAAAGCTCCCTCTTTTGTTCGTTCAAAACGAATATCTCTAGGTAAAGATGATCTGGGTTCTGTCACCATCACACAGACCATAGAAGTCTCCAATGGTTATGATGTCGCTGACTTCGTCACTCAGGTCCTCTTTTTCCAGCTTGAACATGTCCACGGCCAGTTTGCAGGCGTAGATCTCTCCGCCACCGGCTGTGATCATTTCAAGGAACTCGTCCACCGGGGGCATGTCAAGCTCCTCCATCTGGTGACGCATCATTTTTGATACCCCAGCCTCAACTCCGGGAAGCCCTCCGAGCATGGTCGGGAAGGGAAGTCCTCCTGGCATTCTCATGGCCGGGTTCCCCGTGGTGGCGGTATGCAAATGATTCATTCTCTCCTTGGTGATGCCGTCGAGGCCGAAGAAGGTGAAGAACACCTTGGTCTCGATGCCCTCCATAACGGCTCCATTCGCCATTACAAGGGTGGCGTATACATCTTCCAGTGCACCTTTGGCGCAGATGATGCACACTTTCTCAAGAGGTTTTTTTTCTTCTGTACTCATGTCTGATATATTTAACTGATGAAACTTGCTGCCTTACACACAACTTGCCGGCTTGGGAATACCCGCGATCTTCGATGAGAATTTAAGCGGGCCTTTTGGAAACAGTTCATAAAGGCCTTTGATGTCGGTAATTCCTGACTTCCCCACTTTCCTGATGGTCAAAGCCTCCCCGGCCTCGGTTTTTTCCCTCAAATAGTTGAGTACTTCGAAGTGCTTCTCGGTCAGATCGATTCCGATCTCACTTGCAATCTCTTTTGCAACATCTTCGTTCCAATCGTTCATGTTTTCAAGATAACCTTCTTCTGAAACGCTTATCTCTTTTCCTGCGATAGTTTTTAAAGCCATAATATTATTATTTAATTTATTATTGTTTTGATGTTTCTCTTGTTGTTTTTCTGTTTCCGATTTCCGGATTATTCCGCCTTCACATCCTTGGATATGTTCTTCATGAAGGTGATCGCATAGCCCAGCGCCTTTTTCATTTCCGGGCTGTTCATCTCACGCATCAGCTTCCATACAGAGTAGGACGGTACGCTTTCGGTTTCCATACTGTTGAAGGCCTTGATGGCATTCTGCATGGTTCCGAGCACCTCGGGCTGAGTCATCTCCTTGACCGTTGTCAGAATCGATACTATGCTATCTGCCAATCCCTTGAGGTCTTCCGGACTGAAGCCTTTCACGATATTGTCGAGGATGGGGCCGAACTCGCGGAAGAATGCGAAGTAGCCCTTCTGCTCGTATTCGTTCATCTGTTTCGTGAAATCGATGATCACCTCGTTTGCGATCGGACCGACTTCCTTGCCGAGGTCTACAGCCATTTCCAGGGTCTCCAGCACCGTTTTGATGTTGCCGATGTTCCTCAGGAAGGCGACCGCGAGATCTGTCAGTTCTGATGGCTCCAGGACGATCTGACGATTGTCCAGTTCCTGAACCGTCGAATCATAGGCGTCCTTGCCGATTATGCTCAGGTCCCCGATCAGGTCCTCGACCATGGTCGAATTCATCTTTTGACGATGAACGTATTCCAGGATCAGATCCATTTTCTTGTCGAGCGCCTCTATGCGCTTTTCCAGGTTTTTTTCTGCTACTGCTTCCATGATCCGGGATTTAAACTCTTATTTTTCCAGCCATGGTCATGTCTGCTTCGACCGGCAGTTCTCTTCCTTTGAGCAGGATGTGCCAGTAGATCCAACGGAACAGGATCTTGCCGTAATGGTTCATCTTGGTGTTCTTAAGCAAGCCGAAGGGCCCTATTCCAGGCAATGGGAAGGTTCCGGGAAGCGGCTCAGTCTCATAATTGAAATCGATCAGGGCTCCTTTGCCGTAGCCAGTCTCGATATAGCAGTTGGCGTGCCCGTCGAATTTGGCAGGCAATTCCCTGCCTTCCATGGCTGCCAGGATGTTCTCTGTAAGGATCTCAGCGGCGAAGTGCGCAACCGATCCGGCCTTTGAGGTGGGTATGTTCGAAGCATCGCCGATGACGAAGATGTTCTCGAACTGCTTGGACTGCAAGGTGTGCTTGTCTGTGGGCACGTAATTCATGTCATCGCCCAGGCCACTTCTCTCGATCATGTCGGATCCCATATTCACCGGCACGATGGTCAAAATGTCAAACTCGACTTCGCGCTCATCGTAGGAGACGATCTTCTTGTTCTCATTGTCCACATGGCTCAGGTAGAAGTCGGACACCACATTGATGTTCTTCTCCTCGAGCAGGTCACCCAGGACCTTCGATGCAACGGGCTTTGTGAAGGCACCCGGCATCAGGGTCACATAGGAGATGTCCACCTTGTCCCTCATGCCTCTTTCAGCGAAATAGGCCTCGGCCAGACAAACGAACTCGATCGGGGCGACCGGACATTTGTAGGGCAGCTCAGGGATGCACATGACGAGTTTGCCACCTTCCCAGTCCTTGAATCTCTTGTGAAGAGCAACCGCTCCCTCTACGGTGTAGAAATCAAAGATATCCTTGTACCAGAGCTTGTCCTTCAATCCTTCTGTTTCAGAAGGCCTGGTTTCGGTTCCTGTGGCAATGATCAGGAAATCATAGTTGAGCACCTGTCCGTTGTCGAGCAAAACCTTGTTCTCCTCTCCGACAATCCTGTCGATAGGGCTGAAGATGACGTTCACCCCCGGAGGGAAGAAGTCATATTTGGGCTTGATCACGTCCTTCTTGCTGTAGATGCCAAAAGGTATGAACAGAAAACCAGGTTGATAGTAATGGGTTTTGTATTGATCAACAATAGTGATTTCCCATTCCTCTTTATCCAATTCATGGTGCAATTTGTTCAACATCATGGTGCCTGCTGTTCCGGCCCCTAAAATCACTAATTTCTTCATGATAATTATTGTTATAAATTCTGATACAAAGATAGTTTCGGGAAAAGGTTCAAAATGTGACTTAAGTCATATTTGGGTTCGTAAAGTCACTATTTTCAGTAACTTATGTGACATATAAATTCTAACGGCCTAAACCTCTATTCGTTAATTCATCTTAAAGACACAAAAAAGGAGTATTTTTATTCCCGCCATATCAATTGTAGTGCACAGCCATAACACAAGGTCGTATCAGCCCCATGAATAAAGAGAAGGAACGCATAGAAGAATTGAGGAAAGTTCTTCGTGAGCACAATTACAGGTATTACGTTTTGGACCAGCCGGTCATCTCGGACTACGAGTTCGACATGTTGATGAAGGAACTCGAGGACCTGGAATCCAGGCACCCGGAATTCTTTGACCCCAATTCCCCTTCGCAGAGGGTAGGGGGCGAAGTCATCAAGAGCTTCCCGACGGTAGAGCACAGAACTAGAATGTATTCACTCGACAACTCCTACTCCCGTGAAGAGGTCATCGACTGGGAGAAGCGGGTGCACAAACTCCTGGGAACGGAGCAGATCGAGTACACCTGCGAGCTGAAGTACGATGGGGCCTCGATCAACCTGCTCTACGAGAAGGGTGAGTTGGTCAGGGCGGTTACCCGGGGGGATGGGATCAGAGGAGATGAAGTCACAGCCAATGTCAGGACGATCAGGTCCATTCCCCTGGTGCTGAAGGACAGAAGCTCCTTTTCGTTCGAGATCCGGGGGGAGATCATCCTGCCCCTTGCCGGATTTGAGAAGATGAACCGGGATCGTGTGGAGGCGGGGGAGGACCCCTACAGGAATCCCAGGAACACGGCAAGCGGGAGCCTAAAGCTCCAGGACAGCGCGGAGGTGGCTGACCGGCCACTGGATTGCCTGCTCTACCAGGTGGTTGCCGAACGACTGCCGTTCAGGACCCATTACGAGAGCCTTCAATACGCCGTCGGGCAGGGCTTCAAGGTCCCACAGACCCTCAAGCTTTGCCGGAACATAGAGGAGATCTTCGAATTTCTGGATCACTGGGACCTCAGAAGGCATGAGCTTCCCTATGAGACGGATGGCGTGGTGATCAAGGTGAATTCCCTGGATCAGCAGGAAGAGCTGGGATACACGGCGAAGTCCCCCCGATGGGCCCTGGCCTACAAATTCAAGGCCGAGCAGGCCATAAGCCGCCTGAACAGCGTGAGCTACCAGGTAGGACGGACCGGGGCGATCACCCCGGTGGCGAATCTCGAGCCTGTGGACCTGGCAGGGACCATCGTGAAACGGGCCTCCCTGCACAATGCGGACCAGATCGCCAAGCTGGACCTCAGGATAGGGGACCGGGTCTTTGTGGAAAAGGGAGGGGAGATCATTCCCAAGATAACGGGAGTCGACCTAAGCGCACGGAGCGGGGATACCCGGCCCATAGAATACATCACGCATTGCCCGGACTGCGGGACGGAACTGGTCAGGAAGGCGGGTGATGCCAAGCACTTTTGCCCGAATGAGTTCGGCTGCCCGACCCAGATCACGGGCCGGATCCAACACTATGTGAGCCGCAAGGCCATGGACATGGATGGGATGGGATCCGAGTCCGTCGAGTTGCTCTACAGGAGCGGCCTGATCCACAATTACGCGGATCTCTATGAGCTCACCGTGGAGCAGATCATTCCGCTGGAGCGCATGGCGGAAAAATCGGCACAGAACCTCATTGCCGGAATCAAGGCCTCGCTTTCGGTGCCCTTTGAAAAGGTTCTTTTCGCCCTGGGCATCCGATTCGTCGGGGAAACCGTTGCCAAGAAGCTTGCAAGGCACTACGGAAGCATAGACAGCCTGATGCAGGCCTCCTTTGAGGAGCTTACGGCGGTGGATGAGATCGGGGAGAAGATCGCGCAGAGCATCATCGACTTCTTTTCCCTGGATTCGAACCGGGTGCTGGTGGAGCGATTGAAAGGCTACGGAGTGCAGATGGCCCTGAATGAGGAGGAGCTAAGCGCGAGGTCTGACAGGCTCAGTGGCCAGGTCTTCGTCGTTTCGGGCGTGTTCCAGGTGTTCTCAAGGAATGAGCTCAAGAAGTCCATCGAGGACAATGGGGGCAAGGTGACGGGCTCGATCTCGAAGAAGACAAGCTACGTGATCGCAGGGGACAACATGGGGCCCAGCAAAAGGCAAAAGGCCGAGGACCTGGGCGTTCCCATCATTTCCGAACAGGACTACCTTGAAATGATCCGGTGATCACCGGCCTAAAGGTCCAGCACACGAACCCTGTTTCGGGTTGAGTACACCTGCCCGTCGCTGTGCAGCTGCTTCAGCAGTCGGGTGACCACCACCCTTGAAGTGTTCAGGTCGTTGGCGATCTCCTGGTGGGTGATCTCAAGGTCTTGATTCTGGCTCACCTTGGCCTTGTCACTTAGGTATTTCATCAGGCGCTGGTTCATGTTCATGAAGGCGAGGCCGTCGATCGACTCCACCATCTCGATCAGCCTGAAGTGGTAGCTGTCGATAATGTAATGCCTCCAGGACTTGAACTTGGCAAGCCAGTCATCGATGTATTCCACGGGAAGGAAGACGGCCTCAGTGTCAGAATCGACTACGGCCCTGAAAATGCTCTCCTTCCGATTGATGCAGTTGATGAAGGAAACGGCACAGGTGTCACCCTTCTCCAAAAAGTACAGGACGAGTTCCTCGCCTTCCTTTTCCTGGCGGATGATCTTGACCGCCCCTCCCAGGATCAGGGGAATGTGGGTCATCTTCTCTCCGATGTCGATCAGGATCTCTCCCTGTTTGTACTTGTCAAGAAAACCGACCTTCAGGATCTCGTCTATGAGTTCCTTTTCAAAGATATCGGCATAGTATTCATCCAACTTTTCCTTTAAGATAGCTTGCTGTGCGTTCATTCTTTAACTTTTTTGACATGTATTGCATCCGATTCATCGGTTCGAAGCCAAAGTTAGTCAAAAAACAAAAGAAAAACTCTTTAACCAGGTTAAAGAGTTTTCCACCAGAGTCGGCTCTGATTGCATTCAAGCAAAACAAATAGATAATTAGAACATAACTTGAATTTGCGCTAAGAATCTGTCATTGTCCTTGTTGATCACCGTTTCGATATTCGCTTGGTAGTTCAACTGAACCCTGACATTTTTGCTGAAGAAATAATTCAGGCCTAAGGTCATTCGCTCGCTGTATGCATTGGGGATGTCCTTCACATCCAGGTCCTGGTCAAAGTACTCGTACTTGAACACGGGCTGGAGGTTCCACTTGGTGTCATACCAGATCATTCCGTAGGCACCCGCGCGGCGCTCACCGAGCTCCAGGGGTTCAGCTCCACAACCGGCGTCGGCGGCACGGTTGTATGCACCCTCATCCTCGATGTATTCTCCCTGGATGTGCAGGTTGTTGAAGTCGAAGCGGACTTCCGCTCCCCAGGTGGTGCGATCGGAGTCGTCGTCGTTGGGCACCGGGTAACCGTATCGGAAGCTACCCCCGATGCGCATCCAGTCAAAGAGCGTGTAGGTGGCCCGACCGACGATGTCCTTCTTGTTGTTCTCGTCCTTCAGTAGCAGGCCGCTTCCGTTCATCAGTGCCACGGCATAGGAGAACCCGTCGTTGGGATTTCCCCCGAGCAGCATGATCCCGTAATCACGTTGCGGAACCACGAGCTGGTCCGAGACAATGGCACGGTCGATCGTGACCAGCTTGCTGCAGGCCGTCTCGTAGACCTCGAGTCCAAAGGGTTGCTTGTAGGATCCCATGGAGATCTTGGCCCACTCGAACTTGTGCCAGGTCACGAAGGCGTCCATCAGGTAGGCACCCGAAGTCTGGCCTCCGATGAAGGGGCTGGCCTCCAGCATGAAGTAGTAGGAGAAATCTTCAAGTACCGTACCCCGGACCCCGATACGGGCCCTTCTGAAACTGAAGGTGCTTTCACCAGGATCAGACAGGGTGTACTGGTATTCCGGTTGAAGGTATCCGAAGATCTTGATCTTCGGTGGAGCGAGCGTGTCGCCGGGTTCATCCGCATCGCAACCCTGGGCAAACAAGGAGCCAGAGAAGATTAGCAGTGCGGCAATGAGCAATATCCATTCGATTTTTTTCATCATGTCAATTTTCAGGTTCAACTATTCAATTGGGAGATTCTTGGGAACAGAGGACCCTACTCCCCATTGGTTGGTGCTCCATGCCGGATTGGAATGGTAGATGCCATTCATTCCGAAGGTCATGCTGTACGCGTCGTAGCCCAGGACCCTCAGCCAGGCGGTCATGACCGCTGAAGTCTGCCCGGTGTAGCAATAGGTCACGACCTTGCCGTTGGGATCAGAATCGAGTGCCTTGTATCCGTCGCCTTCGAGCTTGAGCACGTCCTGGATCCTGTAGGCGTCCTTGATGTGACCGAAGCCGTCATAATCAGCAGCAGAGAAATAGTTGTTGACAAAATAGTTGGCAGGATTGGAGAGCACATCGGCGCCCTTGACCGTCTTGAATCCGGCAGCGACCGCGTCCTCTACGCGTTTCCTGAGAATTTCAGAACCGTCCTGTGACAGGCTTGCCAATTCCGGATCGTCGTATACGGTGTTCGACGGAGCACCTGAATAAGACCAGTTGGAATGCCCTTTTGCGGCGTCACCAGTGTTGTTGTTCCAGGAACCAGCCGTTGCAGGGTTCCAGCCTGACATACCCCATTTGAGTGCCTGTGCCGTCGGATAACCGTACAATCTCAATAGAGAAGTGGCATAGCAGGCAGTCTGTCCCGTGTAGCAAACCACCAGGATCTGCTTGGGTGCGTTCTCGGCCTCTTTCAGAATGTCGGCAAAGGCGACGTTCTTGGCACCCTTGATGTGCCCGTTGTTGAAATCATTGGCATTTCGGATGTCAAAAATGGTGTATTTGTTCAGGAAGGCATCCAAATCTGCCTCGGCCGGCGCGCCGGCAACGAACTTGGTTGCGCCATCGGGACCTGACAATATGTAGCCGATGTCCAGGTCGTTGGTCACCATGTATTCCTTAAGGACCTCGAAGGTCGGTTTGAATATCGGATTTTCTGCAAGGACATCATCTCCCCGGTCGCATGATGTGAGGAACAGGGCTGGAATCATCAGGAGTCCAATGAGATATAAACTGAATCTTTTCATAATATTTGTTTTTGAGTTATTCTTTGTTTTGGGCTCTTCACAAGCCATTGATTATTATTCGATCACTGGGAACATGTTGACGTCCTTTTTGGTGAAGGCGCCCCAGTCATTGTCCTTCAGCGTCTTGTGCATGAAGCTGTTCGCCCCGTAGCCCACGTTGGAAGCGTTGTAGCCCAATACGTCGAGATAGGCGACCACATAGGCCGTTTCCTGACCCGTTGTTCCGCATACCACGATGTTCTTGTCGGCTGGCAGAGTCAACAGGTCCTGGTCAGATGAAAGGGATCCATTTGGCTGGTATTGCACCGCGCTCGGAATGTGTCCTTTCTCATATCGGTCCAAGCGGTTGTAGTCAACTATGTAATAGCTTCCGGGGTCGGCGAACAGGTCTTCGGCCTTGGTGATGGACTCCTTGTAGGGGGTTGCGAACAGGGTCTCAAGGCGTACGCGAAGAATTTCCTCTGCTCCCGACTTGCCCGTGCTCAGCGCAGGCAGGTCGCCTTTGGGCCCTTTTGCATTGACCGTGGTCTCGACTTTGTCTGCGAAATCATCCTTGGTGTTTTTCAACCAGGCATTTTCGGCGAAGTCGACCCTCCAGGAGCTCATGCCATAGTTCATGCTGTGCACATTGTCATATCCGGCAATGCGAAGCAGGCTTGCGAAATACGCTGCTGACTGCCCTGAGTAGCAGACCAAGACGATCTTCTCAAAATCAGCTGGAACGATACTGTTTTCGAAGTAGGTGAGAAGATCCGCGGGCTGGACGTTGCTGGCGTCTTTGACGTGTCCGTACTCGAACCAGCTCTCGCTGCGAATATCAATGATGTGATACTTCGGGTTTTTGAGGTTTTTTTTGACCTCGTCCGCAGGAATCAGGGCGGGAGCAGCGTCGGTGTTAATGAAGTTTCTGTTGGCTTCCAGGAAGTCGAGAAGCACCTGGGCTTCAGAGGCTTCTGTGGGTGGTTCCGCCTGGTTGCCTGTCTTGGTGACGAAGCCGCTCACCAGGAACGCAAGCGGTAAAATAAAAGCAATGAGAAATGGATTTAGCTTTTTCATGACTTTAAGATTTATGATTCAATTAAATATTTGTTTTTACTGGGAATAAAAGTATTCAGGGGTCTCTCCAAATTACATGACAAATCTCATTAAATGCTAATACAGAATGAGTTAGCTCTGTATCACTTGTTACATTTCAGTGAAACGCGCATTACATTTTTCCGGAGTTTTAAAATGAAAAATGCCCCGCCGGAGGCGGGGCACCCTATCAAAACAATCAACTAAATACT
>CAZAZM010000034.1:0-1249 GCA_964489625.1 uncultured Flavobacteriaceae bacterium
ATGCTTCACCAAAGGCAATGGCATAGGCCCCGAATTTCCCGTGGTGTGATATTGAACATGGGTGGATCTTCTCTTCGAGCCCCCGAAGCCTCACGCCCGGAAATCCGTTGAGATCCTTTTGAAATTCGACTCCCTCAAACTGCATTTCATTCTCCTCTGAATAACTGCGACTCACTTTTTCAATCAAATGTTGTCGAATCTGCTTGTGGCCTGTTCCCTTCAGGACGACCGATTCAAGCTTCCCGGGATTGGAATGGCTCGGGGTGGCGATCGTATGGATGAACTCTTCTTTGACCCGGGAATTGGTATCATACGTGGCTGAATCGATCGAAACCCTTCCCCTTTCCGCACCAAGGAGCTCGCAGACAAAGCGTATCGGATTCAGCTTTCTCTCAAGGGTTTTCCTGACGTGGACCTTGTAGGCACTTTCTTTCATGGACCAAAGCAGCCAGAGCATGCGTGAAGGTTGACGTGAGCTTTGGATCAGGTCCCGCTCAGAGGGACAGAAAGCCTTTTCCAAATATCTTTCTTGCCTTGCAAGGGCCTTCTCGGCCAGGGTCAGGTCTATTATGTCATTGCCGACCCAGGTCATTTCAATTTGCTCAGAATGATCTCCATCGCATTGGACACGTTGAGCATCTTTTCCATGGACTCATTGTCAATCTCTATGTCAAAGGCGTCCTCCACGTCAAGAACCACATCCACCAGGTTGGCCGAATTGATCTTGAGATCGTTGATGAAATCACTCTCTTCGCTTAAATTGCGGAAGGCCTCCTCGTCCTGGACATAGGGCTCGACGATCGTTTTCAGTTTTTCGATAAGTTCTTCTTTATTCATGTGCTTTTGATTTTAATTGTTTGTGGCGCCTGTTCGGATCAATCAGGTCCGGAATTTTCTGAACAGGACGCAGGCGTTCACGTCACCGAATCCAAAACTGGCCTTGATCACCGTATTCACCTCCAGGTCCATTGATGTTTGAGGAACGCTTTCCCTTCCGATCAGGGCTTCGATTTCCGGGTGCAAATCCTCGCAATTGATCGAGGGAAAGACAAAATCGTGATGGATTTGCAGGACAGCGGAAACGCATTCCAGGCTGCCCGCCGCCGCAAGGCCGTGCCCGGTCATTGATTTCAGTGAATTGATCAGGGGGAACGGGTCAGAGCCCAGGTCCAGGGCCTCCTTCCAGTTCTCGACCTCCTCCGGATCCTTGACCGTTGCGGTCAGATGCCCATTGATCAGGTCTATTTCC
>CAZAZM010000034.1:1349-8676 GCA_964489625.1 uncultured Flavobacteriaceae bacterium
CTCATGGGCCGGGAACCTGCCTCCGGGTCCTCGTTGTGCTTGTAGGTCAGAACACGGAGAGCATCAAAACCGCTCCACACATAGGGCCCGTGGTCGCTGCAACTTCCCACGAGCATCCTCCTGGCCTTGCCCAGCTGAATGCGTTGATACCCCATGAGCAGGGCTTCGGTTCCCGTGGCACAGGCTGAGGAGTTTGTCGTGACCTGGTTTCCCAGTCCCAATATCCCACTGAGGTAAGCACTCACTCCGCTGGCCATGGTCTGGGCCACAGTAGTGCTCCCCAGGCGCCTGATCTTTCCCTGGTCCACGAGATAAATGCCTTCCCTGAACTTGTCAACCCCTGAAGTCCCGGCACCGAAGACCAGGCCGCTGTCAAAATCGGCCGGACCTGCCTCCTCAACCTGGAGACCGGCATCCTTCCATGCATCCACGCCGGCCATGCACCCGTAAAGGATTCCCGAGCTGTTGAAGCTTCTCAGTTGCAGCGGGGTCAAATAGCTCAGCTTCAACTCATCAGGCACCTCAGGTTGCCCCGCAATGCAGCAAGAAAATCCCATTTCTTTGAGTTCGGGAAAGAATCGGATGCCCGATTTTCCCTTTTTCAGGGATTCGAGGAAGGAGCTCAGCCCGACCCCATTGGGTGAAACTGCCCCCAGTCCCGTGATCACGACTCTTCTTTTCTTCATAGCTGCACCATTCCGGATATTTTACCCCTGCACACCAACTCCTTCCTGCTGTTGAACATCTGCACCGAACACCTCAGTTTTCCAAATCTCCAAAGCTCTTTCTTCGAGACCACCTCCACGCGCTCACCGGGAAAGACCGGAAGGAAGAAGTCAACCGAGTTCGAGGTCATTGCGATCTGAGGGAAACGCTCCCCGAGCCTGTCTCTGAGAAGAAAAATTCCGACGCTCACGACCCCGATCTGAGCCATGGCCTCCGTCAGGATGACCCCGGGCGTTACCGGCATGTCCTTGAAATGACCCTTGTAAAATTCACTGTCGGCCGGGAAGGTATAGAAGCCCCTGGCCCCTTCTTCCGTCACCTGCTCCAAATGGTCAACGAACAAAAAGGGGCTCTTATACGGCAACAAGTCAAGTATGTCTTCTGTTTTCATCTTTAAGGAATCTTGTGCTTTGATCAGTGTAAATGCTCCCCTCCGTCCACGACCAGGGTCGTTCCGTTGATCCAGTCGGCCTCCTCTCTGCACAGAAGATAGACCGCATCCGCCACGTCTGAAGGTCGGGTCAGCCTTCCCTTGGGGTTTCGCTTCAGGGCATAGGCCATGAGCTTCTCGCTTCCCGGTATCATTCTCAGGGACCGCGTATCTGTCATACCGGCCTGAACACAGTTCACATTCAATCCGAAGGGCGCCATTTCCACCGCCATCTGCCGCATAAGGCTCTCAAGGGCGGACTTGGCCGCTGAAACCGCCCCATAGCTGTCCAATACCCTGGAATTCCCTTCACTGGTGAAACCGACGATCCTGGCCTTCGCTCCAAACATTTTCTCCTGGAGCAACCTCCGGGTCCATGTATACATGCTGACCGCCATGCTGTCAAGGGTCATCAAGATGTCGGTTGCGCTGAGGACCTCTCCCTTACGACTGTCCATGGGTTTTAGATTTCCCCTTGCAATGCTGTGGACAAGGAGCTTCACGCTGCCTTCCTCACCCATCCCCTCCCTGAGCCTGGGAATGATCCAGTCGAGATGATCTTCCCTGACGGCATCCTTGTTGAATGACAACAAGGACACTCCTTGATCTTCGATCCATTTGAATTCCTCCCGGATCAGTCTCATTTCACTTCTAAGATCCCGGTGGACGATGCACACATTCATTCCGTGCTCTGCCAATTTTTTCGCGGTGGCCAGACCCAGGCCCGAAGATCCTCCCAGGATCACCGCCCATTGCTTGGTGTTTTCAAATTCTCTTTCCATCTTTTAACGTGAACGATGCATGAATTATCATTTTCATAAGCTACCACTCAAGAAGTACCCGCTGTGCCGAGAACCCCGGGCCAAAACTCAGCATGAGGCCCCTCTCTCCTTTTGACGGCCTTCTCTCAAGAAACCTCTCAAGCACGTAGAGCACGGTCACGCTGCTCATGTTCCCATAAAGCCTGAGAACTTCCTTTGTGTCCTCGATGCTCTTGCCCAAACCTCCGAACAGGTCCTCTACGGTTCGTACGATCTTTTTGCCACCGGGGTGAAATATCAGATGATCTATGTCCTCAATGGTCAGGTCGTTCTGCTCCAGAAAAGGATGAATGATGGCCGGAAAATGCTCGGCGATCGTCTCTGGCACCGTTTTGTCCAATACCATTTGCAGCCCGCTGTTGCGAAGCTTGAAACCCATCATTTTCTCGGCGTTGTAAAAATGATACATGGCCTGATCGAGTATTGCGGGCCCGTCTGTGCCGTCAGCAGGGTCCGAACTCAGGATCGCCGCAGCCGCTCCATCACCGAAGATCGCCGCGCTGACGACATTGACCATCGAGAAATCCTCGTGCTGAAAAGTTGCCAGGGGAGACTCCACCGCTATCACTGCAGCGCGTTTGCCCGGATTGGCCCTTAAAAAATCATTGGCATAAATGATCCCGGAAACCCCTGCAGCGCATCCCATTTCTGTCACAGGCAGGCGCAGCACATCCTGCCTGAAACCCATTCGGTTTATCAGATAGGCATCGATCGAGGGGATCATGATTCCCGTGCAGCTGACCGAAATGAGGTAATCGATCTGGTTCGCATTCAAACCGGCCCGGTTCAGCGCCTTTTCGAGAGCCTTTTCCGCAATCTCGAGGCAGCCCTCGACATAACGTTCGTTCTTCTCTTCAAAGGAGGTTTGCTCGAACACCTCCTCGGCATCCATGATAGAGTATCTTCGATCCACTCCTGCATTTTCAAATATCTTGATCACCTTCCTCTGAAATCGTTCTTCCTGCCCTCCCATCCATTCCCTGATGTAGGGGATGATCTCTTCTGTGCTCCGGCTGTACCTCGGAAGCTCTTTGCCCACTGAAATTATTCTTGTCTTTGTCATCTGTTCGTTATGATCCATTGATAGCGGAAGGCCCATTTCCATTTGATGCTGCTCCTCCCCTGAAACAAACTGGCATAATTTTCAAGCTCCTGCCGCCTAAAGCTCCTTCGAATGGAGACAAGGCCATCATTTCTTGCCAGCTCATTCCCGAAGAACATGCTGATCAGCCAAAACAAGGCATAGGCCATGCGGCTCCGATGCAGATCATTCACAAGGATCCCCAAGCTCGCACTGGAATGAATTCCGGCTAAGAGAGAAGCGATCTCCTGGTCACTGAAGTGATGGAGAAACAGGGTGGCCATTGCAATGTCATATTCAAGCTTTGTAAATTCATCCGAAAATACGTTCAGAGCCCTGAAACGGACATTGTCATAACCCGAAGATCGTTCCGTTGCATAGGCTACGGCATCCACGTTGGCATCAATGCCGAGGAGCTCAAACCTGTAGCCCTTTTTCTTTCCAAAATGATGCAATCTCCTGAGCATGTCTCCATTGCCGCAACCCAGATCCAGGATCCTGACGGTCCTATCTTTTGGAACCTTCCTCAACATGTTGCTGATCCCGTCCATGATGAGTCTGTTCCCACCCAACCATTGGTTGACCGAGGCAAGCAGATCGAGCGTTCTCCGCAATTCCGTTCCCTGCATCGTCATGTCATCCATGATCTCCCGCTCACTGCTTCTCACACTGAAATTTTTCATGCGGCGACAATTTCCTTTCCATGAGTTGCACGAATGATCCGCTGCAGCACGAATGGAAAATTCCTCATTATGGGCATGGCGATCGTTGCAAGCCCGTTGTTTCTAAGCGCGGCTGCGAGCATATGGCCCGTTCTTAGTCGGGAGCTGAACATTGAACTCCACCTCCGCCTGTACGCATTTTCCACTTTTTCCCTGGAATTCAGTTCCCCTTTGAAATATGATAAAATTGCTTCTGACACCAATTTTGCGCCACCCACGGCCATCCCCATTCCATTTCCACACAAGGGATGGATCAGTCCGGCGCTGTCTCCGCACATAAGCACATGGTCCACGATAAGTTCCTTCGGATCGAAAGAAATTTGGCTGATGGTCAACGGGCGCTCAAAGAGCATTGCAGAGGCTGAAAGCACCTTTTTGATCTGTGGGCTCCTGTTCAACACCTGGGTTTCAAACCGCTCAAATGTCCTGTACTTCCTGAAAACGGCATAATCCGAAATATAACAGATGTTGAGTCGGTTGTCCTCCACGTTTGAAATGCCGCAGTATCCTCCTTCGAAATTGTACAGTCCGACTCGATTGGCCGGGAATGCTCCCTCATAGTGGGCCTTCACGGCCACATAGGAAGATCTTCTCTCGATAAAGTCTCTTCCAAGCCTCTTGTCCAGGGCCGATCTCTTGCCATAGGCCCCGATGACAAAAGTACTTTCGTAGCTCTCGCCACTTTTGGTCTTCACCGCAAACCCGTCTGGTTGAAAGTCGATTCCTGAAACCTCCGCGTGAACTATGTTCGCCCCCTTCTCCAGGGCCTTATCCCGAATGAGTGCATCCAGTCTGTACCGGCTTATCCCGAACCCACCCAAAGGCAGGTCAGCCCGCAGGGACCTTCCGTTCGGGGTCGAGAATTCCAGCTCGTCTATTTCCACGGCTCCTTCCCGCAAAGGGTTGATTCCAAGAGATGAGAGGTAGGGCAAGGTCTCATTCGACACGTACTCCCCACACACCCGATGCCTCGGATAGAGGTCCTTCTCGATCAGAGTGACCTTAACGCCCTTTGAAGCGAGATGGGTGGCACTGCAAAGTCCTGCCAGCCCTCCGCCCACGATCAATACATCTATCCGGTTATCTGCCTTCATATGGCTTGTATCAAAATCTCGGCTGGTCACTCTTTTTGGAGGGTTCAGCACACCCCAACAAGATAGCGAAAAAGGTCAAAAGGTAATGGCATGATGTGAATATTGGACCTGAAATCTATTGAGGGCTCCTCTCGAAACCCGATGGAATCGAGGCCCCCATTTGATTTTATTTGCTAATTTGGACTTCAAAATTCTCCCAGCCTTACTATGCACAAGAAGACATTTTTCCAGAACGGTCGCAACCTGCTGATCGCTTCACTGATAGCAACAGCAGGGATCCTGAGTTGTGAGCAACCCCAGCAAACGAGAAAAGACTACTCAGGTTGGGAGAACTATGCCGGAACAAAGGACGGCATGCGATATTCCTCAAACACGCAAATAAACCGGGAGAATGTAGGTGATCTCAAAGTGGCATGGACCTACAGTTCAGGCGACCGGGACAGTTTGAATCGCTCCCAGAACCAGTGCAATCCCATCGTCAGGGACGGTATCCTTTATGGCACCTCTCCCCGCTTGAAATTGATCGCCCTGGAGGCGGACACGGGAAAGGAGAAATGGGTCTTCGATCCCGCCGAGGAAGAGAATTCGGAAACAGAGGACCCCATGCGCTTTTACAAGGTTAACCGGGGAGTCAGCTACTGGGAAAGCGAATCCGGAGAGGACAAAAGGATATTTTACAATGCAGGCAGCAGAATCTATGCGATAGACGCGAACAGCGGCAAAGCCATTCGCTCCTTTGGCATCAATGGACACATCGATCTGTTGAGGGACCTGGATCGCGAACCGGGTGATTTCAATCCCTTTGTGGCCAATACGACGCCGGGCATCATCCATGAGAACCTGCTCATCGTCGGATCCCGGGTGGCTGAAACGGCAGACGCGGCGCCCGGACACATCAGGGCCTATGACGTGGTTTCCGGCCAAAGGAAGTGGATCTTCCACACCATCCCCCACCCCGGGGAACCGGGATATGACAGCTGGCCTGATCCCGAGGCCTACCTGAAGCTGGGGGGCGCCAACAACTGGGCAGGCATGTCCCTGGATGAATCGAGCGGAATATTGTACGTGCCCACGGGTTCGGTCTCGGGAGACTTCTATGGGGGTGTCCGCGAGGGAACCAACCTGTTCGGCAATTCCCTGGTTGCCCTTGACGCCGGTTCCGGAAAGTATCTGTGGCACTTTCAAACGGTTCACCACGACCTGTGGGACAGGGATCTCCCTGCCAATCCCAACCTGGTGGACCTGGAGATCGACGGGGAGAGGATCGAGGCAGTGGCCCAGATCACCAAGCAGGGCTTCATCTTCGTGTTCGACAGGAAAACCGGGAAGCCCGTCTTCGAGATCGAGGAGAAAGGATTCAGCCAGGAGGCCTTGCCCGGGGAAAAGCCCTGGCCGACGCAGCCGGTGCCCGCGCTCCCAGAGCCCTTTGCGCGACAGCGCTTCAACGAGGAAGACGTGACGAACATCTCAGAGGAGACGCACCAGGTCATGCTCCAGAGATACAGGCAGATCGCGCACAAGGAGATGTTCAGCCCGCCGAGCAAGGAAGGAAGCTGGATCTTTCCGGGGTTCGACGGAGGCGGTGAATGGGGTGGTGCTGCAGTTGATCCGGAGACCCAGATCCTGTATGTGAACAGCAGCGAGATTCCCTGGTCCCTGGTCATGGTGGATGTTCCGGGAAAGACCGATGATTCCGGCATGGAGAAGAGCAGCGGAAGACAGGTCTACGACAAATACTGTTTTGCCTGCCATGGGACGGATCTCAGGGGAAACAGCACGGCATTTCCCTCGCTGATAGACATAGGCAAGAAATATGACCGCGCCCAGATCCTGCAAATAATGAACAGCGGGATCAACATGATGCCTTCTTTCAACCATATCCCTGAACAGGAGAAATCGGCGGTCATTGGCTTTCTGACGGGACAAGAGCCCGCGATTGGCAATGCGGAAGAAAGTTCCTCCACGGAGGAAGAAACGGCCAGCCGATCCAAGGAGCCAAGTTCGAAAGCGGCGAACAAAGGGATCATGGACCAGGTCCCATACAGGATGACAGGCTACAACCGCTTTCTTGACGATGACGGTTACCCGGGGATCACACCTCCATGGGGAACCCTGAACGCCGTGAGCCTCAATACGGGAAAGCTGCTTTGGAAGGTTCCCCTGGGCGAGTATCCCGAGCTCAGCGCCCGCGGCATTCCTCCTACCGGGACAGAGAACTATGGCGGCCCGGTAGTGACCAGGGGAGGCCTGGTCTTCATTGCCGCCACCAAGGATTCCAAGATCAGGGCTTTTGACAAGGAAACGGGAGAGGTATTGTGGGAAGCGGATTTGCCCGCGCCGGGATATGCGACGCCCGCGGTTTACGAAATCGGTGGGAAACAATACCTGGTGATCGCCTGCGGCGGAGGAAAGATAGGCAGCGCATCGGGGGATGAGTATGTGGCTTTTGCGCT
>CAZAZM010000034.1:8776-27477 GCA_964489625.1 uncultured Flavobacteriaceae bacterium
TCACTTATGCCAATCTGTCGATTGGCAACGCTCCAAAATAAAAGAAGCCCGAAAATCTTTCGATTTTCAGGCTTTCTGCTTGTCGGGATGACAGGATTTGAACCTGCGACCCCCTCGTCCCGAACGAGGTACGCTACCAGACTGCGCTACATCCCGAACTTAGTGAAATATTCAGCGACAAAGATAACACTTGACCGTATTATTGCAACCTTCGGACAACTTATTATTTGAAAAAAATCAGTCCGTGAACGCCAGCTCGTAGATCCTCGCCAAACCGCTGTTCAGATCAGCCATGTGTATGTTCCGGCTCTTTCTGAGGTATTCCTTGCCTTCGACGAACAAGAGTATGGTGGGCTCGACGAAAACCTGGTTACTCGCGGCCACTGCCGGAAGGGAGTTCATGTCGATCCAGGCGAAGTCCAGCCTGGGAAAGTCTTGTCTCAGCATTGCCCGCACCTTGGGCTCCAATGCCTCTCCAACCGAACAGCTCAGGGTCGAAAAATAGCAAAGCAGGCCTCTGCTTGATTCCAATGCCCGGGCGAAGGCTTCATCGGAAGTTATTTTCAATTCGGTCATCCGGTAAGAATATGGACTTTGATTCGTCTATTGCCAAGGGTAAATATACCCATTTAGAACGGTTATTCCCGCATCGAAAAAAAAGATTGAGAATGCTGGACTAAGCTTGGAGTTTTATCTATTTTTGTAGTCAGATCAATAAAATCAATGGAAAAATGGGAGATTCGAATGAAAGAGTAAAATGTCTTATAATAGGTTCAGGGCCAGCGGGTTATTCAGCAGCCATCTATGCTGCGCGCGCCGATCTGCACCCGGTTCTCTACACCGGCATGCAAATGGGAGGGCAACTGACCACAACAACCGAAGTTGACAACTATCCCGGCTATCCCAAGGGTACCGACGGAACGGCCATGATGGAGGATTTCAAGAACCAGGCCGAGCGTTTCGGAACCGATGTGCGCTTTGGAATGGCAACCAAGGTCGATTTCAGCAAGGAGGTCGGAGGGATACACAAGGTCACCATCGATGACTCTAAAGTGATCGAAGCGGAAACGGTGATCATTTCCACCGGTGCCACGGCAAAATACCTGGGTCTGGAAAGCGAGCAAAGGCTGATCGGCGGAGGGGTCTCTGCCTGCGCGACCTGCGATGGCTTCTTCTACAAGGGCCAGGACGTCGTCGTGATCGGCGGGGGTGACACGGCTGCCGAGGAGGCAACCTACCTGGCGAACATCTGCAAAAAGGTGACCGTTTTGGTTCGCAAGGATTATATGAGAGCCTCAAAGGCCATGCAGCACAGGGTGAACAAGACCAAGAACCTGGAGGTCATGTACAACACTGAACTGGATGAGGTCCTGGGTGACAAGGTAGTTGAAGGGGTGCGCGTGTTCAACAACGTCACCGGGGAGAAAACAGAGCTTCCCGTAACCGGGGTCTTCGTTGCGATCGGGCACAAACCCAATACCGAAATATTTAAAGGGATAATTGACATGGATGATGTTGGATACCTGATTACCAAGGGTAAATCTACCAAAACTAATGTTCCTGGTGTCTTCGCGGCCGGAGACGTTCAGGACAAGGAATACAGGCAGGCGATCACTGCGGCCGGAACCGGTTGCATGGCGGCCCTTGACTCGGAGCGTTACCTCGGGTCACTGGAGTGAGGGAGGCCCTCGCCCAATAAAAACCAATTTCAAAGTCCGGGATTCCCGGACTTTTTCTTTTCAATAAATCGTTTTCGTAAATAATGAAATTCTTGAAGGCACTGGAAAGGCATAAGACTTAACTTTGTAGTGACCAAAACTGAAAATCATGGCGGATTCAAGGAGCGCTTCGATGCGCTACATTCAGAAATTCCAGCACGTCGTCGACATACAGCAAAGGATCATCTATTTCCTTCTGAGCATCATCCTGGCAGGCGGCCTGACCTACGCCCTGAACACCCCTGAGCTCGACAAGGCGCAGATCTATGTTCTGTTTCTCCTGTTCCTCTCCATTGGCCTCTGGGTAACTGAAGCGGTGCCACCCTTTGCGGTGGGGCTTCTCATCTTCGGGTTCCTGGTATTTGCCCTGGGAGGCTACTATGCCGAGATAGACCCTGAGAACGCAGCGAAATCCGTTCGAAAATACGTGGAGACCTGGTCCAACAGCGTAATCTGGCTCATGCTTGGCGGCTTTGTGATCGCCGAGGCCATGCAGAAAGTGGCCCTGGACAAGACCGTTTTCAAGGCAACCATTTCAAAGTTCGGGTCGAAGCCCAGAAACGTGTTGCTGGGGGTCATGCTCGTCACCGCCTTCTTCTCGATGATCATGTCGAACACGGCCACAACGGCCATGATGGTCGCTTCGGTGCTGCCGTTCATAAACACCCTGGAAAAGGGCGCTCCCATGGGAAAGGCCCTCCTCATCGGAATTCCGGCTGCAGCCTCTCTGGGCGGCATGGGAACCATCATCGGATCCCCGCCGAACGCCATTGCGGTTGACGCCATGAAAAACTATGGTGTGGAGTTCGGATTTTTGGAATGGATGACCGTTGGCTTTCCCGTCGCAGTGGTCATGGTGCTGATCATGTGGCTGTTCCTGATCAGAAAATTCGTTCCCAAGGTGACGGAGATCGATCTGACCTTCATCGAAGAGCAGGAGACACCTGCCGATTCCAGACTTTTCAGGATCAAGAGAAGAATCGTTTCCGGGGTATTGTTGCTTACCCTGGCCCTTTGGCTTACGGGGAACCTGCATGGGATCCCTGCGGCTGCAGTATCCCTCATCCCCATTATGGTGCTTACCCTGGTAGGGATCGTTTCTGGCAATGACGTGCGAAACCTTCCCTGGGACACTCTTATGCTGGTGGCAGGGGGACTTTCGCTCGGCCTGGCAATCCAGGAGACAGGGCTCGCGGAATATTTCGTCAACAAGCTCAGCCACTATAACATGAACCTGTATGCCCTGATGGCGGTCTTTTCGATGCTGACCATCGTGTTTTCGAACTTCATGAGCAACACGGCCACGGCGACCATACTCATACCCATCGCCATCATCCTGGTACCGGACAATGCAGTCCTTCTGCCTCTTGTGATCGGTCTCAGCGCCTCCGCGGCCTTGTTCCTGCCGATCTCGACACCACCCAATGCGATCGCTTTCAGCACCGGCATGCTGGACCAAAAGGACTTCCGATTTGGTGGGTTGGTGGCAGGATTGATCGGACCCATAGTCATCATAAGCATCGTTCTGCTCATGAACGCCTATTATTACAGCACCTAGTACCGCTTTTTAGTATTCTTGTGTCCGTACCAATCGATGAGAAGAAGTATGGACAGGCCAAAGAGAACGAAGATCATGGCCACCCACGTAGAGGGCTCCGACAACTGGGGCATGAACCTTTCATAGTTCTCCACTATGGGCTGCTGCAGGCTGTCGTAGAGCACCTGCCCGTTCTCGGTTTTGTAGATCGCCTTCTTCCAGGGCCAGACGATCCCGAGGGATCCCGCGATGAATCCGATGATGAGTGCCGTGATGGGCTGATGCCATCGCTTTAGCAGATAACCCAGGATATGTGAGGTTATGACCAGCCCAAACACAGAGCCCAGGCCAAAGCTGGCGATGATCTTCAGATATCGCTTGCGGACCTCATCCTGCAGGAAATCAAAATTGAAGGAAAAAACGTCCTGGATGGTCTTGAACAGCTCGTTGACCGAATCCACCAGCAGCAACACGTAATTGCCCATCAGGATCAGTATGAACGAACCGGAGAGCCCCGGAAGCGTCATCCCGGAAACCCCAACGATCCCGCAGAAAAAGACGAACCAAAGATTGTCATTCTCCTTGGCCGGATCCAAGAAGCTAATTGCCACCCCGATGGTGGTCCCCAGGCCTATGAAGAAAAGGTTCAGCCTTGAAAAGTCGTTGAAATCCTTGGCCACATAATAGATCGAGCCTATGATCATCCCGAAAAAAGTGGCCCAGACGTAAAGCTCGTAATGGCTCAAGAAATAGTCCAGCACCCTGGAAACACTGAAATAGCTGAAGGTGCTGCCCGCAAAGACCAGCAGAAGGAACCTGCCGTTCACGTATTGGGAGAAGCTCTTGAACCTCCCCTTCCACAGAAGCATGAAGGCCTTTCGGTTGATCTTCTGAAGGGAGTAGATCAGTTCCTCGTAGAAACCGGCCACAAAGGCGACAAGCCCCCCGGAGACACCCGGGACCTTGTTGGCAGCACCCATTGCCACTCCCTTCAAAAAGAGAATGGTTTTCTGAGCCAATGTGTCCGTACGTTCCGGCATTTATTTTGATTTTTGATCTGCCATTCGCTCAAGCAGCAGGATGAATATAAAGCCTATACAAGCGCAAAGGATCGCCCAACCCAGCTGTGCATCTCCCTCGTAGTTGAAGGGGGATACGCTTCTGTCCTTCAGAATCTTCAATTTGCCGTTGATCACTTCCGACTGCACGACCTCCTTCCAGGGCCAGATCTTGTTGAGCGAGCCAATGATGAAGCCGGTCAATACCGCCAGCGTCAGGTTCTCGTAGTGGTCGAACAGCCACTTCAGCAGTCGCGAAAAAGTGAGCAACCCGATCACGGCCCCCGCCATGAGAACCGCCAGAAGCCCAAAATCCCTGTAGTGTATGGCGTCGAGCACAGGTTTGTACATCCCCAGGAGCAGCAGGATGAAGCTGCCCGAAATCCCGGGAAGGATCATGGCGCAGATCGCCAGGGCTCCCGAGATAAAGACAAAAGGATAGGTCACCTCGGCTTCCTGGGGCGTCAGGGTCGTTATGTAGTAAGCCATGACACCTCCAAGGATCAGCATTAGGACCGTTCCGGGGTACCAACGACTGATCTTACGAGCCACGTAAATGATGCTTGCCAGGACCAGTCCAAAGAAAAAGGACCAGATCAACACGGGCTGAGTTTCGAGCAGGTTGCGGATCAGCTTGGCCAGCGTGACGACGCTGAGGCCGATGCCTATGAGCAGCGCAAGCAGGAAGTTTCCGTTCACCTGCTTCCAGGCAGCCTGAATTCCTGATTCGCGAAGGGTTTTGACAAGTTTGAGGTTCACCTGGTTGATTGACCCGATCAATTCCTCGTAGATCCCTGAGATGAAGGCGATCGTCCCCCCGGAAACACCCGGAACCACATCCGCAGCCCCCATGGCAACACCCTTCAATGAAATAATCGCGTAATCTCTGATCTTCCTTCCCATGGCAAGAAAAAGTGGAATTTTGGAAAGCCAAAGATAACTAAAATGAATGAGTGTGAAAGTCCGATTATTACCGATCCTCGCCGTACCTGCGGATGAGCGCCTGGATCTGCTCATTTTCGCTCATCGAAGGGAACAGTTTCAGGACCATCTCGAGGTCTTCAGGCTCAGACTTCAGCGCCATTTCCATGAAATAGCAGGACTCCTTCTCCTTTTGGACCAGGAGATGCAAGCCGGCAAGGCGATAGGCGATCTCAGCCTCGTCCTCGTACAATTCCCGGGCGTCGAGCAGCACCCGGATGCCCTCGTGGAACTCTCCCAAGAAGTGGAGGACGTCTGCAAGGGCCACGAAAACCTCCAGGCGGTCGTCCTGCAGGCCGATGCACTTGTAATAGGCCCTGACAGCCTCCTCGAAGAGATTGAGCTTCAGGTTGATCTCTGCGAACTTGTGCCAGTACAGGTGATTCTCCTCGTCTATGCCGAGGGCCTTGTTCACGTAGAAAAGGGCCTTGTGGTAGTTGTGATTCTCTATGAAGATGTCCGAAAGGGCGAGCCAGCCTTTGTCCAGCAAGGGATCCTCGTTGACCGTCTTGTTGTAGAACTCTATGGCCTCGCTCTTCTTGTCGAGCTTCTCGTAGCATTTGCCTATCCTGAGGTAGGCAAAGGAAGTCGGCGTGTCCAGCTCCATCGTCTTGTGATAGAAGTCTATGGCCTCCTCGTAGCGCCCGAGTTCTTCGAGCGTCTTGGCCTTCTCCAGGTGCGCCCCGATGAAGGAATCGTCTATCAGGATGGCATACTCGAAGGCCTGCAGGGCCTTGGCATAGTCAAAAACGATATAGTGCTGCCTGCCGAGCTGATGCCAGGCGATCTCGCTGTAGGGGTCCTTCTCGATGTACTGATTCAGGTATTCTATGGCCTCGAGGTGCCTCTTCTCCATGTCATAGCAATAGATCACGTTGTAGAGCGAAGAATAGTTCTCGTATTCAACTTCCAGGCTTTTGGCGAAGTTCATCCGTGCCGTGTCGAACTCCTCCAGGAACAGGTACTCCATGCCTATCATGGAAAGGATCTCGGCATCCTCATCAGCAAACAGAAGGGCTGTCTGAAGACTTTCCACAGCCCTTCTGTGCTCTCCCCTCTTTGAGTATATCGTGGCCTTTTGAATGAATACCTCTTCGTTGGACGGTTCGATCTCCATGAGCTCCTCCAGGATCTTTTCCGCTTTGTCAAGCTTCTCGTCAAGTATGAGCAACTCCACCTGGATCAGTTTCAGGGCAACGCATGCCGGATGCTGTTCCAAACCCAGCTGAAGGGCCTTCTTGGCCAGTGAGAATTTACCGTTGTCCACATAGAACAAAATGATCTCCTCAAATTCGTTGGAATCAAAGAAATATACGCTGTTGGTTTTGAGCATCAATTCAAACTTCGATAAAGGAAGATTATCGTTGTTATTTGAAAATTGCTGCATGCGGATCGTTTTGTTTGACACTAAATTAAAATAGATTCATCCGCATCGGAGGAGGGCATTTAGATTTTCTTAACAATTTAATTAACACAAGAGATTTTCGATTGGTGTCACGAAAATTTCTTTAACTTTGTTTTCGGATTTTAGCCCCATTAATGCGATCATGGCCAGGAAGACCCTACTTGACGAAAAAGAGATGTACATCATCCTTCATCGTTTGGCCTGTCAACTGATCGAGAACCACCACGACTTCGAAGACACCATCCTGATCGGCATACAGCCCAGGGGAGTTTTCTTTGCCAACCGCCTGGTCAGGATCCTAAAGGAGGACTACAAGATTCCCGACATCAAGCTGGGCAAGCTCGACATCACCTTCTACAGGGACGATTTCAGGAGAAGGGAGGACCCGCTGGCGGCAAGCACCACGGACATCAATTTCATCGTGGACAACAAGAACGTGGTCTTCATCGACGACGTGCTCTATTCGGGCAGGAGCGTCCGTGCGGCCCTTACGGCCATACAGGCCTTCGGTAGACCAAAGAACATAGAGCTCCTGGTGTTGATCGACCGAAGGTTCAGCAGGCACTTGCCCATTCAGCCGGATTACAAGGGTCGTCAGGTGGACGTGATCAAAGATGAGCAGGTACGCGTGGAATGGAGCGAAAACATGAAAAAGGACAAGGTCTGCATTATCAGCCCCTGATCGTCTTGAGAGGAGTCGGGAGCTTGAATACGGATCATTAATTTTATAGATGCGGAAAAAGAAATGGCGAATTTAAGTGTCTCTCATTTACTCGGGATCAAACATCTGAAACTGACGGACCTTGAACTGATCTTCAACACGGCGGATCACTTCAAGGAGGTGATCAACAGGCCGATCAAGAAAGTGCCCTCCCTGCGAGACATAACAATAGCCAATCTTTTTTTCGAGAACAGCACCCGGACAAGGCTTTCCTTTGAACTCGCCGAGAAGAGGCTGTCAGCAGACATCATCAATTTTTCCGCGGCCCAGTCTTCGGTCAAGAAGGGAGAATCCCTGATCGACACGGTCAACAACATCCTGTCGATGAAGGTAGACATCATCGTGATGAGGCATCCGAACGAGGGGGCGGGAGATTTCCTGGCCAAGCACGTCAATGCGCGCATCGTCAACGCCGGCGATGGTGCACACGAGCATCCCACCCAGGCCCTGCTCGATTCTTTCTCCATAAGGCAGACCCTTGGAGGGGTCAAAGGGAAAAAGGTCGTGATCATCGGGGACATCCTCCACTCGCGGGTTGCCCTTTCCAATATCTACGCCTTGCTTCTGCAGGGAGCGGAGGTCAAGCTCTGCGGACCTACCACCCTGATCCCCAGGTTCATCACCAGACTGGGGGTCACCTATGAAAAGAACCTCCGCAAGGCACTGGAATGGTGTGACGTGGCCAATGTGCTCCGCGTTCAGCACGAACGCATGGACATCAAGTACTTCCCGACGGTCAGGGAGTACACCCAGCTCTTCGGCATAAACAAGGCCCTGCTCGATTCCATAGACAAGGACATCGTGATCATGCACCCGGGGCCGATCAACAGGGGGGTTGAACTGACCAGCGACGTTGCCGACTCGAAACAATCGATCATCCTGAACCAGGTGGAGAACGGGGTAGCCATAAGAATGGCGGTGATCTACCTCCTGGCACAGCAGATCACAAGGACTTAATTCTCTCTCTATGGATTTGACAGACAAAGGTGATTATTTGATCCTCAAGCCCTCCTCAGGGCCCGACGTGCAAGGAGATGAGCAGTTGGAAATATTTTTCTCGGAACTTAATGAAAAAATCTCTACATTTAAGAACGACAATCTGATTTTGGATTTTTCTGGGATTGTTGATACGGAGGTAACAAAAATCTTGTTATTTTCGCCGTTAAGTGGGAAACAAAAAAGACGAAACCGATCTTTTGTAATTGTGAGCGAAGGAATCAATGTAGACGAGATCCCTGAAGACATATGCCTGGTGCCTACTCTTCAGGAAGCGATCGACATCATCGACATGGAAAACATTGAACGCGATTTAGGAATTTAAAGAGTCTCTATGGTAAAAAAACTACTCTGTCTTATTTTTTTATTAACCCTTTCAAACGCAGTCTTTGCTCAGGACGACCAGGATGCAAGAGATCTTGAGATTCTGGAGGGCGCCATGATGGGAATTCACGACGTGGTCGCGTCGCCGAATCCCTTCAGCGTGACCACCCGTATCCGGTTCTTTTCCGACGAGGAGTACGAAATGGACTTCATCGTCAAGGATCTTCTGGGTAACACGATCTATTCGAAGAAGCTCACGACGAAAAAAGGACACAATACCATCCCGTTTTTTCGTGACGACCTAGAGTCGGGAATCTACATCTATTCCCTGAAGACCAAGACCAAGGTGATCTCGAAGCGCATAGTGATCAAATGAGCCTGCGCCTGACCATACTTGGATGTCATTCGGCGACTCCGAGAAGTCAGGCGAATCCCTCTGCGCAATACCTGGAGATCAACGGAGAGCATTTTCTGATCGACTGCGGGGAAGGGACGCAGATGCAGCTTCGAAAGTTCAAGGTGAAGTTCTCGAGGATCAGCAGGGTCTTCATCTCCCATCTTCACGGGGATCATTTCTACGGGCTGATCGGACTCTTGTCGACCCTCAGCCTCCTGAACCGCAAAAACGAGCTTCATGTCTACGGACCAAAAGGGATCAGGGAGATCATCCAGCTCCAGCTAAAACTATCCAAATCCTGGGTCGAGTATGACCTGCATTTTCACGAGCTCAGCTCCAAACAAAGCGAGCTGATCTTTGAAAATGACAAGATCGAGGTCCGGACCCTCCCCCTGCGCCACCGCATCTACACCAACGGCTTCCTCTTCAGGGAAAAACCCCTTCCCCGAAAGCTGGACATGAAGGCGATCGCGAAGCATCAGGACATAGACATCTGTGATTATCAGAACCTGAAGGACGGCAGGGATTTCACGAGCGCCAGCGGACAGGTCATCCCGAACCGGGAGCTCACCCTCGACCCGCCTCCTCCCCTTTCCTATGCCTACTGCAGCGACACGGCCTATACTGAAGAGATCCTCGACCACCTGGCCGGGGTGGACCTTCTTTACCACGAATCCACCTTCCTCGAACAGCACAGGGACCTGGCGGAATCCACCCTTCATTCGACCGCTCATGAAGCGGCCCTGATCGCGGAAAAGGCCCGGGCAGGACAACTCATCCTGGGTCATTACTCGGGCAGGTACAAAGAGCTGGAGCTTTTTGCAGAAGAGGCCCGGAAGCAGTTCCCGAACTCGGCCCTGGCCGAGGCAGGAAAAGTCTTCGAACTTGAGAACAGGTCCTCCTGACGGGCAGAAAGCCGGATTCGTAAAATGGGTAAGGCCCCACAGTATTTTAGGTCATTTCATTTGCCCTAAGACATATTTTTTTAGATATTGCGGCTTCAATTCAAAATACCACCGCTACTCATGTCGAAAAAAATACTTTCCGTTTTGCTGCTTTTCGCACCCATACTCACCATGGCCCAGGAAAAGGGCCTCGATGAAAGGATCAACGATAGTTTCATGCCGCTGGCGACCTGGTGGGAGAACACCGTGCTGACCTCGGTTCCTATCGGCTCCTACAACGTGCCGATCGTCTTGATCCTCCTGGTCCTGGGAGCGAGCTTCTTCACCGTTTATTTCGGCTTTCCGGCCATCACCAAATTCGGGCTGGCGGTGAATACGGTGCGCGGAAAATACGACGCAATAGATCACCACAGCGTGGAAAAGGTGGAACTGAATGTCATTGACGGGGACCTCGTGGACACGATCAAGGACGAGAGCAAGGACGGTGAGGTAAGCCACTTCCAGGCCCTGGCGACGGCAGTGTCGGGCACGGTGGGGCTGGGCAACATCGCCGGCGTCGCAGTTGCCATAGCGGTAGGAGGCCCCGGTGCCACCTTCTGGATGATCGTATGCGGGCTGCTGGGGATGTCAACCAAATTCGTGGAATGCACCCTTGGAGTGCGCTATCGCGACGTGGGAGCGGACGGCACTGTATACGGAGGACCCATGTATTACCTTAAGAGAGGCCTGCAGGCCCAGAACAAGGCCATTCTAGGCAAGGTCCTGGCGGTGCTCTTCGCCGTATTATGCATTGGAGCCTCATTTGGAGGCGGGAATGCCTTCCAGTCGAACCAGGCTGCCGTGCAGATCGGCACCATGCTGAACCTCAGCGGCGGAGCCACGGGATTCGTCATCGGGCTTATCATGGCCCTCCTGGTGGGCGTCGTGATCATCGGAGGGATCAAGCGGATCGCGAAGATCACGGAAAAGATCGTTCCCTTCATGGCTGTCATCTATATTGTGGCGGCCCTGATCATCATTTTCTCCAATATAGAGCATATCGGAGCCGCGACCAGCATGATCTTTTCGGGAGCCTTTGACCCGATGGCCGGGCTCGGAGGAGTACTGGGCGTCATCATCGTCGGATTTCAAAGGGCAGCCTTCTCGAATGAGGCGGGCGCCGGATCCGCAGCCATCGCACACTCGGCCGTTAAGACCAAATATCCCGCATCGGAAGGGGTTGTTGCCCTGCTGGAGCCCTTCATCGACACGGTGGTGATCTGCACCATGACCGCACTGGTGATCATTTTCTTCAATATGGATGCCGGGGCATTCACCTATGGAAATTCGGCCAACAGCGCTGTCATGATCAATGAGACCGGCGAATACATAGGAGGCGTGGACCTGACCTCCATGGCCTTTGACTCTGTTCTGCCCGGATTCCGTTATATCCTGACCATTGCGATCATACTCTTCGCCTTTTCGACCATGATCTCCTGGTCCTATTACGGCTTGCAATCCTGGAAATTCCTCTTCGGAAGGGGCCGCGTCGCCGACTTGAGCTACAAATTCCTTTTCCTGGCCTTTGTCGTGATCGGTGCTTCGGCAACGCTTGATGCGGTGATCAAGTTCTCTGACGCCATGATCCTCGCTCTGGTCTTTCCGAATATGATCGGTCTGATCCTCCTGTTCCCAAGGGTGAAGGAAGAGATGAACCGCTATTTGGACGCAATTCGGAACATGGGGCAATAACACCAGACCTAATGCATGAATTTTTTCGAATCCCATTTCTGGTATAACCAACGTCAAAGAAAGGGGATTCTGGTCATGGCAGGCCTTCTGGCATGCATGCAGGTCTTTCTCTACATCTCAGATCAGGTCTTTTCCCGACCCGATGAGGTTCTGGACCAGGCAAAGCTGGATAGTTGGAATGCCCGGCTCGATTCGATCCTGGAACTGAACAATGTAACGACAGAGCCTCGATTCCATTCCTTCAATCCAAACTACCTCACCGATTTCAGGGGATTCATGCTGGGCATGAGCACAGAGGAGATCGACAGGCTGCTCTCGTTCCGGGAGAAGGGAAAGTTCCTGCATTCGGCAAAGGAATTCCAGCGGGTCACGGGAGTCAGCGACAGTCTTCTGTCGGTGATCTCCCCAGGTTTCAGGTTTCCAGACTTTGAAAAAAGAAGAAAGGATCACAGACCGAAGCTTTCTACAGCGGAAACAAAAGGGGCAAAACTAGACCTCAACCTGGCGAGCACAGAAGAGCTCAGGGAGGTAAGAGGAGTGGGTCCTGTCCTCTCGAAGCGGGTCGTCTCATACCGGGAACACCTGGGAGGTTACACCTATGAGCGGCAACTCTTTGAAGTGTACAATCTTCCCGAAGAGACCGGAAAAAGGATACTGCAGCGTTTTGAGATCCGCGAAAAACCCACAATAAAAAAGGTCAATCTCAACCAGGCCAGCTTCGGGGAGGTACTGGCCCTACCCTACTTAGATTACGATCTCACCCGCAGAATAATGAATTTCAGGAACCGTGAAAAGGTCATCACCGACCTGTCCGAACTGAAGAAAATCGATTCTTTCCCCTTGGAAAAATTTGATTTAATAGCCTTATATTTGCTAGCTGAATAAAAAGGCACCTATGAATTTTGAGATTTCCGATACCAGAAAGGCCATAGCCCGTTCCATTCAGGACTTCGCGAACAAACACATACGTCCCTACATGATGGACTGGGATGAGAAGCAGACATTTCCCGAAGAGCTTTTTCACAAGCTCGGAGAAATGGGTTACATGGGAGTGCTGGTGCCTGAAAAGTACGGCGGCAGCGGCATGGATTACCACGAGTACATCACCGTCATCGAAGAGATCTCCAAGGTCGATTCTTCCGTCGGGCTCTCGCTTGCAGCCCACAACTCCCTTTGCACGAATCACATCCTGGAATTCGGGAACGAGGAGCAGAAGCAGAAGTGGTTGCCGAGGCTGGCTCATGGAGAATGGATCGGGGCCTGGGGACTCACCGAGCACAACACGGGAAGCGACGCCGGGGGCATGAGCACCACGGCTAAGGAAGACGGGGACCATTATATACTCAACGGCGCCAAGAACTTCATCACCCACGGGATCAGCGGGGACATCGCGGTAGTGATCGTCAGGACCGGCGAGAAGGGAGACTCCAGGGGAATGACCTCCTTCGTCATCGAAAAAGGAACACCGGGCTTCTCCTCAGGAAAAAAAGAGGACAAAATGGGAATGAGGGCCTCCGAGACGGCCGAGTTGATCTTCGACAATTGCCGCGTCCACAAGGACAACATCCTCGGGGAGGTTGGAGAAGGCTTCATCCAGGCGCTGAAGGTACTTGACGGGGGAAGGATCTCCATCGGTGCCCTGGCCCTGGGCATTTCCAAGGGATCCTACGAGGCCGCCCTGAAATACTCCAAGGAACGCGAACAGTTCGGTCGGCCGATCAGCGATTTCCAGGCGATCGGGTTCAAACTCGCCGATATGCTGACCGAGATCGAGGCCTCAGAGCTCCTGCTGCACAAGGCGGCAAGCATGAAGAACAAGGGAGAAAAGATAGTTGCCATCAGCGCCATGGCGAAAATGTACGCTTCCGAGGTAAGTGTCCGGGTGGCAAATGAGGCTCTCCAGATTCACGGGGGCTATGGTTACACCAAGGACTTCCCGGTCGAAAAGTTCTACAGGGACGCCAAGCTCTGCACCATAGGTGAAGGAACCACAGAAATCCAAAAGCTCGTTATCTCGAGGAACATCCTCGGCTGATCTCAGTCTGCCTTTGTGAGCCCCAGGGAACCTGCCTTGTCCAGCATGAAGGCATAGGCCTCCTCGTAATCGTTGGCGATCTCCCCTTCCAGTATGGCCTCTTTGATGGAGTCCTTGATCAGCCCAATCTCGCGGCAGGGCTTCAATCCGAAAGTTTCCATGATCAACTCGCCCGAAATCGGGGGTTGGAAGTTGCGGACGTGGTCCCTTTCCTCCACCTCTTTGATCTTCTGGCGAACCAGTTTGAAGTTGTTGAGGTATTCCTTTTCCTTTTTCTTGTTCTTCGTCGTGATGTCGGCCTCGCAGTGCGTCATCAGGTCATCCAGGTCCTCGCCGGCGTCGAAGATCAGCCTTCTCACCGCCGAATCCGTCACGTTCTCCGCCAAAACCACAGGGCGTGAGCTCATCATTACGATCTTCTGTACGTACTTCAGCTTTTCGTTCAAAGGCATTTTCAGCCGCTTGAAGATCCTCTTTACCATCTTGGAGCCCACGTACTCATGCCCGTGAAAGGTCCATCCCACCTTCTTGTCGAATTTCTTGGTGGGGGCCTTGCCGATGTCGTGCAACAAAGCCGCCCAGCGGAGCCAAAGGTTGTCGGTTCGCCCTGATATGTTGTCGACCACCTGGAGGGTGTGGTAGAAATTGTCCTTGTGCTTCTGCCCCCTGATCTGCTCCACCCCCCTGAGATCAGAGAGTTCCGGGAGTATGTGGGGCAACAGGTCCGTTTCAAACAGCAGCTTCAGGCCTACGGAGGGCTTGTCACTCATCATGATCTTGTGCAGCTCATCGACGATGCGTTCCTTGCTCACGATCTCTATCCTTCCGGAATTGCGCCTGATGGACTCCAGGGAATCCGGGTGTATGCTGAAACCGAGCTGGCTGGAAAAGCGAATCGCCCTCATCATTCTCAGAGGGTCATCGCTGAAGGTGATGTCGGGATCCAGGGGAGTTCTGATGATCCGGTCCCGCAGGTCCTGCAAACCGTTGAACGGATCGAGCAGTCTTCCATAGTCGTCGGGCATCAGGCTTATCGCCATTGCGTTGATCGTGAAGTCTCTCCTGTTCTGATCGTCCTGCAAGGTTCCGTTCTCCACGCGGGGGTTGCGGCTGTCCTGCGAGTAGGACTCCTTCCTTGCCCCGACGAATTCTATCTCCAGCTGCTCGTAGCGAAGCATGGCCGTTCCATAGGTCTTGAAGATCTGCACCTTGGGCTCTCCCGGCAGCAGCTCCGCCACTTCGGAGGCAAGGTCAATTCCACTGCCCACTGCCACAATGTCTATGTCTTTCGACTTCTCCCTGTTCAGGATGTAATCCCTCACGTAGCCCCCGATCACATAGGAATCCGATCCTATCCGCCTGGCAGCCTCGGAAATGTATTCGAATGCGGGAAGTGAAATCGCAGCCTTATAGTCGTTCTTCAGCACGTCTGTCATTTTCTGATGTAGTGGATCTCTCCTTTCTCTCCAAGTTTAACGATCTGAGATGCAGAGCTTTGTTTTTTATCGCGGGACAAATTTACTATATAATCCGCTTTCGTCAAAAGTTCAGGGCTGATGTCATCATAACAGGTTGGCGAGGGCGAACCGCTGTGATTCGCTGAGGTGGAGACGATCGGCCTGCCGAATTCCCGGATCAGTCGGGTGCAGAATTCGTCCCTGGGAATGCGAATCGCCACCGTGTTGTCGGAGGCTACCGCATTGGAGGCAATGCCCAGCGGATCGGTGTAGATCACGGTGGTAGGCTTTTCTGCTGCTTTGAGAAACTCCCTGACCCCGGAAGGTATGCCCGACACGTGTCTTGTGAGCATCTCCCAGTCACTGACCAGGATCACCAGGCTTTTGCTCTCGGACCTCCTTTTCATATCGTAGATCCGACGGACGGCTTCTTCCGAGGTGGCGTCACATCCGATGCCCCAGATCGTGTCGGTGGGATAGATAAGAACCCCACCACGGCGAAGGGCCCTGAGTGAATTTTCGATCTCGTTGTTCATATTCTGGATTTTAGCATCACCTGGTCATCCTGTTGCGCCCAACGTTCCCTCAGAAGCAGGTAACGCTTCAGGACCCCCTTCGCATGCTCATGGGCCAGCACCCGTCCCGGCCTTCCATCCAGAAACCCAAGCCTGAGCACATAGTGCACAAAAAAGCGGAAGGGAGGCTTGATCAGCAAGTGGCCGACATGCCATTTCTTATTCTCGCGGTACAATTGCTCTGCCTGCAAACGGGCATAGTTCTCCAGTTTGGACGCGTAATGCTCACGGTCCCTGAAGGAATAATGATCAAGCCGATTCTCCAGATAGCCCAGGGGTCCTGTAGTTTCAATGGTCTCGTGGACCAGGTTCCCGTTGTAGGCGCAATGCCTTCTGTCAAAGAGCCGTATCACCTTATCGGTCTGCCATCCTCCGTATCGGATCCTGCGGCCCAGGTAGAAGAAAGTGCGAAAGACATGGAATCCGACCTTGCCCTCCGGGTTTCGCGCCGCATGGATGATCTCCTTTCCCAGTGCCTCAGAAACCCGCTCATCCGCGTCAATGAAAAGGATCCAGTCGTACTTTGCCCTCGAAATGGCGTAGTTCTTCTGGCTTGAGAAATCGTCAAAACGCCGCTCAATGACATTGGCCTTCATGCCGCGGGCAATTTCCACGGTCCTGTCGCTGCTGTGGGAATCGATCACCAGCACCTCGTCGGCGAAAGACACCGATTGGATCGCTTCGCCTACGCAGGACTCCTCATTCAAAGTTGGTATAATAGCCGTGATCATAACAAATAAGAATGCGTAAAAGTACTAAAATGTAAGCGAAGAACTGTTCCAGCCCGGAAAGTTCTATTTGTATTTTGCCTATATTTGGAACCATTCCGGATTATCATTAGGTTTTTCAATGAGAAAGTTCAACATCCGCCCCACCGGGGAAAAATTGTACCTGTCCTATGACAAGCATCGCGACAACCTGGGTGACATCCTGAGTCCAATTATCGCCTCCCATATCAGCTCAAAGAAGGTGATCAGGGTCAGTAAAAGAGAAAGCAGGAAAAAAGTGCACTATCTAATGATTGGATCCATTATCCAAAGGTGCACCCGGCATTCCATCATTTGGGGGAGCGGTTTCATTTCAGCTGACAATGTTGTTCCTGAACCCCCGCTGGAGGTACTTGCTGTGCGAGGACCCCTAACCCGGGAGAAATTCCTGGCGATGGGAATGGATTGTCCAGAGGTTTACGGCGACCCGGCGCTACTTTTGCCTGAGATTCACCCAAGACCCGACAGAGAACCGAAATACAAGCTTGGGATCATACCTCATTACCTGGACAAAAAAGAAAAATGGCTGAAAAACGAATTTCTCAAGGATAAAAGGATAAAATTCATCGACATTCAGAATAAGGATGTCTTTGGGGCCGTGGATGAGATCCTGGACTGTGAGAGAATCGTATCGAGCTCGCTACATGGGCTGATCATCGCGGACGCCTATGGCATTCCGTCGGTCTGGATCGAGTTCTCCAAGCCCCTTGAGGGCTCAGGTTTCAAGTTCCGGGACTATTTTGCCTCCGTTTCTCGGAACGTGGAAAACCCAGTGGACATTCGGAAGCACAATTCTCTTGAATCCATTCTTGACCTATTCGAACCCTACGAGATCTCGATTGACCTGGAACGGCTTAAAAAATCTTTTAGGTATATCGGAAGCTAATTCATAACGCCAAATTCGTTGACCTCTAAATTCAAATGACAGTTACCTGTAAAATAAGTCCTGATGCCAAACTCGGAAAAAATGAGTGCCTGGGCATAATCGAGCGTTTCGGAGAAACGGGGGAAACGGTGGATGACCGGGGGCGCAATGTGATCAAGAAATTCGAGTTTCCAGGGCTGACGGTGAACGTCAAGTCCTTCAAGCCTCCCCACCTGATCAATAGCTTTGTCTATAAATATTTTCGAAAGTCTAAGGCGAGAAGGTCATTCGAATATGCTCAGGAATTGCTCAACAGGGGCATCAAAACCCCTGAGCCCATTGCCTATTTCGAATACCTCGGATTGTGGGGACTTGGCAAAAGCTTTTACTTTAGCAGGCACTTGCTCTATGACTACACCTTCTACGATCTCCGGGACAACTGCAGGAAGCCCGTGTTCGAGGACCTGCTCAGGCAATTCTCCAGGTTTGCTTACGAGCTGCACGAGCGAGGGGTGTATCACAAGGACTTCTCTGCGGGAAACATACTGATCACCCATCAGGAGGAAGAGAGCTCCTTTTACCTTATCGACCTGAACAGGATGAAGTTCATTGACCTCGACGTCGACCTGAGGATGAAAAACCTGAGTCGCCTGACTGAAGATCCTGAAGTTTTGGGGATTATTGCTGAAGAATACGCCAAGGTCTCGGGATGGGACTTCGAGATGCTTAATGGCAAGTTAATGCATTATACCGCGCAATTCCGAAAGAAGTACAATCGCCGGATGAACCTGAAGCACAAGCTGCTGGGTCGGAAGATCTCCTAGACCGCTACAGAATACTCCCGAAGGGCGTCGTTCAGGGAGGTCTTCTTGTTGGTGCTTTCCTTGCGGGTTCCTATGATCAGGGCACAGGGCACCTGGAACTCCCCGGCAGGGAATTTCTTAGTGTAGCTCCCCGGGATCACCACGGACCGGGCAGGCACGCTTCCCTTCATCTCTTTGGGCTCGGATCCCGTAACGTCGATGATCTTGGTAGAGGCCGTGAGCACCACATTGGCTCCCAGAACAGCCTCCCGCTCCACTCTAACCCCTTCGACCACAATGCAGCGCGATCCCACGAATACATTGTCCTCTATGATGACCGGTGCCGCCTGGAGAGGTTCCAGCACTCCTCCTATCCCAACTCCGCCGCTGAGGTGGACATTCTTCCCGATCTGGGCGCAGCTGCCC
>CAZAZM010000035.1:0-26884 GCA_964489625.1 uncultured Flavobacteriaceae bacterium
GTTAAATAGAATATTTGTCTATCCCCTCCAATTCCGATGTCTTTGTAACAAACAACCCCCATCATCGTCATAACTGAAACTCACCTATTCATCACATGTTTCGAAAGACATTTGCATTCCTCTTCTTATTCAACATCATGAACTCATTTGGACAAAATGATCCCTACGGAACTTTTGACGGTAAATTCAGCCACGGCAATTTTACTACGGAGCTTCAACTGGAAATCAGAAATTCAAACGGAACCGATCGTGTCTTCTTCTCGAGCCCCGATCAGAATGCCTATGGAATTCCTGCTCGTGAAGTCAGTATTGAATCGGATTCAGTCGGGTTCGTCCTTCAAAGTGATTTTTTCAGATACGAATTCGCCGGTGTCGTAAAAAACGACATGCTTCGAATAGAACTGAGAATTGACAATCAGAAATTTCCTTTCCAGTTGTCAAGAAAAACGGTTATGGATCAAGATCCTATCAAAACTGAGGACATAAGCTTCCGGTCAGGATCAAACCTCCTTTCCGGAACGATCTATTATCCCGAGCAAAATAATGGCAAAGCCCTCTATATAGTCACCTCCTCCGGAAATCAGGATCGCAGCGCCTCTCGTGCGGAGGCCCTTTTCTTTGCTCGTTCGGGCTATGTTACCTTTCATATCGACAAACGCGGTACCGGCAAGTCAGAGGGAAACTGGCAAGAGGCCAGCATCGAGGAACTTTGCGCCGATGACCTGGAGGCAATATCCTATCTGGCAGATCATAATAACCTTAATTTCAGCAATATAGGACTTATTGGAAGTAGCCAGGGAGCTGCAAAGGTCCCTTATCTATTGTCCTCCCTTCCGGAACTGGGCTTTGGGATACTTGTAAGCTGCCCGGCTTCCACCCTGCTTGAAAGCGACTTGAACTTCTGGAAGAACCGAACCCGGGAGCATCTTTCCGAGGAAGATCTGATCCGGGCGGAAACCATTCAGCGATCCGTTTTCCAATGCATTGCCGGGGACTTGTCCAAAGAAACATTGAAAACGGTCTTGGAAAAAGTCAAAAACGAGCCCTGGATGTCTCAGGTATGGGTGCCTGAACTAGATGCGGTAACTGTAGACAAAAAGCTGAACTATACGCCGATCCCTTATTTTCAGGATCTGACCCAGCCCCTGCTGGTGATCCAGGGCAGCGCCGATGAGATCATTCCTTCGCAAAGCCTGAAAATCATTCAGGATCGCACAGAAAAAAACAACACAAAGAGCAAATACCTTTGGATAGAAAAGGCTGACCATGCCATGATGTTCACCGGGAAAAGTGATTTTCCATATTGGCCTTCAATCCACCCGGACTATCGTCGAAGTGTATCTGAATGGTTGGAGCGGCTCCATCCCTGAGGCTAATAGAATGACATTCTCAAGGTGGGTTTCTTAATTTGGCGTATTTTTGCCGGATGAATCAACAAGGCCGGTCCCAATTCGAATTCGTGGCTCTGATGGCATCCCTGATGTCAATCGTTGCACTGGCCATCGATGCCCTTTTGCCCGCTCTTGAATTCATCGGATTCTCTATCGGGACCACGGAATCAAGCGACACCCAGTTGCTGATCACCATGATCTTTCTCGGCCTTGGCAGCGGTCCGCTCATCTTCGGCCCCATTTCGGACAGCCTCGGACGGAAACCCATCGTATACATGGGTTTTGGCATTTTCATCATCGCCAGCCTGATCTGCATCTTCTCCGAGAGCCTGTTTACCATGGTGTTGGGCCGTATTTTGCAGGGCGTGGGTCTATCCGCACCCAGGACCATCAGCATTGCCATGGTAAGAGACAGTTATTCAGGCGATTATATGGCCAGGATCATGTCCTTTATCACCGTGGTCTTCATCCTGGTGCCCATAGTCGCTCCGGCCATGGGCAAATTCGTGCTCGACCACTACAACTGGCAGGCCATCTTCTACATACAACTCCTGTTCACCTTGCTGGTCTCCCTGTGGTTCTGGCGCCGGCAGCCCGAGACGCTTCCCGAGGAAAAGAGGATCGCGTTTTCCTCTCACATTTTCGCAGACGGGCTCAGGGAACTGATTAAATACAAGAAGACCCTGGGTTACACCGTCATTTCGGGGTTCATCACGGGTTCCTTCATGGTCTACCTGAGCTCTTCCCAGCAGATCTTTCACAACCAGTATGGGCTACAGGAGGAGTTTCCCTACATCTTTGCCGGGCTTGCGATCTCCATCGGGTCCGCCACCTTCCTCAACGGCACCCTGGTGCTCAAATATGGCATGGAGCGTATCATCAATACCTCGATCATAAGCTACTTCGCCATTTCCGCACTCTACCTGATCTTGTTCTACAACACCCCAAATCCTTCGGTCGTCGTTCTGCTGGCCTTCTTTGCCATGCAATTCTTCGCCATAGGGTTCCTGTTCGGAAATCTGCGGGCGATGGCCATGGAGCCCATCGGGCACATCGCGGGGATCGGGGCAGCCATAACCGGCTTCCTTTCCACCATCATGGCCGTGCCCATCAGCATCTACATCGGGAAGTTCGTCGATCAGCGGGCCCTTCCCCTGTTCATAGGCTTTCTCATCTGCAGCTTCTTCTCCATCATGATCATCATCTACCTGCAACTCGACAAGAAACGACAGCGTAGAAAGGTTTTGAAAAAGCTGTCCTGACGATCCCGGTAGGAACAAAAAGATCCTTGATAGAATTTGTATCAGGATTTTGCCCCTCTTTTTCTTAACTTCGGAAAAATATGAAGTACGCCATCATCGACGTCGAGACCACGGGAATGGGCGTGCACGGGAACAAGATCACTGAGATCGCCATTCTCGTGCACGACGGGGAACGAACTTTGGATACCTACCAGACCCTGGTGAACCCCCAGTGCAGCATCCCCTATTCCATCAGCCGACTGACCGGGATCTACGACCACATGGTGGAGAAGGCTCCAAAGTTCTACGAGATCGCCCGAAGGGTCGTTGAGCTGACCGAGGACTGCATCTTCGTGGCGCACAACGTGAACTTCGACTACAACGTGATCCGCAAGGAGTTCCAGGACCTGGGCTTTACCTTTTCCCGCAAGAAGCTTTGCACCATACGACTCGCGCGAAAGCTCATCCCCGGGCTCCCCTCCTATAGCCTCGGTAAGATCTGCAAGGTTCTCCGAATCGAGAACAAGGACCGGCACAGGGCCATGGGAGACGCCGAGGCCACGGTCATCCTGTTCGAGCGCCTCCTGGACCTCGACCGGGACGGGAAGGTCTTCGACTCCTTTCTGAAGCCGCGATCCAGGGAATCCACGCTTCCGCCCAGGCTTCCCAGGTCGGTATTTGACCAGCTCCCGGAAGAAACGGGGGTCTACTACTTCAGGAATGAAGAGGACGACATCATCTACGTGGGCAAGGCGATCAACATCAAGCAAAGGGTGCTGAGCCATTTCTACGACCGTAAGAACAGGGAGGTCACCCTGTGCCAGCAGACGACCAACATAACCTATGAGCTTACCGGTAGCGAGCTGGTCGCCCTGCTGCTGGAATCTTCCGAGATCAAGCGGCACTACCCCACCTTCAACCGGGCCCAAAGGAGATCCGTGGAGGCCTACGGAATATTCAGTTATATGGACCGGTCCGGAATCCTGCACCTGGCCTGGAACAAGCTCAAGTTCGTCTCTCAGCCGCTGGCCAAATTCTACAATACCACCGAGTGTCGCCTGTTCGTGGAGCGCATTTGCGAAGAGTTCGAGCTTTGTCCCAAATACTGCCACCTGCAGAGCAACGTGACGACCTGCTTTCACTACCAGATCAAGAGATGCAAGGGCATCTGCCGTGACAAGGAGTCCGCGGAAACCTATAACGAGCGCGTAGAGGAAGCCATCGCCCACATCCGGGGAGAGACCAGCAGCTGCATCATCGAAGAGGAAGGCCGGCATCCGGATGAGCGGTCCTTCGTTTTGATCGAGGACGGGGTCTACCAGGGATTTGGCTACGTTTCAAGCGACAAACAGCCAGAAGGGGAAGATTACAGGGAATACCTGCGTCCACAACAGGACAACCGTGACATCCAGCGGATTCTTCGTAGCTTTATGAACAAGAACCAGGACAAGATCACCTATGTGCTATCACATCAAAATAAGCCGCAAGAAGGAGGAGCTGGAACGCTCTTTTCAGGCCAGGGCAACGGGTATGGATGATTTCGTCCCGGGGGAGCTGTTCAAGGGCTTTGACTTTCCGCGCACCCCTGTTATCACCAAAGACGATCCGGAGCTCATCCAGCTTTACCGGTGGGGCCTGGTGCCGCACTGGGCGGGTTCGGACTGGAATAGAAACTACACCCTGAACGCCCGCGTCGAGACCCTGGAGCAGAAGAGGTCCTTCAGCGGTATCACGGGGAATCGCTGCCTGGTGCTCCTGGACGGGTTCTATGAATGGCAGCACGTGAATGGCAAGAAGATCAAATATGAGATCGGCTTTGGAGATGAACTTTTCGCCCTCGGGGGGCTTTATGATCATGCCGACCAGGGCAGCACCTATGCCATTGTGACGACCGAGGCCCAGGGGATCATGCGGGAGATACACAACACCAAGTTGAGAATGCCCTATGCCCTGAGAACCAGGGAGAGCATGGATGCCTGGCTTGCCGGGGAGCTCCCCTCGGTCGACCATGACTTTTCCACCCGGCCAGAGCTCTTCCAGCAGACAAGCCTGTTTTGAATACCCCCTGAGTGACACGATAAAAAAACCCGGCCTCTCGACCGGGCATTCCCCTCATTGAAACAGGGTTCCAAAACCCCTAAAGCTCTTTGATCTGCAGGTTGCGCCATTTGACCTTGATGCCTCCCCCGTCATGGATCTGCAGGGCGATGGAGCCGATCCCCTGGCCGATCTTCTCATCGGTGAGGTCCACCATCTCGACCCCATTCAGCCAGGTCGTGACCCGGTCACCCTTTACCCTGATCTTCATTTTGTTCCAATCACCCATTTTCAGGTTCTTGTCCTTTTCCATCTCCGGCTTGATCAGCCAGCCACGGCCGTAGGATTCGTAGATCCCGCCTGTGGCGTCGCCTTCCACTGAGGTCCGGGTCTGAGCAACTTCCACCTGCCAACCGCTGATCTTGGTCCCCTCGATGGTTGAGCGGATGAACACCCCGCTGTTTCCGTTGGCCTCCTGCTTGAATTCCAGCTCCAGCTCGAAATCCTTGTAGTGCTTTTCGGTGGCCAGGTACCCGTAAGCCTTGTCAGGCCCGCTTTCACAGATGAGCAGCCCGTCCTCTACGTACCATTTCTCCGTTCCGTAAACCTTCCAGCCTTCCAGGTCCTTTCCGTTGAACAGGCTTTTCTGAGCCGTGGTAACCGATACGGCCATGACGGCCATCAGCAGAATTGCTTTCCTAAATTGTCTCATGTCTCTTTCGTTTAATGCTTATTGATTGTGTTTTTTAGTTGCTGAGGTCCCTGATCCGGATGTTCCTGAAACGCAGCTCCGAGCCATGGCCCAGGAAGGCGATATGGCCTTTATCTCTTTTGATCCCCGGATGGTCCTTTCCGTCAAGGGTTCCGTTCCTGGAGGCTTCACTGAGGTTTCCCTCGAGGATCACCGTTCCGTTCAGGCTGATCCTGACCTCGTCTCCCATGACCCGGATTTCTTCGCTGTTCCATTCTCCCACAGGTTTCAGGTAGCCCCTTTTGGCCGGGATCACCCCGTAAATGGATCCATGATACTGGTAGTCCTCGAGGTTGGCATAGATCTCAGCCGTATTGTCGAGGATCTGGGATTCCATGCCCACATAGGCGGCGTCGCCTTCCAGGGGGGTGCGAATCCCAAAGCCGTTGTTGGCGCCCGGGGTGAGCTGGAACTCAAAGCGGAAGACAAAATCAGAGTATTCTTTGACCGAATACAGGTTGCCGTGATCCCCCTGCTCGGGCCGGACGACCAGCTCTCCGTTCTCGACCAGGTAGTCTTTCTTGTTTCCCTGCCATTGGTCGAGGTCCTTTCCGTTGAACAGGGACACGAAGCCATCTGCTGCCTCTTCCGGGCTCAGCTCAGCGTCTCCAGCACCTAGCTCACGGACGTAGACATCCCTGAACTCCACGTCTTCTCCATGGGCCTGCAGCTCGATGGATTCTTTGGGAAAGAGTCCCTGGTTGCGATCCCAATAGTTCTCCATGGTCACGCCGTCGACCACAAGTATACCGTTCAGGTGGACTGTGACCTTGTCTCCGATTATCCTGATCCTGAAGGTGTTCCAGTGCTGCACAGGGTTGTCTGCCACCACCAGCGGCTTGCTTTCGTTCTTCTCGTTGTTGTACAGCCCTCCAGAACCCACCTGGGCTCCCACGTCGGTCAGTGCCGTGTCCCAGATCTGTACCTGGGGCGTTCCTCTCAGGTACACTCCGCTGTCTCCTCCCTCACCGATCTTCCAGTCGACCAGCATCTCGAAGTCACCGTATTTCTTGACCGTGCAGATATTCTTGAATCCTTCTCCTACGAACTTGAGGTGCCCGTTCTGAACGATCCAGTCCTTGTTCATCTCGGCGTCGGCCTTCTTCTGCTCTCTCGCAAGCTGGGCCTCGGACATTTTGGAACGTTTGATCGGGTCCTCCACCAGGCCTTTCCAGCCGCTCAGGTCCCTCCCATTGAAGATCGGCTGGTAGCCACTTTCCTTGGGCATGTTCTCCAGGAACTCCCGAACGTCGATCTTAAGGTACTGGCTGTCCTGGCCCGTCAGATTGTCTATGCTTCGCGAGACCACGTCGCGAACCATATCTCCGCTCAGGCCTTGAAACGTTGGCGTTGGCAGGGCGATCCGTATAGCGGTGTTGGATGCCGTTTCCACCAGTTCTTGTTCCTCCAGAAACCCGGAAACGAATGCCAGGGCCGGGAAGGTGTGCAGGGTTCCCGCGGCCCGTATGACCATTTCCTTCTCGGAGATTCCCTTGTGATGGGGCAATATTCTCCTGATCAGCAACAATTTCTGGTCCTCGGTGTGGTCGGAATCGACGACCTGGCGCAAATAGGCCTGGAAAGCCGAAGACCTCACCGATTCGGGCTGGCCGGAGACAGCAGCTTCGTACAGGACTGGTATGGACTCCCGGGTCCTCCATTTCGAAAGGGCTTCCACTGCGATCTTCTTTTGGGATTCACTGCCTGAGAGCAGGGCCTGTTCCACTTCCCTGACCGCTTGCGGATCGTTGACGGCTGCCAGCACCGGCAACCAGTTTTCCTTGTTTTCGGCCCTACGGTATTGGTCCATCACCATGGCTCCCTGGCTCTCCCTTTCACTGTCCAAAATGCGTATTGCAGATTCCTGGAGGGCCATGGTCTCTTCACTTGAGCCTGACCGGTCGAGCATCGAGAGGATCTGGTCCAGCTCCGAGGCGGATCCCACTGAACCCAGGGCTTGCGCCACAGCCAGGTCCAGTTCTGCTGAACCCTTGCCGGCCAGCGCCGAGATCTCATCAAAGCCGGAATTCATGTTGCGCGCGGCCATCACATGGATCAGGACTATTTTTCCTGCCTCGTCAACCTTTGAGAGCTGTGCTGTCAGTTTATCGGAATCCTCCGAATCGACTATGCGCAGCAGGGTCTCTTCAATGGCCTCCAGCTCATGGGGACTGTTGGAGCCTTCGAGCTTTTTGAGCAGCGATGAAAGCGCCAGGACCTTTTCCTGGTGGTCCATGGCCTTTATCGCCGCGACCCTGACATCCTCGCTTTCGCTGCCCAGGGCCGGAATGATGCAATCGGAAATGACGTCAGGATGGTCTATTCTCCCCAAAGTCCGGACAATCTGCGCCCTTGTATCGTCATCTGACTTGCCGTAGAGCTTGATCCAATCCTTGCGATTTTCTGGCAAAACGGTCTCGGAAGCGAGTTGGAGCACAGCTCCCCTGTATTTCGCATCACCCTTTGACATTTCCTTCAGGAGGGTCTTGTTGAGCGTGGCAACGGGTGCCTGTCTCTGCAATTCGAGCCCTGCGGCCCGGTAGTGGAGCTGGTCGTCCGCCTTGCAGTTCCTGAGCAGGTTCGAGCCCACGTCCTGGCTGAGCTGGACCTTGCCGTCCTCCCTCAGGCGATAGCCGTAGTTGACGAGCGACAATATGGCTTCTTTGGTGTCCATCCTGTAGTTGGCGGTTCCGGCCGCTTTGACCAGGGTGCGGTAGGATTCTTCGGAGGCGATCTCCGACAATGCCCTCAGCACGTGCTTCACCGAGATCCAGTCGGGCGTGTCGCTCATTTCGATCAGGGTCTCATTGGCAGGCAGGTACTTCATCCGGCCCAGGCTCTCTACCAGGGCGTATTGCCTTTCCTTTTCGGCATTTGGCAGGTGCCTGAATACCGCCGAGGCCGCCTTGTCCGTGCCTATGGTTTCCAGGACGCCCAAAGCTGCCTTGTACAGGTCCTCCTCGTCCAGTAAATCGCTCAGGAAGCCAACGCTGTCATCCGTTGCGCAAAAGCCCAGCCTTCGGACCAGGAAATTCTTCACCTCCGCGTCCTCCGATTCCGCTATCGCCTTCCTGTAGCTGCTTTCGACCAGTTGCCGGTCCTCCTCCGTGATGCCGCGACCCGCATAGACCGCCAGGCTGTTGACCAGGAAGCGAGCCTCCACGTCATTGCCCATTCCGGCCGGCACCAGGCGACTTGTGAACTCGAGTATCCCGGTCTCTCCCAGAGCGAGCACCTCGCGCATCAAACGGTCTGAATGACCCAGGTTTTCCGTGGGCAGCTGTGCAAGCACATCCACCACGGTGGTCTCAAGGGTCCTGTTGACCTGCGCTCCGATGGGTCCCAGGCCCAGCAGGAGCATAAGGCTCAAAAAAATATGGTTTCTTATGATATTTTTCATTCTGATCTCGTTTTAGGTTAATAGGCCCATGAATTCCTCATTGGCTGGTTGATGAGCCTGTTGGCCTCCTCGTCATCGATGAATTCCTGCCTGACCGGGTCGAAACGAAGGGTGCGGCCCAATCTGAGCGCTATGACTCCCATGTTCACGACCGTTGCAGAACGATGACCGTTCTCCTCGTTCAGGGCAAACTTCTGTCTCGTTCTCACCGATTCAGAAAAGGTGCCGATCTGCTCTTCCGGATCCGGCATGCTGTCGATGATCCCGTCCAGGTTCTTGATTGTGGACCTGAAGCCCTTGTAGATCTTGCCTTCCGGACCTTCGATGTAGGCAGCTTCCTTGTCGGCATTCGCTCCGTCCAAAATGATCTGGCAGCCGTCCTCGTAGGTGAAAACGATCTTTCTCCAGGTTCCCACCGCATCGTAATGCTGCTGGGGCGCATCCACTTCAACGCGAATGGGGCTGGTGTCGTCCTTGCCCAGGAAGTACTGTACAGGATCGATATAATGCTGGCCCATGTCTCCCAGGCCGCCTCCGTCGTAGTCCCAGTAGCCCCTGAAGGTGGAGTGGACCCTGTGAGGATTGTAGGGCTTCTCAGGTGCGGGACCCAGCCACATGTCATAGTCCAGGTGCTCGGGCACGGGCTGAGGGACCAGGTTTTCCTTCCCTACCCAGTAGAATTTCCAGTTGAACCCGGTGATCCCGCTTATGGTCACTTTCAAGGGCCATCCCAGGACGCCGCTGTCGACGACCTTCTTGATCTTTTTCACCGGAATTCCCATCCCATAGAAATTATCCTTGAACCGGAACCAGGTGTTCAGGCGAAACATCCTGCCGTGGGCCTGCATGGCCTCCACTACCCTTTTCCCCTCACCTATGGTCCGGGTCATGGGCTTTTCGCACCAGACATCCTTTCCGGCCTCGGCCGCCATCACGCTCATCAGGCCGTGCCAGTGCGGCGGGGTTGCAATGTGGACGATGTCGACGTCGGGACGCTCCAGGACCTCCCTAAAGTCGCGGTGTCCCTTGACGTGTTTTCCAACTTTCTGCAGGGTGCTCGACAGGTGATTGGCATCGGCGTCGCATAAGGCCACCAGCTTGGTCCCCTCGTAGTCGAGGTGGTACTGTCCCATCCCTCCCACGCCGATCACGGCTTTGGTCAGGGTATCGCTGGGAGCCAGGAAATTGGGCCCTCCCATGACATGCCTGGGAATAATGGAGATCCCCGTGGCCACCAGGAGTGACTTTTTCACAAAGTCCCTGCGATTCGACTGATCTTTCTTAGACGATTGATCTTTGTTCATGCTTTGGATTTTTCAAATGAATATAGGGTTTGCCCTCCCCGGAAAAGGATTCCCGGCGAAATGGCAATTAGATTTTCTGCTTGTGAAAGACAACTCATAGTAAGTGACCCTAAATGTACTAAATGCATCAGGGCTGGAAAACAAATTTCGCTCTAATGCACAAGTTGTTCCATCAATGTCGTTTCTGCTCCTACAAATGATTTTGGCCTGTCGGATTCAGTTCAAAAGGATGAACACCGCGCCGAGCCCCGTAACCACCAGGATGAACTTCCGATACAGGTCGTTGTTGATATACTGTACGACCCTTACCCCACTTACAAAGCCCAGTGCGATCGCCGGCGAGAGCCACAGGTTGATCCTCAGCGTCTCTGCCGTGACCGTCTCCCAGCTGAAGATGTGGAACGGAAGCTTGAACACGTTGATGATGAAGAAGAGCCAGGCGGCAGTCCCGATGAACTCGTTCTTGGGCAGCCTGACGGCCAACAGGTAGATGCTGGTGAAGGCACCGGCCAGGTTGCCTATCATCGAGGTCACGCCCGAGAGCAGTCCCATGGAGGATGAAAAGCTCCAGTGCCGGGGTATGCTGAAGGTTTTGGTCCTGTCCATCCAAATCATGGCCAGCACGGAGATCAGGATGAATACGGCCATGACCCTTTTGAAGAGAAGCTCCGAGATGGAATTTCCCAGCCAGACCCCGATCAGGACCCCGACGATCATCATGGGCAGCAGCTTTTTTAGGAAATGCCATTGGGTATGCCTGTGGTAGTAAAGGACAGCGAAGATGTCGGCCGTGATCATCATGGGGATCAACACCCCGGTGGATGCCTTTCCCCCGAAGACGATGGCCATCAGGGTCACGATCACCGCGCCCAGCCCTTTGAGCCCCGACTTGCCCATTCCGAGCAGGAAGGTGGCGAGGATCGCCAGGGCCCATCCACTAGCGTCCAAAGAGCTCATAGTAATGTCGGTATTTCTCTTCCGTGTCCAGGTCGACGGCCTGGTCTCCGGCGTCGATTGCGATCACATCGTCTGCAAGTGACCTGAGTAGCGCCCTGGCTCCTTTGTCCCCGCGTAGCGCAAGGAGCTCATTGAAATAATGCCGATCGAAAATAACGGGTACGCCCACCTGGCCGGAATAAGAGGAGGAAACAATTTTTTCCTTTCCTTTTAAATACCTAAATAATAACTTGTTATAAAATCGATGGTCAAGCAATGGTTGATCAGTTAAGAGGATAAGCACAGAACGAAGTTGAGGGTTCAGATCCAGCAACCCTTGAAGGCCTGCCACGAGGGAAGAGGCCATTCCCGCCTCCCATTTCGAGTTGAAGACAGCGTGAACCCCGGTCAGGTCCGTTTGTCGCTCCACGATCTCCCTGTTGGCTCCCAGCACCACAACGATCTCGTTAATAGAAGAGGCCCTGACCTGATCAATGCAATGCTGCAACAGGGTCGATTCCTTCCAGGGAAGGACTTGCTTTGCAGTACCCATCCTGCTAGAAGCTCCTGCAGCGAGAATTATGGCTCCATGAACTTCCTCAGAACGTGGCCTTTGCATTTCAAGTCCTTCTTTGGATTCTTTTTTCTAGTTGGCTTGTGCCTTGGCGTCCTGTATCATCTGATCATTCGCCGCAATGCCTATTTCCACGCGCCTGTTCTTGGCCTGGCCCTCCTTGGTCGAATTGTCGAACCTGGGACGGGTTTCTCCGAATGCCTCCACGGAAAAGCGATTGCCGGCAACACCCTGTGACTTGAGGTAGGCTACCACAGACTCTGCCCGTCTTTTGGACAGCTTCATATTGTAATCGTCATTGCCCACATTGTCCGTATGCCCTTCGATCATGAGATCTGTGTCGGGAAACTCGATGAAAACCTCGGCAATGGCATCCAGGTTCTGCTTGGCGACCGGGGTAAGGTCTGCACTGTCAAATCCAAAGCTGACACCGCTCTTGTCGTCAAAGATGACCTGGATTCCCTCGCCCACGCGCTTGACCTCGGCACCGGGAACGGCCTCCTCGATCTTGTCAGCCTGCTTGTCCATTTTGTTCCCGATCAGGGCTCCAGCCCCTCCGCCTACTGCCGCGCCGATGAGGGCCCCGGTGAGGTTACCCCCGATCAGGCCTCCCGCAAGGGCACCCGCAGCCGCTCCTATTCCGGCTCCTCTCTGGGTTTTGTTTGAATTCTGTATGGCGGTGCATCCCACGTTGAACGACAGGATGATCGCCAGGCTAAGACCATAGATTTTTATATTTCTTAACATGATGTTCTGGTTTGAGATAAGATTGATAATGAATTGTTTTTATTTGATGTACAAAGATTCGAAAGATGTCAGAGCGCAAAATCCTCGGAGACCTTGGTGAAGGTCATCACCACATCGAAGGGCTTGCCCTCGTAGGTGACCTGGACACGCATGTCCATGGTGCTTGGCTCCAGCTTGTCGATATTGCAGCGATACCCCCTGTTGGCGGCATCTATGGGCTTGTTCTTCTCGTCAACATATTTGAACTGGAACTGGTAAGTTCCGTCTCCCGGCTCGTAGAAAGACCAGTGAATTCGGGTGGTAAGGGCTTCGCATTGAGACCCTCCGGCTCCGGTGAGGGAGAATTTTCCCGAGCCATTGTTCGGAATGAATACCCATTCACTGTCTTTGAAACAGGGTGAGTCCGCCATATCGAACATGGTCGCTTTGTACAGGCCCTGTTCACCGACAAAGCGAATGTTGGTCACCTGCCAGGTTCCTTTAAGGGTCTTTTTACTAGGTTTTGAAGCGGTTTCTGTTTTCGTGGCTCCGCATGAGAGAAGCAGCAGGGAAAACAACGGGAGAAGTAGTAGTTTTTTCATCATTAGGTTTAATTGGTTTAATTCAACCAAATTTAATGATTTTTTCCCTTCCCTGCATCAACTTCAAAAATCTAGCAGTTCCAGCAGCGATTCTTCAAATTTTTTCCTGGGTAAATACATATCTTCCAAATTCTTAGCGAATGGAATGGGCATCAGAGGAGCCCCCACCCTTCTTATCGGGGCGTCCAGCCATTCAAAGCAATTCTCCGTCACCAGGGCGGAGATGTCCGAAGCGATTCCTCCAAAAAGCGTATCCTCCTGCAGGATGATCAGCTTGCCCGTCTTTTTCACCGAGGCGAAGATCGCCTCCTCATCCAGGGGCTGCAACGAGCGAAGATCGATCAGATCGGCTTTTATGCTCCTTCTATCCAGCACTTCCATGGCCCAGTGGACTCCCGCACCATAGGATACCACGGTAAGCTCTTCACCTTCCCTGACCAGGGAGGCCTTTCCCAGGGGCAGGTTGTAGTAGCCCTCGGGAACCTCCTGGTAGACCGAACGATACAATTGCTTGTGCTCAAAGAACAAAACAGGATTGGGATCCTCGATGGCGGTGCACAACAGGCCTTTTGCATCGGCCGGAAAGGCCGGGTAGATCACCTTGAGACCGGGGGTCTTTGTGAACCAGGCCTCGTTGGTCTGGCTGTGGAAGGGTCCTGCCCCAACCCCCGCTCCACAGGGCATTCTCAGAACGACGTCCGCCTGTTGACCCCAACGGTAATGGCTCTTGGCCAAAAGATTGATGACCGGGTTGAATCCCGAGGTGATGAAATCTCCAAACTGCAGTTCGACAACGGCTTTCATTCCGTTCACGGCGAGTCCATAGGCGGCTTCAATGACCCCGGATTCCGAGATGGGAGTATTCCGCACCCTCTCCTTGCCAAACTCCTCTGCGAAGCCCTCCGTCACCTTGAAAACCCCACCGTATTCCGCAATGTCCTGACCCATGATCACCAGTTCGGGATGACGGCGCATGGCTTGCCTGAGCCCGTCTGAAACGGCATCGACAAGTCGGATTTTTTCCGTTTTTATGTCTGGTGTAACAATTTGTTGTTCAAACCCTTTATACACATCACCTAATTCGATGCTCAAATCAGATTTCAACTCCTCCTCCTCGAAGGCCCGATTGAGATTCTCATTGATCTCCTGCGAAAAAGCGGCCTTGATCTCGACCCCTTGCTCTTCGGTCAGGATGTTCTCAAGCCTGAGGTATTCCTGGAAGTTTTCGATGGGGTCCATTTCAGCCCATCGCTCCATGAGCTCCCTGGGGACGTATTTGGTTCCGCTCGCCTCTTCGTGGCCCCGCATTCGAAAGGTCTTGAACTCGAGCAGAACAGGCCGGGGATCCCGACGAACGCTATCAGCCAGCTCGGACACCTTGCCAAAGACCTCAACCACGTTGTTCCCTTCTATGATATGACTCTCCATTCCATAACCCGGGCCCTTGTCGGCAATGTGCTCGCAGGCAAACTGCTCTTCGGACGGTGTTGACAGGCCGTAGCCATTGTTCTCCACGCAAAACAACACGGGCAGCTTCCATACGGCGGCGAGATTGAGCGCCTCGTGGAAATCTCCTTCGCTCGTCCCTCCTTCGCCCGTGAAGACCGCCGTAACCTTCTTTTCTTTGCGCAGCTTGTCAGCAAGGGCGATCCCATTGGCCACTCCCAGCTGGGGTCCGAGATGCGAGATCATTCCAACGATCCTGTACTCCTGGGTCCCGAAGTGAAAAGAACGGTCCCTGCCTTTGGTGAATCCGCCGGCCTTCCCTTGCCACTGGGCAAAAAGCCGGTGCAGGGGGATGTCCCTGGAAGTGAATACGCTCAGGTTCCTGTGCATCGGCAGGATGTACTCCTCTTTCTCCATGGCAAGGGCGATGCCGGTGGAGATCGCCTCCTGCCCCATTCCGGAGAACCATTTGGATATTTTGCCCTGCCGCAGCAGGATCAACATCTTCTCCTCGATCATCCTTGACTTCAGCATGCCGCGGTACAGGTCCAGCAACTGCTCAGGTTTCAGGGAATATCCTGTGTAATCAAAATGCATAATTGGGATTCCGTGATTGAATGGGTAAATGTAAGCTCAAAAATTGACAATTCAATTTAAAATGAGTAATTCTCGCAGCAGCTTGTTCCCCCTGAAGTCAGTAACAAAAAAAAGCCCTCCGCTGGTTGCGAAGGACCTTTAAAGACTGTTCCAGGCAGATCAAAAAGAGATCTCCTTGAATATCTGGTGCATCAGGCGCTTCTTGTCATTGATGACCTCCTCAAGCGAAATGGAGGTCTCGGTGCGTTTGATCCCGTCGATCCTGTCCAAACGGAAGATGATGTCTTTCGCATGCATGGTATCCTTGGCCCGGATCTTGCAAAAAATGGAAAATTTACCTGTCGTTAGGTGTGCTACGGTAACCTCAGGGATCTTTCTGACCTCCTCGATCACCTGTTGCGTTTCGGAAGAATTCTCAAGGAAGAGCCCAACATAGGCGATAAAGGTATAGCCCATCTTGTTGTAATCCACACTGAGTGTCGACCCCTTGATCACACCTTCTTCCTCCATCTTCTTCACGCGAACATGGATGGTCCCGGCCGATACCAGAAGGTTTTTGGCAATGTCGGTAAAAGGCGTCCTCGCATTTTCGATCAATGCCTCAAGAATCTGATGATCAAGCTCATCGAGTTTAAATTTTGACATACGTATTTATGTTTTGACTTTACAAATATGATAATTATTTGCTAATTAATTCTAATATTCAACAAAAAAGATAAAGTTTTAGTATGTAAAATCTAATTAAATTCAATCGAGACCCATTTCTCAGCATCCTCCCTGGAGTCAAATCGCAGGTGATCGCCTCTCAGAATCCGATCAGCCGAATAGGAACTGAGGTCTTCGAACTTCTCTATCGTCGGCCGGAAGCGAACTCCACCCGCATGAAGCTCTTCCTTTAAGAAGACCCCTATATCCGCCTTCACCCCGTCGATCGATGCGTTCTTCACGATCCCGTCCAGGTACCTCTGTTCGTTGTTGGGGATGCTGAAATACCTGTGATGATCCGATGCCGGACCCAGTACGATGCCCTGCCATCCCAGGACGAGGGACAAAAAGGTCATCCTTCGCGAGACCTGGCGCTGATAGTCACCGGGCGAATGCCCTGACTCTATAAGCACCGTGGGATAGCCCATGCGCTGAAAGTTGTCCCCGGTGGCCGTCGGATAGAACTCGTCGGTATACCTGCCGATATGCCCGGGAATGACCTCATTGAGAGATTCGAAGATCCCGGAGATCACTTTCATGGTCTTTATACGCCCGTCGGTTACCGTTCTGGCCTCATCTTCCGAAGGTGCCAGAAACGAGACCGTGGCAGTCAGCGGGGGCTCCCCCACGCTGAAAATAGTTCTTTGATCGTGCATATTGAAGCAATAGGCCGGGTCAATCACTGAGAGCTGCTGCTGCAACACCTTGCTCTCGGGCGCCTTCATGTCGAGCACGTCCCTGTTCAGGTCTATCTGCTGGGCATTTACCCGGGTGTAGGCTTCAGCCCCGTCGGGATTGAGCATGGGAAGCACTGAAATGGTTGAGCCGCTGAGCAATTCATCACGCATATCCTTGAGGTCCCCCGGCCGTTGCACCCAATCGAACAGGTCCAATACGGCGCGCGTTCCCGTGGATTCGTTGCCATGCATCTGCGTCCAGATCAGGATGCGGGTTTGACCGGAGCCGAAATCAACCCGGTAAAGGGGTCGCTGCTCATGGGAAAGTCCCACCCTTGTCACTTTGAATACAGAAGGGTCAAGGCCCGACAGAACCGGTTCCAGCTCAGCCAGGGTCACCCTGCGCCCGAGACGTCGGTCGTCTGCCGATCGGGCATGCCATTCCAGAATGCGGTCCCGCTTTTCTTTTTCCATTTCACAAATGTAAACATTCAATAATTTACATTTGTAAACTTTGTTTTGTATGATATTTTACAAATGTAATCTATTCGCAAGCTTTACTCCGCACAGGGAACACCTTACCTATAAGTAAGATTTATTCGATCTGTTATTAATATATTAAAGTATTGTTATTCTGTATATTAGATTAATTTACTGAAATATATACTTTATTTATTTTGATGCGTAAGCCACCCGATTTTGCGCCATTTATTTGCGTGATGTGCATTTTTATTTACATTTGTAAACATCAATTGCGATTACGATGATAAACAACTCGGATTTTGCCGATCGCCTGAAAATGATCATGGAACACAATCAATTGTCGGCCTCTGCTTTTGCCGATCGGATCCAGGTTCAGCGATCTTCGATCTCGCATTTGCTCACTGGCAGGAACAAACCCAGTCTTGATTTTGTGATGAAGGTGGTCAAAGAATTCAAAGAGGTCGAGCTGTACTGGCTGCTCAATGGAAAAGGGACCTACCCCGCGGGCAGCCAGCCTGTGGTCTCCCCTTCCGTCGCAAGACCTGAGGTAACCCCGGCAGCGAAAGCCGTTGAAAAGACCCAGGATCCCCGGAACAAGATCGAGCGGATCGTGGTGTTTTACACGGATGGGACATTCAAAGCCTACAATCCCTGATCACGGGGGAGACTCACTGATCATTGCAGCCTGCTCAGGCCGTCTTCAACGATGCGGATGAGGCTGTCCCTGTTCTCAGCCGTAGAGGCTTTCTTCACTTCCAGGACCTGCTGCATGAATTGAGAGGCTATCTGGTCCATGCCGTATTGCCTGTACTGGATTCCGAACTGCACGAATGAATCCACCAGTTTCTGCGTGGCCTCCTCGCTGTCGCTGGACGCCACCCAGTGAAAACCTTCCTTGTAGATGTTCATCTTCTCCCGGTCCGCCGAAAAGAAGATACCCTCGATGAGGTGATCGGCGACAAAGGGGATCTCCGAAACGCTTTCGCTCATGATGTACACAGGGATCAGGGCATCCTTGATGCTTTCCTTTTCCATTTCATCCGTGAGACCTGAGACATAGTCCAGGGCCGCCTGCTCATCGGTCCAGTAGAGGGATCTCAGGGCACTTACCTTCATGGCGCTGGAATTGCTCTGCAGGGCTTCTTTGTAGAGAGAGACATAGTCGTCCCCGTTGAAGTCGAATAGCTTCCTGATGGCTGCCGCCCTGACAAGGGTCGCAGGATCCGCGGAGGCGAGTCCCTCGATCTTCTTCAGGGCTTTCTTTGCCCCCGGCTGGGAAAGGTCGATGTTCTCTATGGCCATGATCCTCAAGCCAAAATAGGGATCATCAAGCGCTTCGGTCATGACCTCGTGGGCCAGCTTGTCCGCCTGCAGCTCCGCCAGCCCGAGCAGGGCCTCGCGCCGGGCTTCGTACTTCCCACCGTGTCGGTACAGGTGAGCGAGATTCACCAGGCTTTTCTCATCGGTCCATTCGGCCAGCAGGGTGCGGTCTGCGTCTACGTTGACCAGTTCGGGCCTTTTGGCGTAATTGAAGGTGAACCGGGCCTGCTTCTGATCCACCCAGACCTCGTGCCTTTTGACCTTCTCGCCTTCATGCACCTCTATCGCCAGCGGGAAGACAAACAGTTCGGGCTGGGTCTGATCCAGATCCACGGTGACCGTTTTCGCCGTATCGTCATAGTTGTATTTCACCTCGATCTTCGGGTGGCCGTTGTTGTAATACCACTGGTTGAAGAACCAGTTCAGGTCTTTGCCGCTGATCTCTTCCAGGGCGAGCCTGAGCTGGTGGGCTTCGGCAGTGCCGTATTGGTTGTCATTAAGGTAGAGCTCGATCCCCTCCCTGAAGGCCTCGTCCCCCAGGTAGCTTCTCAGCATGTGCAGAATGGTTCCTCCCTTGTTGTAGGAAACGGCGTCGAACATGTCCTCACGGGAATTGTAGTGAAAGCGGACCAGGTCCTTGAGCTCGTTCTCCGGGCTCATGTATCCCTCGATCTCCTTGCGCCTGTGAGCATCCGCACGGTCTCTTCCGTATTTGTGCTCGAACCAGAGGTATTCGCTGTAGTTGGCAAAAGACTCGTTCACCGTCAGGTTGCTCCAGCTCTCGGTGGTCACCAGGTCTCCAAACCAATGGTGGAAGAGCTCATGCGCGATCACGCTTTCCCAGGTGTTCTCGTCCTTGAGCTCGCTGGCGGTCTGATAGGCCATTTCCCCGTGGATCACGGCCGTGGTGTTCTCCATGGCCCCGCTGACATAGTCCCTGCCCACGAATTGGGCGTATTTGGTCCAGGGATAGTCCACTCCCGTGTAGGAGGAGAAGAAGTCCATCATCTCCGGGGTCAGCCCGAAAATGCCCCGGGCGTAGGGCTCGTATTCCTTTTCCACGTAGTAGTCCACGTCGAGGTCCCTCCACTTGTCCCTGATTATGCTGTATTCGCCGACTCCCATGAAAAACAGGTAGGGTGCGTGCTTCTGGTCGAATTTCCAGTAGTCCGTTCTCGTGCCGTCCCCGTTGTCCTTTTGCTCTTTGAGCAGCCCGTTGGAGAGGGTGACGTACTGGCTGGGCACGGTCATGTAGATCTCCTGGGAGGTCTTTTGGTTCGGGCTGTCAATGGTGGGAAACCAGCAGCTGCTGGCCTCGGTCTCCCCCTGCGTCCAGATCTGGGTGGGCTTGTTCGGGTCGCTTCCGTCCGGATCGACGAAATAGAGTCCCTTGGCCGAGGTGATGGCCGCGCTGCCTTGCTGGGTCACCTCTTCGGGACGCGCGGTGTAATTGATGTAGACCGTGTATTGATCGTCTTTCTTGTATGTCTTGCCCAGGTCGATCTTAAGCCTGTGGCCGTCGTATTCGAATTTGAGGTCCCTTCCATCCATCGAGACCTTGTGGATGAGCATGGACTTAGCGTCCAGCTCCAGCTCGCTCACCTCGTAAAAATGAGGACTGAGCGTGATCCAGGCCTCCCCGAGCAAATGGCGTTTCCCATAGTCGAAACCTACCTTCAGCCGGGTGTGGACCAGGTCGTTTATCTTCTCCCGCTCCGCCCTGTACTCAGTGTGTATGGCTGAACTTTCAACTGTTTCCTGTGCCTGGATTCCCATGGCTCCCAGCAGAAGGAACCAGAGCATAAGTGATGATCTCATGTGCTTTGCTTAAAATTGACGAGGGCAAATATAGAAGAAACGGAGGTAAAATAGCCGTTAAAGGAAGGTTAAATTGCAGGGACAGAGCCCTGTGAGCAAAATGAAGGAAGGGCCGCAAAGGGCCCTTCCTGTTTTTTAAAATGTCTTTTATCGCGGGAAGATCCTAATCCAGGTCCAGGTCTCCGAAGAGCTCTCCCAGCTCAGCGAGCGCAGATCCGTCGGCATTCAAATTCTTCATGTCTTCGGCCATTTTCATGATCTTCGCCGGCTGCATCTTGTCCCCCAGGACGCGGGCCAGAGCGAATCCGCGCGAGTTGTCGGAGGCCAGAAGTATGAACTCGTCAACCGCCTCATCACTTCCCTCGAAATTGATCACCACGTTCACTCCCTCGTGCTTCATGCGCATGAGCTCGTTGTACTTGTCGTTTTTGAGGATATTCCTTACCTCTGCATACTCCTTCTCGTATTCCGCACGGTTCGAGTCGTTCACTTTGAAGGCCAGCACGTTCAACTTCTTGATGGTCTTGAGCGTCTCCCGGGTCTCTTCCGAGGCACTTTCATCCAGGCTCACCATGCTGGCGGGCAGGTCTATGGCGATGAAATTGTTGTTCTCCTGTTTTTCAACGTAGTACTCCTGCACGCTTTTCTGCTTGTCGCAGGCCTGGAGCATCACCAGGCCGAGCAAGGCCATTATCGCAAATTTGACTGAGTTTCTCATGGCTCTACAGTTTGTCTTTCTTGGCCTTGTCCAGGTGCTCGCCCCCGGGAAGGTCCATCTTCTCAGTGAGCTTGGAGATCTGCTTGAGGTCTATGTTCCCGGTCAGGGAGATGATCACGGATTCCTTGTCCGAGTTTTCTCCCGCGTCCTTGACGAACATGAAGAGCTCCTGCACAAAATCCTCAGATTTTCCTTCTTTCACGTAAATGACCACGTTGCTTCCTCCGTCCTTCACCCTCATGAGCTCCTCAAGCTTGCCGGATGAGAGGTACTTCTTGACCTCAGCCTCCATCTGGCTGGCCACTTCGACGCTCTCCGTGGCGAAAACCTTGAGGGATTCTATGTTCTGGATCAGGGAGAGGTATTCCTCATCTGACTCCGACCCGATCTTGCTCATCAGGGAAAATGCCTTTTGGTTCACGATGACCGAGGTTACACCTTCAATGTCTTCGAACTTGTCGAATTGCGTCTGGGCCCTCGTGACCCAGACCGACATGATCAAAACTGCTGCTAAAATGATTCTATTGATTTTCATGACTTTACTATTAATTCTGTTTAACTGATTCTGTTGTACTGATAAATATTGATGTTTGGATCCTTTCTTGTTTGATTCTTGCTCAATTCAACCTTCATTCAACCACGAAGACCTTGCTCTGTGTCTTTTCGAAGTTCTGCAACTCGGCCATGGCATTGGTGCCCTTGTTGAAATTGTCCAGCTGTGCGATGGCTCCTGTCCCCTTGTTGAGGCTTTTAGAGATCATCTCGAGCGCCTTCTGGGTTTCCGCATAGGCCAGTCGTGCCTCTCGCTTTTCCGCTTCATTTTGCTGGTACAAACCGAATACGCTCACAAAGAAGACCAATACGGCCGCTACTGACAGCCAGCGCAAGGCGATGGTTCTGTTACTTAATTTTATGCTTCTGCTCGAGGTCTCCAATGAGCTGTCATTGAAGTACTTGAACATGTCTTGGTGCTCAGCCAAATGAGCCGCTATCTCGTCGCTTGAGAAATACTCCTTCAGGACCTTCTCCTCCTCGAGGGTCGTTTCCGCCTCGTAGTACTTTTCCAATAACCTTTCGATCTTAGCTGATTCCATAATTCTGTTTTTTTACAAATTGTTCTCGCAATGCCTTTCTCGCTCTTGACAGTGCCACCCTGATGGCCGTGGGTTCCATGCCCATGATCTCGGCGATCTCGTGGTACTCGTAGTTTTCCACATCCCTCAGCTGCACGATCATTCGTTGCTTTTCGGGAAGATCATTCATCATCTTCTTAATGATGTCGGCTCCGTCCCTATACTCGACGTCTGACTGCAAGGTCGTGTTCTCGTCCCGGTAGTTGCTGTGCACCAGGGTCAGGTTCGAAGCCCTTTTCGATTTCAACTGATCGAGGCAGTAATTCTTGGTCATCATCATGGCATAGGCCTCGACGTTGTCATAGTTCCCGATCTTGCTCTTGTTCTTCCACAACTTGAAATAGAGCTCCTGGGTTGCGTCCTCGGCTTCATCTGAAGACACCAGGAGTCTTTTCGCAAGGCGATACACCTTGTCTTTGAAGGGAAGAACAGTCTCAAGAAATTCTTTCTGGTTCATTGATTTCGCTTGTCCGATGACCTTTTCAATTGTCAACTACACCCTTACGACGAGTCGGCATGAATTTTGTTACAAGGATATTCAAAAAGGCTGGGATTATTCCTATTTTAGCCGCTCAAACCTTTGTTTTTGCTAATCGAACCGTTTTTGTTTATTTTTTTGAAAAAATAGTTGAACATTTATTATTTTTGAGAAACCTAAGAACCATTTGATCATGTTGAAAGCAAAATACCTGTGGCCCCTGGCCCTGCTGCTGTTCCTGGGCTGGAGCTGCAGTGACGATGACCCGGATATCGTAGAGCCGGAAATCGAGAACGTAGAGATCCAGGACTTCATCTGGAATGGGATGAACCTCTTCTACCTCTGGCAACCCAGGGTCCCGAACCTGGCGGACGACCGGTTCGCATCCCAAACGGAATACGAGCAGTTCCTGGCTTCCAAGCCGGATCCCGAGGAATTTTTCGAAAGCCTCATCTACAACCGGCAGACGGTGGACTTCTGGAGCTGGATCGTGGATGACTACATCGAGCTGGAGAACCAGTTTGCGGGGATCTCAAAGAGCAACGGGGTCGATTTTGGCCTGGCCCGGATCTCAGCGAATTCAAATGACATTCTCGGCTATGTACGCTACATCATGCCGGATTCGGACGCCTCGAACAAGGACATCCGCCGGGGAGATGCCTTCACCCACGTCAACGGGACCCAGCTAACCATAGAGAATTACCGGGAACTGCTGTTCTCTGACATGGACACCTACACCCTTACCCTGGCCACGATCCAGAACGGAACCGTGGTGCCCAACGGGCGCAGCGTGGAGCTGACCAAGTTCGAATACACCGAAAACCCGATCCTGATCGCCAAGACCTTCGACGAAGGCGGAAAGAAGATCGGGTATCTCCTATACAACGGTTTCACGCGTGGTTTCGACGACGAGCTCAATGATGTCTTCCTCCAGTTCAAGAACGAGGGAGTCACCGACCTGATCCTGGATTTCAGGTACAATCCCGGGGGCAGCGTCAGCACCGCCGTGGCCCTTGCCAGCATGGTCACCGGGCAGTTCAAGGGAGAGATCTTCAGCAAGGAGCAGTGGAACCCCAAGATCCAGGCCGAGCTGGAACAATCCCAACCCGACTGGCTGGTCAACAAGTTTTCCGACAAGCTCACCAATGGAAGGAGCATCAACAGCCTCAACCTGAACAGGGTGCATATCATCGTAACCGGCAGCTCGGCTTCCGCCAGCGAACTGATCATCAGTGGCCTCGAGCCCTATATAGACGTCACCCTTATCGGCTCCCAAACCTCCGGGAAGTACACGGCTTCGATCACCTTGTATGATTCTGCCAATTTCGGTCGAGAAGGCGCCAACCCGAACCACCTCTATGCCATGCAGCCCATCGTGCTGGAATCGGTCAACAGCCTGGGCAACAACGACAAGAACGGCTATGAGCCGGACATCGAGCGCTTCGAGAGCCTTTCGAACCTGGGCGTCCTGGGGGCCAGGAACGAAGCCCTGCTGAACCTCGCCATCAACGACATCGTCGGGGCCGCAGCCAAGTTCGAAGAGTTCAAGCCCGAGGATTTCGTGATGTTCACCGACAGCAAGAAGTTCACTCCCCTGGCAGACAACATGTACGTTGACAAGCCGGAGATGAGAAGGGCCCTGGGCAATTCGAGGCAGCAGAACAAGTAGCCCACATGAGAATAGACAAGTTCCTTTGGTGCACCCGTTATTATAAGACGAGGAGCCAGGCCACGGAAGCCTGCAAGAAGGGACACGTCAAAATGGGCGGAGACAACGTGAAGCCGTCGAGGGACGTCTTTCCCGGGGAAAAGTACCTGGTGCGCAGGAACCAGGTCGATTACGAGCTCATGGTGCTCGACATCCCGGCCAACCGGGTCGGAGCCAAGCTGGTGGACCTCTACCGCAGGGACCTGACCCCGGCCGAAGCCTTTGAGAACCAGGAGCTCCTGCGCTATTCACGGGATTTCTACCGCAAGAAGGGAACCGGCAGGCCCACCAAGAAAGACCGAAGGGACATTGACTCCTACACCGATGAAGACTCCTTAACCGATGAAGACTCCTAGATTCGACGAGTCCTACTGGACCGAAAAATACCACAGGAAGGAGACGGGCTGGGACATGGGCCTGGTCTCCCCTCCCATCAGGGACTATGTGAATCAGCTCGATTCCAAAGAACTGGCCATACTCATACCGGGGGCCGGGAACGCCTACGAGGCCGAATACCTGCACGATGCCGGCTTTTCGAATGTCGACGTCCTGGACATCTCTCAGGCCCCGCTGGAGAACCTGCTGGAGCGCGTGCCGCATTTCCCAGGGGAGCGACTGATCCAATCCGATTTCTTCAAATGGGAAAAACAGTACGACCTGATCCTGGAGCAGACCTTTTTCTGCGCCCTCGACCCCTCGCAGCGCAAGGACTATGCCCAAAAGGTGCACGAGCTGCTGAAGCCCGGGGGGAGGCTTGCCGGCCTGCTGTTCGACTTTCCGCTCACCGAATCCGGCCCTCCCTTCGGGGGAAGCCGCGAGGAGTACCTGCAGACCTTTGAGGACCGCTTCGAGATCAAGGTGCTCGAACCCTGCCATAATTCGATAAAACCTCGCTTGGGAAGGGAACTTTTTATTATTTTTGAGAAGAAATAATTCCTCGATGAGCAGATCCATCATACTGACCGACCAGCAGATCACAGACAAGATCAAGAGAATCGCCTACCAGATCTACGAGTCAAATACCAAGGAAAAGGAGGTCATCATCGCCGGCATCAAGGAGAACGGCTTCATTCTGGCCGAGAGGATCGCCAAAGTGCTCCGCGAGATCTCTTCGCTTGAGGTGAGTCTTTGCGAGGTTGCGATGGACAAGAAGAAGCCCCGGGAGCAGATCACTACCAGCCTGGACCCGGAGCAGTACAAGAACAGGTCGCTGGTCCTGGTGGACGACGTGCTGAACTCGGGAACCACCCTTATCTACGCCGCCCGGCACTTCCTCGACGTGCCGCTCAAGAGGTTCAAAACAGTGGTGCTTGTCAACCGGAACCACAAGAAATACCCCATAAAGGCCGATTTCAAGGGATTGTCACTCTCCACCTCCCTGCAGGAACACATCCACGTGGAATTCAACAAGAAGGGTTCTGTCGCCTACCTGGAGTGATCGATCTCGCCCGCGATACGATGCGGGTCCTTTCCGTCAATGACTATGATTTCAGACGCCCGCTCGTAGAAGCTGCGCCTTTCAAAGAGGTGCTTCGCGATGAACTCGCCCAACTGCTCGTCGGCCAGAGATGAGATCATGGGCCGTTCCTCCTTCTCCCGTACGAGTCTCTCGACCAGGGTGCCTATTGATGCCTTCAGGTAATAGGACCTCGATTTTTGGAGTATCTGATCCATGTTGTCCGCATAGCAGGGAGTGCCTCCCCCCAGGGCCAGCACCATGTCCTCTTCGGCATCGAGCAGCTCCTTGAGGTACCGGCTTTCAATGGTCCTGAAATAGATCTCTCCCTTCGAAGCGAAAATCTCGGGTATGGGAAGACCTTCCTTTTCAGCGATGTACTCGTCCAGGTCCAGTGGCTTGAGGCCCATTTCAGAGCCCAGGATCCGGGCCACCGTGGACTTTCCGCTACCCATGTATCCCAACAGAGTTATCTTCGTAAATTGCTGATTCATAGTTCGTTCAAAAGACTGCAAATATCTTCATTTTTTTTCAGAAAAGCCTTGTATAATTAATAATTGATAGTATCTTTGCATCCGATTATTCAGACTTGGTAGCTCAGTTGGCAGAGCATCTCCCTTTTAAGGAGAGGGTCCTGGGTTCGAGCCCCAGCCAAGTCACAAAAAATTCAAGGCTGAATCCGTCTCGATGGCGGATTTTTTTTAGCTTTGTAAGCCATATCAAGCACACGTGGCGGAATTGGTAGACGCGCTAGGTTGAGGGCCTAGTGTTCGATTTTGAACGTGCTGGTTCGACTCCAGTCGTGTGCACATAAGGACCCAGGGTCGCGTAGCTCAGCTGGATAGAGCATCTGCCTTCTAAGCAGACGGTCACAGGTTCGAATCCTGTCGCGATCACAGATGAATAGAAAAGCCCGGCACAAGTGCCGGGCTTTATTTTTTAGAGCGACCGCCAAAACTTCAGTTTTGAAGCGGGAGCGAAAAAAAAATAAAGCCCAGATCTGTTTCCAGACAGATTCGGGCTTTTCTATTCTCAAAATGAGATGCAAAGGATCACGTGAGTAATCCTGATGCATCAGATAAAAAACCCTCCATCACCCCTCTATCTCAATACCTCGACATCTTATACATTTCCCTAATTAGATCCTTGGGAGCCAGATTCCCCGTCAGGTCGGTCAGCTGCTTCTGATACCTGAATACGATCACGTCATATTTGAAAGGCATTTTAGGATCCTTGACCTTCTGAAGCGAATGGATCGAACCCTCCAGGTAGACAATGTTCATTACCCTGCGCCACTGATCCGCACTGATCTGGAATGGCCCCGACTCATTCAATATTCCCGCAAAGTATTTGGTGTATCGCACAACTCAAAATTAATGAGGC
>CAZAZM010000036.1:0-26356 GCA_964489625.1 uncultured Flavobacteriaceae bacterium
CAAGGAGGTGCACGAGAACCTGATACGGATACAGTCGAAGCTCTTCACCCTGGGAGCCATGCTCGCAACCCCCGGGGAAAAAGGTGACGTAAAAGAAAAAAAGTCGAGGCTTCAGATTGAACTGATCGGGCCCGGGGACATCAGCCACCTTGAGAACGAAATGGACCGGATGAATGAAACGCTCCCCGAAATGACCCACTTCATTTTGCCGGGAGGACATCCTGCCGTGTCATTTTGTCATGTGGCCCGCTGCGTATGCCGCCGGGCCGAGCGAAAGACCGTCGAATTGCACGACCTGGAAGGGGTCGATCCGCAGATTTTGGTCTATCTGAACCGACTGTCCGACTACCTTTTCGTGTTGGCACGAAAATTGACCAGGGATAACGGAGCGGAGGAAGTTCCCTGGAAAGGCTGAAAACAGTGGGATCCGGGAGAAAAAATACCGCTTAAAAACACGTTCTTTAGACATCCGAAAAATAGTAATTAAAAAACTTGCTTTATTGAGCAAAAAAATTACATTTGCAAATCAAATTAAATAATTTTCAATTATGTATTGGACGTTGGAATTGGCATCTTATTTGAGCGATGCCCCCTGGCCGGCTACAAAGGATGAATTGATAGATTATGCCATTAGGACGGGAGCTCCCCTGGAGGTTGTAGAGAACCTGCAAGCCCTTGAAGATGAAGGAGAAACCTACGAAGTGATCCAGGAGATCTGGCCAGATTATCCCACAGACGAAGATTTCCTCTGGAATGAGGATGAGTACTAAAAATCAAAGTCTCCTTTCGAGGCTTTTTTTTTTCTCAATACCTCAGAAAATCTTAACTTATCGGCTGTCCCTTACTGATAGATAAATACCTGAAATAGTATAGAGAATTGCCTGAAAAAGGCATCCGCAAAAAACACAGAACAATATGAGTTTTCTCAATTCAGTACTCAAGGCTTTTGTCGGAGACAAGAGAAAGAAAGACCTGAAGTTGCTGCAGCCAATGGTTGACAAGGTGAGGTCCTTCGACAAAGCAATGGAGCAACTTTCGATCGAGGAGCTGCGTCAAAAGACCCAGGATTTCAAGCGAGAGATCCAGGAGGCGACGCAGCCCTTCAAAAACCAGATAAAGACCCTGGAACAGGAGCTTGAAACAGCTGACATTGACCGCAAAGAGGCGATCTACAAAGAGATCGACCAGTTGAACGATGAAGCCTACCAGGCGTCAGAGCAGGTCCTGGACCGAATACAGCCCGAAGCATTTGCCGTGGTCCGCGAGACCTCGAGGAGGTTTGCGACCAACTCGACCTTGAGGGTCAGGGCCACTCCCTTTGATCGCGAGCTCTCCGTCAGGGACTACGTGAACCTGGAAGGTGACGATGCGGTCTGGAGCAATACCTGGGACGCGGCCGGAAAGCCCATTACCTGGGACATGGTGCATTACGACGTTCAGTTGATCGGAGGTGCGGTTCTGCACCAGGGAAAGATCGCGGAAATGATGACGGGTGAAGGAAAGACCCTGGTAGCGACCCTGCCGATCTATCTCAATGCCCTGACGGGCAACGGGGTGCATGTGGTCACGGTCAACGATTACCTGGCCAAGCGTGACGCGGCCTGGATGGGACCGATCTTCGAGTTCCACGGCCTGACCATAGACTGCATCGACAACCACAAGCCCAATTCCGACGAGCGACGCCAGGCCTATCTGGCCGACATCACCTACGGGACCAACAACGAGTTCGGATTCGACTACCTCAGGGACAACATGGCGCATTCTCCGAATGACCTGGTGCAGCGTCCGCACAACTTCGCCATCGTGGACGAGGTGGACTCTGTTCTGGTGGACGACGCGAGAACCCCGCTGATCATTTCCGGGGCGACCCCGCAGGGTGACAGGCATGAGTTCAACGAGTTGAAGCCCAAGGTGGATGAGATCGTAAAGCTTCAGAGCAAATACCTGATCGGCGTGCTGGCGGAAGCCAGGAAGCTGATCGCTGAAGGCAATACCAAGGATGGGGGCTTCTACCTCTACCGTGTGTTCCGCGGGCTCCCCAAGAACAAGGCCCTGATCAAGTTCCTGAGCCAGGAAGGCGTAAAGCAGCTCCTGCAAAAGACAGAGAACTTCTACATGCAGGACAACAACCGGGAGATGCCCAAGATCGACGAGGAACTCTATTTCGTGATCGACGAGAAGAACAACTCCATCGACCTGACGGACAAGGGGATCGCCCACCTGTCCGGGAGCAGTTCGGACCACTTCTTCGTGCTGCCCGACATGGGAATAGAGATCGGGAAGATCGACGCAAAGGACCTGAGCCCGGAGGAAAAGGCAAAGGAGAAGGAAGAGCTCTACCGGGAGTTCAGCATCAAGAGCGAGCGGATCCACACCATGAACCAGCTCCTCAAGGCCTATACCCTTTTCGAAAAGGACGTGGAATACGTGATCATCGAGGGTCAGATCAAGATCGTCGACGAGCAGACCGGCCGGATCATGGACGGCAGGCGTTACTCCGACGGACTGCACCAGGCTCTTGAAGCCAAGGAGAACGTTAAGATAGAGGCGGCTACGCAGACCTACGCGACCATCACCCTTCAGAACTATTTCAGGATGTACCGCAAACTCGCGGGCATGACCGGTACGGCGGTGACCGAAGCCGGGGAATTCTGGGAGATCTACAAGCTTGACGTGGTCGAGATCCCGACCAACATGCCCCTGATCCGGGACGACCGCGAAGACCTGATCTACAAGACCAAGAGAGAGAAATACAATGCCGTGATCGATGAGATCGGCAGGCTGGTCGACCAAAAGCGACCCGTGCTCGTGGGTACCACTTCTGTGGAGATCTCGGAGCTGCTGTCGAAGATGCTATCGATCCGGAAGATACCGCACAACGTGCTGAACGCCAAGCTACACAAGAAAGAGGCGAACATCGTCGAGACCGCAGGACACCCGGGCGTGGTGACCATCGCGACGAACATGGCGGGTCGGGGAACCGACATCAAGCTCTCCGAAGAGGTCAAGGCAGCCGGTGGACTTGCGATCATCGGCACCGAAAGACACGACTCCCGAAGGGTGGACCGACAGCTCAGAGGTCGGGCCGGTCGTCAAGGCGACCCGGGCTCCTCGCAGTTCTACGTATCACTTGAAGACAATCTCATGCGCCTGTTCGGCTCGGAGCGTATCGCGAAGATGATGGACAAGATGGGGCTCAAGGAGGGCGAGGTGATCCAGCACTCCATGATCTCCAAGTCCATAGAGCGGGCTCAAAAGAAAGTAGAGGAAAACAACTTCGGGATCCGAAAGCGTCTCCTGGAGTACGACGACATCATGAACGCCCAGAGGGAAGTAATCTACAAGAGACGCCGACACGCCCTTTATGGGGAGCGGCTGCAGGTGGACATCGTCAACATGATATACGACACCTGCGACTCGATCGTCAGCAGCAACAAGGCCCTCAACGATTACTCGAACTTCGAGTTCGAGCTGATCCGATTCTCTTCCACGACCTCGCCGTTCACGGAAGAAGAGTTCGCATCCAAGGACGAACGGGTACTCGTCGACGAGCTCTTCGAGGTGGTCTACAACCACTACAAGGACAAGGTGCAGCGAAATGCCATTGCAGCCTACCCGGTCATCAAGGACGTCTACGAGAAGCAGGGAGATCGCTATGAGCGCATCGTGGTTCCCTTCACTGACGGGATCAAGACCCTTCAGGTGGTCACCAACCTGAAAGACGCCTACGAGACGCATGGGCAGCAGCTCGTGGAGGACTTCGAAAAGAACATCACGCTGGCTATCATCGATGACACCTGGAAGGACCACCTTAGAAAGATGGATGACCTGAAACAATCCGTCCAGAATGCCACCTACGAACAGAAGGACCCGCTGTTGATCTACAAGTTCGAGGCCTTTGAGCTGTTCAAGGGCATGCTTGACAAGGTCAACAAGGAAGTGCTTTCCTTCCTTTTCAAGGGAGAGCTTCCGAGCCAGAGCCCGCAACAGGTCTCCCAGGCACGGGAACGAAAGCAGGAAAAGGTGCAGTTGAGCAAGGAGGAGTTTGTCAGCCAGACTCAGGAAACACATGCCAACCAGACCCAGCCCCAGCAGATCACGGAGACCATCGTCAGGACCGAGCGAAAGATAGGCCGAAACGAGAGGGTGACCATCAAGAACATCAACACCGGAGAATCGAAGGTGTTGAAGTACAAACAGGCCATCCCCTTGATAGAGAACGGCTCCTGGGTGTTGTTCGACCAGGCTTAGGCCGGTCACAGGAACGAGTCAAGCAAAGACATCCCTTCCATTCAGTGAAGTGAATTCTCAAAGTTTGTTGAGAATGCGCATTGAATGGAGGGGATTTTTTTATATTTACCTTCCATTTTTATAAAATGAATTATTCTAAACCCCTCGCCGCCTTGAACGATTTTCGCCTTTTCCTATTGACCGCACTGCTCAACCTGGCCCTGATCCCTGGAGGACAGGCACAGGACAGCTCGGAAAGAGAGTACTACAACTGGTTCGACTCCCAGGTGGGTGTCGAGAACACCGGCTTGTTCAACGGAACCCGATACAGGGAGCTCTACAGGATCCGGGACGGCAAGCACAAGTTCTTCCAGAGCCCTGAATTCCTCACCGGGAATCTGCTGTATGACGGACAGCCCTACTACGACATTCCGATGAAATACGATCTGTTCGAGGATGAACTGATCATTGAGCTTCAGGCTGCTTCGGGCAAGAGCATCCTAAAACTCCTAAAGGACGAAGTCGAAGGATTCGAAATTGACGGGCATAAGTTCAGGCATCTCAGGGACACAAAGGTCTACCGTTCCGCTGACGACATTGACGGCTTCTACGAGGTGCTGAGCGAGACGAGTTCTATCCTGCTGTTGAAAAAGCACCTCAAACTCAGAAAGAAGGTTTTGGAAGACAAGATGGTGCTCAACGAATTCCGCGAGGATGACAGTTATTACATCCATTATGAGGGCCTTTACCATCCGGTCAGGAACAAGAATGACCTGATCAAGGCCTTCCCGGAAAGCAAAAAAGAGATCAATGATTTCTACAGCGGCAGCAAATTCCTTCTCAAGACCGACCCCGACCTGTTCATGAAACGGATCCTGGAACGCATTGATTCCTCCCTAACTCCTAACTCCACCTCATCATTATGAAAAGGATGATTCTTGTCCTGCTGATCCTTTCGGCAGTCTGCAGCTATGGCCAGGACGGAACTGAAAAGATCAGTCTGAGCTTCGAGAATTCTACCCGGGTTGAAGTCCTGGAGCAGATCGAGTCGCTTACCCCGTACAGGTTCTTTTTCGTGGAGGATTGGTTCGACAATCTGAAGATCTCGGGGGAATACGAAAGCACGGCCCTTCGGCTCATATTGAATGACTTGTTCACCAATACGGTGATAAACTATTATTTTTCAGATAACTACAAGATCATTCTGACCCAGAACAACCTGATCTACGACAGCCTGCCCGATGACTTCTTTGGTGGGGAGACCCAGGACCTGCAGCAAGACGAAAACAAGCCCATCTTCTACTCGGAACAGGCGGCAACGGCCAGGACGGGGATTGAGACCATTCGAATCGGAAGGGAGAGCATGAGCAGCTCGCGAAGAAGCTTCAACCTTTCTGGCGTGGTAAAGAACAACGTAACGGGAGAACCCATTCCCAGCCTGGTGATCAGGGTGGTCGGAAGGAACATCAACGCGGTCACCGACATTGAAGGAAGGTATTCGATCGATCTGCCCGCCGGGGCAAATGACCTTGAACTGTCGTCACTGGGCATCGAGAACCTGAAAAAGAAGGTGATCATCTATAATGACGGAACCTTCGACTTCAGCCTTGCGGAGAACCCGGAATTGCTGGATGAGGTGATCATCGACGCAGACAAGGACAGCAACGTGAAGGACGCGGTGACAGGGATCACCCAGATCGAGGTCAAGGAGATCAAGACCATACCCCTTGTCCTGGGAGAGCGGGACGTGCTCAAAGTGGCCACCACCCTTCCGGGGATCTCGACGGCCGGAGAGGGTGCCGCAGGATACAACGTACGGGGAGGGAAAACAGACCAGAACCTGATCCTGCTGGACAACGCCGTAGTGTACAATCCCACTCATTTCTTCGGGATCTTCTCTGCGCTGAACCCCTTTACTACGGACGACGTGGACATCTACAAGGGAAGCATACCGGCGGAGTACGGTGGGCGACTTTCCTCCGTGTTCGACATACGCACCAAAAAGGGCAATAGCCAGAAGTTCTCAGGAGAAGGCGCGATCGGCCCGGTGACCTCTAACCTGACCCTGGAGATCCCAGTGGTGAAGGAAAAGTCCTCCCTGCTGCTGGGCGGCCGAGCCACCTATTCGGACTGGATCCTCAAGCAGCTCGACGAGGAGTCCCTGAAGAACAGCGAGGCCTCGTTCTACGATGTGATCGCCAAGTACAGCCATGATTTCGATGAGAACAATTCCCTGGAAATGTCCGGCTACTATAGCAATGACCTGTTCAGCATCTCTTCGGATTCGACCTTCAACTACAGCAATGCGCTGTTCTCCCTGAGGTACAACCACCGATTCAATGAGAGGAACCGGGGAAGCATCATCCTGTCGAACAGCAACTACGCCTATAACATCGGATACGAGAGCAACAGCTCCCGCGACTTTGACCTGGACTACAAGGTTCAGGAGACAGAGGTCAAGTTCCTGATGAACCACCTGCTCAATGACAAGCACAATTTCACCTATGGCCTGTCCGGCAAGCTCTACAACAACTCGCCGGCCAACATAAAGCCCAAGGGACCCGAGAGCCTGGTCTCCCCGACCGACGTGCAGAGCGAGAAGGCCATCGAATCCGGCATCTTCTTCTCCGACAACTACAACGTGAGCAAGAACCTGTCCTTCAACCTGGGGCTGCGCTATTCCTTCTACGCCTTCCTGGGCCCGACCGAGCAGAACGTCTATCTCGAGGGCCTGCCCAAGAACGAGGCTACGCGCATAGAGACGATCAGCTATGGGAACAACGAGGTTGTTGAGACATACGGCGGCCCTGAGATCAGGGTGTCGGGGCGGTATTCCTTCTCGGAGAGCTTTTCGATCAAGGCCAGCTACAACAACAACTACCAATTCATACATACCCTGACCACCAATACCACGGCGACCCCCCAGGACACCTGGAAGCTGTCTGACCTCAACATCGAGCCCCAGCGGGCGAACCAGTTCTCCCTGGGACTGTTCAAGAACCTGGACGGGAACACCTACGAACTCAGCCTGGAAGGCTATTACAAGCTGATGGACAACGTCCTTGACTACAAGGTCGGCGCCGACCTCCTGCTCAACGAGAATATCGAAAGTGAGGTACTGCAGGGTGAGGGCAAAGCCTATGGGGTGGAATTTCTGGTCCGAAAGAACAAGGGCAAACTGAACGGCTGGATAGGCTACACCTATTCGCGCTCACTGATCAAACTGGACAGCGAGTTCAATGAGGAACGGGTCAACGATGGGGAGTTCTTCCCTTCCAATTACGACAAGCCCCATGACTTCAGCCTGGTGGCCAACTACAAGCTCACCAAGCGGTACAGCTTCTCTATGAACTTCCTCTACCAGACGGGTAGGCCGGTGACCTTCCCCGTGGGCAACTACGAGCTGAACAACGCGGAATACGTGTTCTACTCGAACCGCAATGAGTTCAGGATCCCGGACTACATCCGGCTCGACCTGGGCATCAACATAGAGGGCAACCACAAGATCAAGAAGCTCGCGCACAGCTTCTGGAACATCTCGGTCTACAACGTGCTGGGAAGGAACAACCCCTTCTCCGTGTTCTTCGTGACCGATGACGGGCAGGTGAAGGCCTACCAGAGCTCGATCTTCGCGGTCCCGGTTCCGACCATAACCTATAATTTCAGATTCTAAACTGACAGTCGTGCCCGCATGAAGCACCCGATCCGACATATCTGCCTGTTTCTGACGATCTTCTCGGCTGCCGGTGCCTGCGTGGAGGAAATTGATCTTTCCGAGGAGCTGAGCTTCGAGGACGCCCTCGTGGTCGAGGCCAGGATCACCGATGAGCTTCTAAAGCATACGATCCGGCTGGGCAGGTCCTATCGCTTCGAGGAGGAGGGGCCAAAGCACGAAAGCCGCGCGCTGGTGTCGGTCTCAGCGGATGACAGCAAGATCTACTCGTTTACCGAATCCGGCAGCCAGCCCGGGCTTTATGTCTCACAGGAAAGCTTCAAAGCGGAAGCCGGCGTGGAGTACAAACTGTCTGTCACCACGGCTTCGGGAAGGTCCTACACCACCCCGCCGGTTCAGTTGCCCGTGGAATCCAAGATCGAACGGGTCTATGGCGAACGGGAGGTCAACAGCATTGGCACTGAGCTCCTCGCGATCAAGGTGGACAGCTATGATCCCAACCGGGAATCGAACTACTACAGATACGAATACGAGGAGACCTACAAGATCATCGCTCCGTACTGGGTCCGCGACGAGTTCGTGATCCTGCAGGACGAAGAAGGCAATGACCTGGCCTTTCCCGGCTTTACGGTGCGATCCACCGATGAGCTGGAATGCTACAACACGGAGATCTCCAACAGCATCATACAAACCACGACCACGGGGCTGAGCGAGGACAGGGTCTCCGGGTTTTCGGTGCGGAACATCACTACCGACAACGCCGTCCTCAGCCATCGCTACAGCATCCTGGTAAGGCAGTACGTGCAGACGCTCGAAGCCTATACCTATTACGACCTGCTGAACCAGTTGTCTGGTTCGGGCAATGTGCTGGCGCAGATACAACCGGGCTTCATTGACAGCAACATTTTTTCGACTTCCGACAGGAACGAAAAAGTGCTGGGCTTTTTCGAGGTCTCCTCCGTAGACGAGAAAAGGATCTTCTTCAACTACGAGGACTTTTTCCCGGGCGAGCCCCTCCCCCCCTACTTTGTGAGTTGCGGGATCACGGCTCCGCCCATAGCCACCATGGCGGGAACACCCCTTAAGGACGCGATACAGGCGGGACTGGTCAAATATTTCCAGGACCACCAGCCACCGGAACCGAACCTTGGCCCCTTTGACGTGGTGCCCACCCCCTGCGGGGATTGCACGCAACTGGGACAAACCGAACCCCCTGAATTTTGGATTGAATGAAATTGCATATGAACATAGAGAAGACCTTACAATGGATCGGCCTGGCATGCCTGGTGATCGGTACTTTGCATTCTTGCACCGAGGAGATCGACATCGACAACCAGTTCAAGTTTGAAGACGTCATCGTGATCGAGGCAACCCTGACCGACGAAGAGAAGGTGCAGAAAATCTTCCTTTCCCGGACCTATGAGTTCAATGAGGAAGGGCCCTTCCCCGAGCGAAACGCCACCGTGGTGATCACCGCCAATGAGGGACTTCGGATCCCCTTTTCGGAAGTTGAGCCGGGAGTCTATTCCTCGGCTGAAGCCTTCGCAGCCCAACCCGATGTTGATTATGAGCTTTCCGTCACCACGGAAAGGGGCAGAAACTATACCTCGCCAAAGGTTCAGCTCTCGGCCCGGACCGAGATAGAGAAGGTGTATGCCCGCCGCGAACTGAACAGCATTGGAAATGACATCATTACCATTCTGGTGGATAGCAATGATCCTTCCCGATCCTCCAACTACTACCGTTATGAATACGAGGAAACGTACAAGATCGTGGCGCCCGACTGGACCCGAAACGATTTTGTCGTCTACGAGGTGGATTCCATCTCTCCGGATGCCATCCGTCCCCTGGAAGAAAGGACCTGTTACAACACGGTCAACTCGAACCAGATCATCCTGACCACGACCACCAACCTTTCGGAAGACCGGGTCTCGGGCTTTCCGGTGAGAAACATCTCTGCGGATGATCCCGTGATCGGGCACCGTTACAGTATCCTTGTCAAACAATACGTGCAATCCCAGGAGGCTTATTCCTATTACGATGTGTTGAACCAGCTTTCGGGCTCTGACAACGTGCTGAGCCAGCTGCAGCCAGGATTTATCGCAAGCAACATCAGGTCAACGGAAGACCGGAACGAAAAGGTCCTGGGCTTCTTCCAGGTATCCTCGGTCACCGAAAAAAGGCTCTTCTTCAACTACGAGGACTTCTTTCCCGGTGAACCGCTTCCCCCGTATTTCGTGGAATGTGGCCGTGCAGCTCCTCCCTTGGTGAGCCCAGCCATTCCCCCAACCTACCCCTTGTTTGAAGCCATCGATGCAAATCTTGTGAAATTCCTGATAGAGAATATCAACCCGGGAGACCTGGAAGGGCCCTATGTCGTAGTGCCAAGGGCCTGCGGGGACTGCACGGCCCTGGGGACCCCCGAAAAACCCGATTTCTGGGAGGATTGACTCCAGTAATGAAAAAAACTAGTGAAATGAAAAGAATCATTCAACTCTCGCTCCTCCTCGCCCTTGTAACCGTCGGAAAGGGATACGGCCAAACGGCCACGGCGGACCTGCTGATGCCGGCAGAACGGGTATATCTCCATCAGAACAGCACCTTGCTTCTCAGCGGGGAATACCTCTATTACAAGGTGTACTGCATGAATCATGAGACCGGCCAGGCCTCCGATCTCAGCAAAATGGCCTATGTGCAGATGATCGGTCGTGACGGAAAGCCGGTTTTCAGTCACAAGATCCGCCTGGAAGAAGGGATGGGCCAGGGAGATTTTTTCGTGCCCACCGGCATAGCCTCGGGGAACTACAAGCTCGTGGCCTACACCCACTGGATGAGAAACGGAAAGGTCGAGGACTACTATCAGAACGACGTGGTCGTGATCAACCCTTTCCAGCAGGACCAAAGGGGCCTGATTAGACAAGAGGTCGATTCAACAGGCGCCCAGAGAGCTTCCGTCTCAGTGAGGCAACCAGAGCTGCTAAGCACCGTGGACGGGATAAGGCTGGAAGTGGATCCCGGGCAGCTTGGGTCCCGTGAAATGGGGACCATCAGGATCAGCGGGGTTCCGGAAAGCTGGCACGGCAACTACTCGCTATCGGTGACCAAGGTCAGGGACCTGGAGGCTCCCCAAAGACAGACGGCGGCGTCATTCGAAAAGACCGGGCAGGGATCCCCGAAAAGCCTGCGAGTAAGAAGTGAATCATCCATGAGTCTGCCCGAGCTGCGCGGAGAGCTTCTTGAGGGCAGGGTCCTGGTCAGCGAAAGCGGATTGCCCGCCTCAGGGCGCAAGGTGGCGCTTTCCATAGCCGGAACCAACTACATCTTCAAGATCTCCAGCACAGGCGAGGACGGAAGATTCCATTTCAATTTGGATCAGCCCTATACCAATGACGAGGCCCTGATCCAGGTTGTCGGAGAGGACAAGGATAAATTCAGGATCGAGCTGGACCCCTTCGAGACCCCGGATTTTTCAGGTCTTTCATTCGGTGATTTCATTCTTACCGAAGAGATGGAACAAATGATCCTGGACCACAGCATACAGAACCAGGTTCAAAACGCATATGCGGGAACACGGGTGGACAGCATCAGGAAACTGGAAGAGTATCCCCCTTTCTTCGGCCAGCCGACCCACGAGTACTACCTGGATGACTATACCCGGTTTCCAACCATCAAGGAGACCATCACCGAGATCATCGAACAGGCTTCCACCCGGCAGCGCCGTGGGGAGCAGTTCATCCACGTGCGCGTGTATGACGACGACGTCGAATCGGGTCTCAATTCCTTGCTGCTGATCGACGGTCTCTTCATTCAGGACCACAACACCGTGATCGAGGCCAAGGCTTCCAGGATCAAGAAGATCAGCGTGGTCAACGAGCAGTACCTTTATGGGTCAGAGGTCTTTGAAGGCATCATCTCCATGGAATCCTACGAAGGGGATTTCATCGAGAGCCTGCCGCAGCTCAAGGAGGAAGGAACAAAGCTCTTCAGACCCGAACTTGTCAAGGATTATCACAGGCAGGACTATCGATACCGCGATCTGCACAAGCGCATCCCGGATTTCAGGAGCCAATTGGTCTGGGAACCCGAATTCCGATTGGATGGAGCATCCAAAACCTACTCCTTTTACACTTCGGATCTCAGCGGTGCCTATGAGGTGAGCATCGAGGGCTTCAATGAAAGTGGAAAGGCCCTGTCGCTGAGAACGGTGTTCCAGGTGAACTGAATCAGAGAGTACCGGAACCCAAGAGTTCCAGGGTCTTCGTCCTGTCTATCTTTCCCGAGCCTGTTTCTGCAAATGATTCCAGGAAAAAATATCGCCGGGGCAGCTCGTGTTTCGACACGGATCCTTCAGGGTCCCTTTGCAGACGCCTGAGGCATTCCTCCAGGTCAGGGTCCTTCGGTCCTTCAATGACTAGAACCAGGCTCTGCCCCAGCTTCTCATCGGGCAGCCCGGCCACGAAAAATCGCCCCTTGACACAGGGAGAGAACTTGCGCTCGATCTCTTCCGGGACCAGCTTCAAACCTCCTGAATTGATTATCCCGTCGAGTCTTCCGCGCCAGGTGAAACTGTCCCGGGTCAGGCAATGGGCCAGGTCGTTGGTAACGATGGGATCCTCTGAGATGCGCTTGCAATGGATCACCAGGCAACCCCGCTCATCCGTTTCAAAGGACACGCCCGGAAGCCCCCTGTACACTTCCCTGTCTTCGTCACGACCCGCGCTACGATTCAGCGGCATGAGGGCAATGTGGGTAATGGTCTCGGTCATCCCGTAGGTCGCGTAGATCCTGGTGGGCAGATCCAGAATCCTGCCCTGCAGCTCCCGGTGAACCGGAGCGCCTCCCACGATCAGGGTTTTGATCGAGCCCAACTGGTCCAGGTTGGCCTCGACCTGCATCGGGATCATGGCAGCGAAATCAAAATCTCCCAGGCCCTGTAGGTTCAATCGCACAAGAGGCTCCACAAGAGTGAGGTGCCAGCCCAGCACCAGGGCCCGAACCAGCATCATCTTGCCCGCGATGTATTTCAGAGGCAGGCAGAGCAAAGCCTTTGAGCCCGGTCCCAGTCCAAAGAACTCACCGGTGGCCAGGGCGGATTGCCTCATCCGCTCCCTGTCGATAACTATGGTCTTGGGTCGTCCCGTCGAGCCCGAGGTCCTGACTTCAATCCTTCCTTCCGGATCTAGCCAGGCGCGGATAAGTGCCGAAGCCTCAGGACTGCGCTCATCCAGGTGGCTGAGCAGCTCGCCAAGGTCATGGAATTTCCTTCCGTCCAGCCTGAAATCCTCGTGTATCCGGTCCAGGCTCATTCCGGGTCGATGACAGATGCCGTGTGTGGGACAGTATGCTCCGTTTCCGGAGGAACAACCTTTCCCGCCAGCCTTTGCTTCCAGTTGCGCCAGCCATACCTTTTCGCAAGAAAGAGCAGCACTGCGGGGTACAAAATGAAAACAGGCAACATCATTTCCATGCCCAGCGAGGGTTCCGACTGGTCCACCAGCAGGGCATCGGTCTGAAACACCGCCCAGTCCATGGTAACAAAGACCGCCGCTGCGACGTTGTTCGCCGCGTGCATGCCCAGGGCGATCTCGGTACCCTCATCCATCAGGGTGATCACCCCAAAGAGAAAGCCTGTGCCTATGTAATACAGGAGGATCATGGGACCCAACTTGTCCACCTCCGGGTTGAAGGCATGAAGGAGACCGAATCCGACGGAGGTCAACAACAAGGGAATCCAGGCATTGTGAAACAGCACCCCCAGTCCCTGCATAAGATACCCGCGAAACAGGAGCTCTTCGAAGCTGGTCTGCAGCGGAATGAAAAGCAAAGCGATGACCAACAGGATGAAAAAGGGGCCCGGCCTGAAGTTCACCAGGAAGTCCTCCGGGTGCAACAGGTAATCCAGGGCGATGAGCGCCATGGAGATCAAAAGCCAGAAGAGAAAACCATATAAGAATCGTCGCCAGTCCAAGCCGTTTCGCACGCTGATCAGGGTACTTATTTCCCTCTTGTGAATGGTCCTCACCCCCAATAGCAGGAATGCCAGGCCTCCCACAAAGGTCAGGATCATCAGGAAGAGATAGAGGTTGGAGTCGATCCCCAGCCCCAAAAAGGCATTTTCCGCTGAGGCGACCCAGGCTTCAAGGTCCTCCGCCTTGCTCAAAGAAACCGCGAACAGGGGGATCACCCCGATGAATTGCCAGCCCAGCAGGACCAGGAAAAGCGTGGCGGCATATCGCCACCAGTCGTTCTTTCCCCGATAAGCCAGCTCTATAAAACGTGATCTTTCCATCAATTCAAAATTCTTGATTGTTCTAAATTACGACTACAGGCTCTAAAATACTACTAATCGTCAAATAATCCCGAAGTGTCGCCCCATTTCAGGCTGGGATCATAGTGAAGCGCCCCCCGGTCCACCTTCAGGGGAGAGGCGATGTTGTTCGTGAACAGCCCCCCGGTTCCCAGACCCTGGGGCAGCGGGCTCTTCAGGGAATAGGTGTACTGGGCAATGGCATTCAGGCCGATATTGCTCTCCAGGGCCGAGGTGATCCACCAGTCCACCCGGTGCTCCCTGCAAAGCCGGATCCAATGATCACAGACCCCCATCCCCCCGATCAGGCTGGGCTTGAAAATGAGGTAGGCCGGCCTGACCTGCCTCAGGAGCTCCTCGCGTTGCGCTTCATGGGTAAGGCCAATGAGCTCTTCGTCGAGGGCGATCGGAACCGGGCTCAGCTCACACAGTTCCGCCATGGTATCGAGTTGCCCCTGTCGAATGGGCTGCTCGATGGAATGGATGTGAAACTCCGACAGGCGCCTGAGCTTCTCGAGTGCTTCGGAAGGATGGAATGCCCCGTTGGCATCCACCCGGATCTCAATTTGATCCCTTGAAAACCCCTTCCGAATGGATGCGATCAGGTCCAGCTCCACGTCAAAGTCCAGGGCCCCGATCTTGAGCTTGATCACGTCAAACCCCGACTCCAGTTTCTCCCTGATCTGCTTTTGCATGAAGTCCTTCTCCCCCATCCAGATCAGCCCGTTTATGGAAATCTTATCCCGTCCGCGCGTAAAGTCCGAGGGAAAAAGCTCGAACATGTCCTTCCTGTCCAAAGAAAGCAAGGCCTGCTCCAAACCGAACAAGATGGAAGGATATTCCACGAGCTCCCTTTTCAAATGCTCGGGATCGCGCCAGATGTTCTCCCGAAGCCAGGCCAACCGGGCCTCGTAATCGGGCCGGTCGTCATGACTGAGCCCCCTGAACAGGCCGCATTCCCCGATACCGATCCTGTCGCCGTCCAACAGGCGGATGAAATACGTTTCCTTTTGACGCAAGACCCCCCTGGAGGTGCCGCCCGGAACCTTGAAATTCAGTGTGTATTTGGAAAAGTTCAGTCTCATGATCGAGGGATCATCCGAATACAAATATAAGCCCATTTGCGTCATGGTCCCCCGATGGAAATGGCATCAATTCATAAAATGCTTATCTTTAGCTAATTGAAACAATTGCTGTAATGAAGAGACGTAGCCTCCTAGCCCTTGCCTTGCTTTTGCTTGGACTCGCAGCAGCGAGGTCCCAGAATGCCCTGGCCCAATACCTTCCTGTCTCAGGCGGAGAAGTGATCTACACCCGGGTCAATGAGCTCAGGGAGATGCAACTGGTTGATCACATGAACGCTGCCAGCAGGTGGCTATCCGATTACCGCTTTCCCTTCAACAGGGCAGAAGAAGTCGATCCGGACAGGGAAATCCTGCATGGAAACGGTTCGATCCAGGTTCTTTGGGGACCGAACTCCTTTGACCAGTTCTTGAAAACCATCCGGTTCAGGATCGAGCTCGTCATCAAGAACGATCGTTATCAATACAGGCTGGATCAATTTGTCGTATCCGACGGAAGCAAGGAGTCCCAGCTCGAGATCTATCAATCCGACACGCGGCTCGGATCCAGATACAACCCGGCCTTCTACAAGGCCCTGGACCAGAAGGTAGACCTCATGATCCGGGACCTCGAAGTCAGGATGTCACAAAACTGAGCGAGATGCTTTTTATTCGGAAATAGGCCTGAAACGTCCTGCCCAGCCCCCTCCCGAGGAAAGTGAGATGGTCATGGATTTGGCCCGGTTCACCCGAACAACTTCCCTTTTGTAGTCCTCGGCGTAGTTTTTGGCATTGGCTCCGTCCCTGAAGAATTCCAGCTCGAATTCCCCTTCCGGCAGAAAATCAAAGCTAAGCTCGAATTCCCTGGGGCTGTCATCGGTCATGGCTCCCAGGAACCATTCGTCCCCCTTTCTGCGGGCAAGCACCAGGTAATCCGACACCTGGGCCTGCAAGACCACCGTCTCGTCCCAGGTGGTGGGCACGGAAGTGATGAAGTCAACCGATTCCTGCTCCTGGCGGTATCTCGATGGCGACTCGCAAAGCATCTGCAAGGGTCCCTCGTAGATCACGTACATGGCGAGTTGGTGGCAGCGTGTGCCCAGTCCCATGGGCCTGAAGAAACTCGCCATGAAGTTCTTGCTGTGCTTGTTCACCATGGCTCCGGGGGTAAAGTCCATAGGGCCCGCAGCCATGCGAATGAAAGGGATCGTCAGGTTGTGCTCGGGGTTGATGTCAGAGCTCCACTTGTTGTGCTCGTTCCCCTTCACGCCTTCGTAGTTGATTATGTTCGGCCAAACCCGCTCCATCCCCGCTGGCTTGAAGGCCCCGTGATAGTCCACCATGAGCTTGTATCCGGCTGCCGTCTCGGCTATGGTCTCATAGGAGCGGACCATAGCCTGGTCGTTGCGCTGCATGAAGTCGACCTTTACCCCTACGGCACCCCATTCGCTGTAGGTCCTCAATATCTCGTCGAGGTTCTCATTCAGGGGTTTCCAAAGCACCCACAGGATGATGCCCACCCCTTTTGACTTCCCGTAGGAGATCAGCTCGGGCACGTTGATCTCCGGGTTCCATTGCAGGATCTCGGTCGTCGATTTCGTCCATCCCTCGTCCAGGATCACGTATTCTATTCCGTTCTCGGATGCAAAATCAATATAATACTTATAGGTCTCCGTGTTCAGGCCCGCTTCGAAGTCGACCCCATAGATATTGTTGGCATTGTACCAGTCCCAGGCCACCTGCCCCGGTCGAATCCAGGACGGGTCCTCGATCTTGCTGCTTCCGGAAAGCTGTGTGACCAGGTTGCTCTCCACGAAGGTCCGGTCGTCATCGCTGATCATGAATACCCTCCAGGGATAGGAACGCCCTCCGTTCGCCTCTGCGATATAGTCCGCCTCTTCAGCCAGGATCTGGTTCCTGTCGGGCGAGTTGTTCTGGTCCGGTACCGCGTTCAGAACGAATTTGGGAAAAACCGAGGAGAACTCCATATTTCTGTTGTATTTCAAGAACATGCCCGGATAGTTGTGCAGCGAGGCCTCGGTCAGCAGGATCTTGGCCTTGCCCACGTTGAACATCACGGGAAGGGAGCAAAAGTCACCTGCCTCGAGCTCTCCCGAGCTCATCTTCAGATACGTTCGCTCGTTGTGAGAGTACATCGACTCTTCCTTGGGAAAAAATGCCAGGGCGTCACCGGGGAGTTCCAGGTCCAGGAGCTCCGAATCGATCTGCCTGGTCTTTTTGCTCTCATCGACAAATCTGTAGGCGATCCCGTCATCATAGGCCCTGAATACCACGCTGTACCTGCCTTCGAATCTCATCAGCATCTCGTTGTAACTGCTCCGGATCTCACTGTCCTTGTTCGGGACAACGGGCCTGATGACCTCCTCCTTGCTCACAACCTCCACCGCCGTTTTGAGATGGGGATTCGCCCCCAGGGTCCTTTCTCCGTCTGCAGACATGGCCAGCTGGACCTTGTTGATGATCTCGATATCGTCGAGAAAGGCCCTCCATTTCAGGTCATCTTCCGTACTGACCTCCACCTTCAGCCGCTGGTTGGGCGAAGTGAGTACGTGGGTCTGTGAAAAGGCGGGTTGGGTGAGCAGGATCAGGAAGGGCAAAAAAAGCCTCAGGGCGGGGAGAATCACGCGTGTCATAGATTTGGCATTAAGATTTAAGTTCACAAAAATTTTGATTAAAGATAATTGAATTCTTGAAAAGACAAGTCCCGCAGTAAAGAACTCCGCAAGCCCGCTGATCCACAGGGATATTATTCTTATCTTTAATCGCTGAAACACATGAGAATCAAAGAATTCAAAACAAGTTTAACAAACAACAAGAACAGACGCATGAACCGAATCTTTAAACTGGGCTTTCTGATCACAGCCCTCAGCCTGCTCTCCCTCTCCTGCGAGCAGATCGATTACCCTGCCATTTCTGGGGATGATTCCATTGAATTCAATTACGGGCAGATGGTCTGGCATGACCTGATCACGCCCAATGCAGAACAGGCCATGGAATTTTACTCCTCCCTCTTCGGGTGGACCTACAAGACCCTGGGCAAGGGAGAGATGCCCTACCACGTGATCTATCATGGCGACCGCGCCATCGGCGGGATCATACCGCTGAATGCGAAGACCCATCCCTCCGGGGAATGGCTGGTCTCCGTTTCGGTCCCTGACGTTGACAAGGCCGTGGCCTACAATTCCCAAAAGGGGGGAAAGACCCTTTTCAAGGCCTCCAACTTCAAAGGCCGCGGACGCTCTGCCCTGGTACAGGATCCACAGGGGGCCTACATCTCCTTCATCCGCTCAGAGACGGGTGACCCGGAGGTTGAGATCAGCGAGAACAGCTGGCTTTGGAACGAGCTCTGGACGGGTGACATTCAGGCTTCACTGAACTATTACAAGGGAATCGCACCTTACGTGGCAAAAGAGGTCGAAGGCCAGAAAGTGCCTTATTTCATGTTGCAGAAGGGACAGTCCAAACTGTGCGGCATCATGAAGAACCCTGTGGAGAACATGAGGTCGGCCTGGCTTCCCTATATCAAGGTCAGTGACGTGGAATCCCTGAGTTCAAAGGCAGCTTCACTCGGGGCTGTCATCATGCTCGAGCCAAGCCCTGAGGCCCGTGACAACTCCGTTGCCATCATCCAGGACCCAAACGGGGCTCCTTTTGCGATTCAGATCTGGAACAAATAAGATAAATCAACTCACGATGAAAGTCAAAAAAATCATATCCTTTGCCCTTGTTCTTCTCTTTCTCTACCTGGTCAGCGCCTGCGGATCGGCGCATACCCACGTTGGCCTGAACATGAGCTTCGGCCCCAACGGGCCCTATGTCTCTCCAAGCGTGGGAGTTGGGTTCTATGGCGGAGGACGGTACTAGGAGCAGTCTTTATTTCTGATTTCTGTTTCATAATTCGGCATAAATATTAACTTTGCCGAAGTTTTGAAATCGAGGCCCTCGTAGTTCAACGGATAGAATAAGAGTTTCCTAAACTTTAGATCCAAGTTCGATTCTTGGCGAGGGTACACAGAACATCCTGCATCCGGCAGTCCTGAAGGATTGCCGGATTTTTTTTATCTTGGAACTGGTCAAAACAGTCCGCCCCTTGTTCAAAACTTTGAATATCATTCCCCTGGCATGGCTCCTGCTGTGCACATGCTTTCTGTCCCAGGCCCAGGAGAAGGAGAAATTCACCCTGAGCGGACAGGTCCGGGCTGCGGCGAGCAATGAGAGCCTGATCGCCGTGACGGTATTCATCCCCGAACTCAGCACGGGAGTCTCCACCAACAAGTACGGATTCTTTTCGGTTAGCCTGGAAGCCGGAACCTACACCCTCGAAATAAGCTCGATCGGCTACCGCAAGCACACCGAGATCGTCGACCTCACCGAGAATCAGCGCCTGGACGTCTTCCTGGAGGCCCATGTGGAGGAGCTGCAGGAAGTGGTGATCACTGAGAACATAGAGCAGTTGAGCATCCGGAACCCGCAGATGAGCATCAATGCCCTCTCCGTGGAAACGATCAGGGACATACCCCTGGTGTTCGGAGAGGCGGACGTCGTGAGCTCCATCCTTCTGTTGCCCGGGGTATCGAACGCGGGGGAGGGATCCACGGGTTTCAACGTCAGAGGGGGAGCAGCCGACCAGAACCTGATCCTGCTCGACGAGGCCATGATCTACAATCCTTCACATCTTTTCGGCTTCTTCTCTGTCTTCAACCCTGACGCGATCAAGGACGTCACCCTCTACAAGGGGGGCATACCGGCCAGGTACGGTGGGCGCGCCTCCTCTGTGCTTGAAGTGTATCAGAAGGAGGGCAACAGCAAGGAATACAAGATCAGCGGAGGGATCGGCACCATCGCCAGCCGCCTGATGGCCGAAGGGCCCATCGTAAAGGACAGGTCGGCCTTCCTGCTCGGCGGCCGGGCCTCCTACGGGCAGTATTTCCTTCCTGCGCTTGACATCGACAACTCGGCCTATTTCTACGATCTGAACGCCAAGCTGCACTATGAGTTCAACGAGCGCAACAAGCTCTATCTGTCGGGCTATTTCGGTCGGGACAGCTTCAGCCTCGATGGCAATTACAAGAACACCTACGGGAACACGGTGGTCAACCTGAGGTGGAATCATCTCTTCTCGGAAAAGCTGTTCTCGAACCTCTCCTTCATCTACACCGATTATTTCTTCGGGCTCGACCTGGACCTGGAAAGATTCCGATGGGATTCGAACGTCCGACAGCTCAATCTAAAGTTCGACCTCAACAGCTTTCAGAACGAGAAGGTCTCCACCCGGTATGGCTTTCACAACATTTACTACGAGTTCAACCCAGGAACGATCAACCCGCTTGGACCGGATTCGGAAGTCGAAAGAAGGCAGCTGACGCGCAAATACGCCAACGAGTTTGCCGCTTATGTCGACATCGAGAATTACATCTCCGAGAAGTTCTCCCTGCAATACGGTGCCAGGGTAAGCCTGTTCCTGAGACTGGCCCAGGGGGATTATTTCAGGTACAAGAACGACGAACCCGTGCTATTCGACCCGTTTTTGCTGACCTACGTGGAAGCAGAGCCCATCTTCGAGGACAATGGGGCCCCCGATTATTTCTCGGATGGGATCGGAACCGGGATCTCGCAGGTTTATGCCAACCTCGAGCCCAGGCTCTCCATGGCCTTCCGCTTCAATCCCGACACTTCGCTCAAAGCGAGCTACAACCGCATCGCACAATACGTCCACCTGCTCTCAAATACCAGCTCTCCGTCCCCTGTGGACGTATGGGCGCCCAGCGGCCCCTACATCAAGCCCCAGATCGCCGACCAGTATGCTTTGGGCTTCTACAAGAATTTCAAGAGCAGCCTGTTCTCCCTGGAGACTGAAGTGTTCTACAAGGACATAGACAACAGGATCGATTATATCGACGGGGCCGACCTGATCGCGAACGAGGCCATCGAGCGGGTGATCCTGAACGGAGAAGCGCGTGCCTACGGGGCCGAGCTGCTCTTCAGGCTCAACGGGGACAAGTTCAGGGGATGGCTTGCCTATACCTACTCGCGCTCGGAGCAGCGAACCCCGGGCAGGACCCCGAAGGTGGACAACAACCGGTCCAACAAGGAAACCGGGATCAATTTGGAACAGTGGTACTCCACCCCCTATGACAAGCCCCATGACCTGTCTGTCTACGGGAGCTATGTCCCGGATAGGAGATGGACCTTCAGCGCCAATTTCGTCTACCAGACCGGGCGGCCCACGAACTACCCCCTGGGCCAATTCGAGTTCCAGGGCCTGGGAGTTCCCTACTATGGCCTGAGGAACACCGAAAGGCTCCCCGATTATCATCGGCTGGACCTGTCGGCAAGGCTCGTTCCAAAGGCAAACCAGGGCCGGAACTGGCAATCGGAATGGGTGTTCAGCATTTACAACGTGTACGACCGCAAGAATGCCGCATCCATTAATTTCAGGCGAAACCAGGAAACCGGCGCGAACGAGGCGGTAAGAACGGCCATTTTTGGAATCGTCCCCTCGGTGACCTATAATTTTAAATTCTAGACCATGAAAAGGACACTGCTCTTTCTTTTCGGAATCTTAGTGATCATCTCCTGTGAAGACGTGATCGACATTGACCCGCCGGCCGAGGAACCCAGGCTGGTCGTCGACGGGCTGGTGCGCGTTGATCCTAAAGCACCCGTGCCTCCCCCGCTCAGGTTGGGGGTCAAGGTCACGGAGACGAGCCCCTTCTTCGGAGAAGTTCCTGCAACCGATCTGAAACAGATCACCCTGGGGGCGGAGGTACTCCAGGATACGGCCAACCCGGGGTCGGGCTTCTACGAAAACTATTTCACGGCCCGGGCCTTGCGTGTGGGCGGTGACAATCTGCTGCAGATACAGCACAAAGATCAGAGGTACCTGGCACGAGGCGCCTATGTGCACTCCACTGAGATCGACACGGTCTACCAGGGTGAAGGGAACAGTTTCAACGATCATACGGAAATTGTCATCCAGTTCACCGATTCTGTTAACGTGCAAAACTTCTACCTGATCGATTTCGACAATGGTCAATTCATGACCAGTTCCGACAACCTCTACAACGGCAAGACACAGACCCTCTCCTATATCTACGATCGGAGGATTCCTCCCGGTTCCGAGATCACGGTCAGTCTGATGGGAATTGATCGAAGCTTTTACAACTATATGAACAAGCTGCTCGAACAGTCCAATGACGAGATCGACCTCTTCCAGACCCCGGTCTCCACGCTGAGAGGTAACATCATCAATGTGACGGAGATCGACAATATAGACTATTTCGACAATGTCTACCAGACTGACAATTTCGCTCTCGGGTACTACGCCGTAGCCGAGACATTTACCAAAACCCTGGTTATCGAATAAGTGCTCAGATCCTTATGATGCCCAGGAGGAACTTTCCCTCCAGGCTGTTTAGGAACAGGGTCCTGGACTCCCGGGTCTCTTCTGAGGTTCCGTAGTTCCTGAAGACCGTATACCTTAGGGCCAGGGGCTTTTTCGCGTTCTGATCCCCGGTCTCGATGTTCACCTGCCATTTTCCGACCTCTGCGTCAATGAGCAGGAATTCCTCCGTATTGAAGCCCTGTCTCCTCTCCTGCTCCAATCGCTCCGCGTTCTCCAAAGCATTGTGCGACCAGAGGAAGTACTTCTTCTGGGGGTTCACGAACTGGAGTACGAACTCGGCATCGGGATCATTCCAGTCCACAACGACCCTCACGTCGTAGTTCAGGGGTGTGAAATAATGGCTTCCCAGCCCGTAGGTGTTCAGTTGACTGCCATGCTTCAGCAGGAGACCCTTCATCTCGCTGTTCAGCACCTTCTTCAGGCCTGTAAAGTCCACCTCAGGGTATTTGTCATCCTTGATATTACGGTACACCTCCAGGGCCTCCCCGAACTTGCCATTCCCTGCCAGGGCCAGGGCCAGGTCCCTGTAGGACTGCGCTTCCTCCGGACCCAGGACGAGTATCCTCCGGAAGATGCGCTCGGCCATCTGCAAATCCTTCCGGTCCTGCAGAAGCATGGCGCCGATGCGGAGGTTTTCTATCCTGCCGGAATCGAACTCCAGGGTGCTGTACAGGACCTTCCTTGACAATTCGGAATCTCCCAGGCTGGCCAGGTGCTCCGACACCTTGAGGAAGAACTCAAAGTCTCCCACACGGCTCTCACGCCTCTCGAGGTAGAAGGAATAGGCCTCCTGGACGCTCCGGGTCTTTTTCAGCTCCTTGAGATAGCTGCCGTCAGCATTGCTTGCAATGCTGGTCAACTGTTCGTTGAAGTCGTTTCCCTTGAGCATGGCCGAGTTCGTTTCTTTTCCCTTCTTCGATCGGGATGCGGTTCCGGTCTTGGTTGTGATCAGGATGGCCCCGCCCCGGGCCAGGGTCCCGTATTTGTTGGTGGCGGCAAGGCCACGCAACACGGTTATCTTTTCCACGTTGTTCGGGTCGATGTGCCAGGTGGACAAGGTGAGTGCCCCGGTATTGCTCTGATTCACTCCCAGGGGGATCTCATCCACAACGATCAGGGGATTGGTCGTGCCGGAGGCAAAGGTCTGGCCCTGGCGCAGCTGGATCTGGCTGAGATCGTCATTCTGGGAGTAGTTGTAGGAGATGATCTTGCCCCTGGTGGCATCCGAAATGCTCGACTGCCCTTCGAACACCTCATCCTCTACGGTCTGCACCGTGTATCCGATCTGTTCCTCCCTTTGCTCCCCGTAGGCCGTGGTGATCCTGTTTGGTTTTGCCACCCGCGCCTGCAGCACGATCTCCTCCAACTCGTTGTTCTTGCTGTCCAACCGGACCTCCAGGAAATCGTCGCCCACGACAAGGTACTCCCGGGAGTCCATGCCGAGATATCCGAAAACCAGGAACTGGCCTTGGCCGACCCGGATCTCGAAGCCTCCGTCTTTCCCCGACACCGTACCCTGATCCTCTCCCTTGACCATTATGGTTGCTCCTTCCAGGGGGATTCCACGATCATAGATGATCCCTTGCACCAGCCAACCCGAATCTTCGAGGTTCCGATCTTCCCTGTCTCCCACCGTTTCCTCCTCGTAGTTCTCTTTCTCCGGAAGGGAACCTATGCCCATCCTGTACAGGGCTCCTGCGACTCCCCGGGCCTGCAGATTCAGGTAATTCACGTGCTGGCCCACGGAGCCCGCATCGATGACTTCGGGTACGCTGCTGACCAGGAAAACGGATCCGCGCAGGGGAAGGTTCAATTCGTCAAGAACAGGTATGCCATCGGAAAAGACAAGCACGAGCCGGTCGTCTTCCAGGTCCAGGGATCCGTACAGTGAAACTCCTTCGTGGCCAAGGGACTCGATCTTTTTCTTCAAAAGTTCCCAATCCCCATGGTTCACTTCGATCATCTGGCCTTCACCCCTTTCATGATCGAACGGAATGAATTCCACTTCAGCCTGCTCCATGGACTGGAACAAACCTTCCAGGAACTCCAATTCGAGCTCCAGGTTCCGCTGCTTCATGGAATAGGAGGTGTCCCAATAGATCAGCACCCCTTGCCGATCATCGCCCGGGGGTTCGGCAAAGGAGAACATGACGATTGATATCGACGTCAGGATCAAGAGAATCAGCGATTTCTTCATTGTAGTTCTGTTTCACCGCAAAGCCTGCAATTTAACACCCCAATATAGCGAAAGAACAGTTAAATAAACCGTGTTAAGTGGGCTTCAATGTGAAAACGCCACCCGTGGGTGGCGCTTACAAATGAAAAAACATAAAAAATGGAAGGACTTTCCATCACTTGGATTCTGTTTCTGCCTAGCTCGCTTTTCTACCTTTGTTGATAAAATGGAAATAGGCGCTCGGATCTGCGACAATGCCGGTCTTGGACACTACTTTGACCGTGATGTGTCGCTCTTCGGCCTTCACAATGAAGTCGTCCAGGATCTCGATCACGTCGTGATCCAGGTATTTGGTGTTGCTGACGTCCAGCTCAAGAAAAGAGTCCTCGGGAATCCTGTCCAGTTCTTTGAGTATCGCCCCTTTGTTGAAGAAGGTGACCTCTTCGGCCAGGGTCATCTTGATCCTGCCGTCATCAACATCCTCTCCCTCCTTGTGCAGAAAGTGCGAGTTCTGGTAGCTCTTGATCAGGATCACGATGATGCCTACCAACAGTCCCAGGCCGATGCCCACCAGCAGGTCGGTGAAAATGATGCCGACCACCGTTACGATAAAGGGGACGAACTGTTTCCAGCCCAGGTCATACATGGTCTTGAACAGTTGGGGCTTGGCAAGCTTGTACCCTACGATAAGCAGAACGGCCGCAAGTACCGAAAGCGGGATCATGTTCAGCAGGTTGGGTATGAGCACCACGGAGATCAGCAAAAAGAAGCCGTGCATGATCGCAGATGCCTTGGTCTCCCCACCGGATTGAATGTTGGCCGAGCTTCTCACGATCACCTGGGTGATCGGCAGTCCCCCGATCATGCCGGAAACGATGTTCCCGGTTCCCTGTGCAAGGAGTTCCCGGTTCGTGGGAGTAACGTTCTTATGCGGGTCCAGCTTGTCGGTGGCCTCAACGCAGAGCAGGGTCTCCAGGCTGGCGACCAGGGCAATGGTGAAGCCCACCACCCATACCTCGGGATTGGCCAGGGCCGCAAAATTGGGAAGGGTGAGCAATCCCGCGAGGGATGCAAGATCCTCAGGGACGGGAACGTTGACCAGATGGGTATCGGAGATACTGAGTGAGCCGTTGCCCTTGGTCAGGTTGAAAAAGACTATGCCCGCGACCACCGCTACCAGGGGTCCCTGGATCAGCTTGAATATCTTGCCTTTGCTGGAGAGCACGTTCTCCCAAAGCAGAAGTATGGCCAGACCGATGATCCCTATGAGTGCGGATCCGGGCTGTATGTAATTGATGGTATTTATGATTTCCGAGAAGGTGTTCTGTCCATCGACCTGAAAAAAGGCGAAATCTCCCTCAGGATCCGCGTCATACCCGAAAAAATGAGGGATCTGCTTCAGGATGATGATGATCCCGATCCCGGTGAGCATCCCCTTGATCACGGAAGACGGGAAGTAATACCCGATCACCCCTGCCTTCAC
>CAZAZM010000037.1:0-25175 GCA_964489625.1 uncultured Flavobacteriaceae bacterium
AACCGGCCCCCTTTTCAATGAAAACTTACTTATGGTATTACAACAATTAATGGAATTATATTTGTACGTGCAGGGTGATGGGCAGGGTGTAGGATACTCCAACGGGCATTCCGCGCTGTTTTCCGGGTGTCAGTGTGGGAAGCATGTTCACGACCCTCAAAGCTTCCTTTTCAAGCCTTGCGTGCGGCCCTCTCGCCCTTGCGTCGGTTACCTGGCCTGTCTTGTCGATCTTGAAGATCACATAGACCTTCTTTTTTCCCGGGGTCAATCCCAGGTCTTTGGACAGATTGGTATTGTAGTTTTTTGCAACGTGCTCCGTGATCTTGTCCTGAAGGCATTTCTTCTTCTCTTCTTTGGTTCCCGTGCAGCCAGGAAAGACTGGGGGATCTTCAATGATGGCAAACGGAATGTCTTTCGCTACCTCCTCTTCTTCGACCACTTCTTCAATGTCCTCCATCTGGATCACTTCCACGACCTCTGACTCATCGGTTTCAGTGGATTCCAGTATGGTCTCTTCAATGTCTTTCTCATTGCTAACCACTTCGATCACCTCGGGAGCGGGTGGCGGTGGTGGTGGTGGCTTGACTTCCATGATCCTCTCGGTGATCGGTATGTCAATGATCTCCTCTTCCTGCACATTCAGGGAGGCAAGCTCGTCAACGCTTCTGTCAAAGGTTCTCCATTCTATAGCAGTATAGATTACAACCAGGGAAAGGAGAAGACCCAGCTGAAAAAAGATCTTGCTATAGGCTCCGATCCTGGCTTTCTCTGATTTTTTGGCTAACATGACTCGATATTTTATATAAAGTAAAATTACCGCGACCTGCCATCTTAAATCATGATAATTGTCATTTTATCAATTTAACCCCTATGATTTTATGAATTTAAGATTCAATATCGATTTCGAATTGTGAAATCCTATATTTTAAGGGATTTGGAGCAGACCGGGTCGCCTGCATAGAGAATTGTTGCATCCATTTTTTTGTTCCGACTGTAACATAACTCACCTTTCTGACGTCTATTAGGATAGCCGAAAGGCTGGTTAACAAATAACAGGCCCCCTATGTTCGACATCGATCGCTGGCAGGAAATATTCGACACCATCCACAAGAACAAGCTCAGAACCTTCCTGACCGGATTGTCCGTTGCTTCGGGCATCTTCATTTTGGTGGTTCTCCTGGGTTTCGGCAGGGGGATGGAAAATGGAATCAGGAAGGAATTCGAAGCCGATGCGACCAACCGGATCTGGGTCTGGACTCAAACCACAACCAAGGAATACAAGGGCCTTAATCCCGGGAGGCGGGTTCAGATGAAGAATGACGATTTTAACTACATCAGTCAGAACTTCAATGACCAAATAGAATATCGTTCCGGGGTGTTCAGGGTGGCCTGGGGAACGACCATCAACTACAAGAAGGAATCAGTCTCTTACGGGATTCAGGGAGTTTATCCGAATTATCAGCAGATAGAGAACCAGGGGATGCTCTCGGGCAGGTTCATCAACCAGACGGACCTGGACAATCGCAGCAAGGTTATCGTAATCAGCAACAAGGTGGCCAGGGAGCTGCTCAAGGGGGTTGAAGACCCGATGAACGAATACGTTCAGATCTCGGGGATCAACTTCAAGGTGATCGGGATCTATTCCGATCCGGGGGGCGAAAGAGAGGAGGACAGGGTCTTCCTCCCCTTCACTACGGCCCAGAACGTTTTCAACGGACAGGACCACATGAACAACATCACCTTCACGGTCAAACCCGAAAAAACCTTTGACGAATCGGTGGAGGTCTCCAACCGATTCGCGGCGCAGATCAAATCCTACCTGCAGGAATCTCACTCGGTGGCACCGGACGACAACAGTGCCATCAACGTGTATAACTCGCAGGAAGAGGCCAAGCGCTTTTTCACCCTTACGGAGAACATCGCCTTTTTCTTCTGGTTCGTGGGAATTTGCACCATCATAGCGGGAGTGGTCGGGGTCAGCAACATCATGCTCATCATCGTCAAGGAGAGAACCCGGGAGATCGGGATCAGAAAGGCCCTGGGCGCAAGGCCCTGGTCCATAGTGGGAATGATCCTGCAGGAGTCCATTTTCGTAACGGCCTTCTCCGGGTTTGCAGGTCTGATCCTCAGCATGGGGCTGCTGGAAGTGGTGGGGCCGAACGTTGAAGTCGATTACGTGGTGAATCCCTCAGTGGATTTCTCCATAGCCATGACCATGGTCATCGTCCTGGTGCTTGCCGGTGCGATCGCAGGTTTCTTTCCGGCCTGGAGAGCGGCGAACATACAACCGATAGAGGCTTTGAGGGACGAATAGGACAAAAAGACAAAAGGACAAAAAGACAAAGAGAAGATTTATGTTCAACAGGGACAAATGGAATGAGATTCTGGAAGTGCTGACCTCCAACTGGGTCCGCACGCTGCTCACAGCATTCGGGGTGTTCTGGGGGATCTTCATCCTCATCCTGCTCCTGGCGGCAGGAAAGGGCCTTGAGAACGGGATCAAAAGCGATTTTGGGGACATAGCCACGAACACCATGTTCATGTGGACCCAAACGGTGACCAAGTCCTACCAGGGAATGGCCAAGGGGAGACAGTTCAGCTACCGGCTGAAGGACGTGGAGGACATCTGGAACAATGTGGACAATTTGCGATTCGTCTCACCCCGCAACCAGCTGGGGGGATTCCGTGGATCCGCCAACGTGGTCCGGGGAATTGAGACGGGAGCCTTTGACGTCTATGGCGACTACCCGGAGATCATCAAGCAGGAGCCCATGGACATCGTGGAGGGAAGGTTCATCAATCACAACGACATAGATGAAAAGAGGAAAGTGGCCATCATCGGCCAGGGGGTCAAGACCAGTCTCTATGAAAAAGGCGAGGACATTCTGGGCACCTATATCAAGATAAACGGGGTGAATTTCATGGTCATCGGCAGCTACAAGAAAAAGGCTTCCGGGGGAGACAGCGAAGAACAGCAGAAGCAGATATTCGTTCCCTTCACCTCCTTCTCACAGGCCTTCAACAGGGGAGACCGGGTGGGCTGGATGGCGATCACGGCCCAGGACGGAACTCCCATCACGGAGATCAAGAGCCAGATCTTTGACATCGTGAAGAAGAACCATAAGATACACCCGGAAGACAACCGGGCCGTAGGCCATTTCGATCTCTTCGAGCAATACAACCGGGTGGAGAGCCTCTTCCTGGCGCTCAAGGTGATCGCGTACTTCGTAGGCACCCTTGTGCTGCTCTCCGGGGTCATCGGGGTGAGCAATATCATGCTCATCGTGGTCAAGGAGCGCACCAAGGAGATCGGCATCCGCAGGGCGGTTGGGGCGACACCTGGAAAGATCAGGGCCCAGATCCTGACCGAGTCGGTGTTTTTGACCATCATCGCTGGCATGGCGGGGATCACCTTCGGAGCCTTCCTGATCTATGGCCTTAACTACGCGCTGGAAATGAGCGAACCTATCGACATGTTTGCAAACCCAAGCGTCAACCTCGGGGTGGTGACGATCGCCCTCGTCATTCTCGTGGTGTCGGGGCTCCTGGCCGGTATGATACCGGCGCAGACGGCGATCAAGCTCAAACCCGTGGATGCCCTGAGAAGCGAATAAGAAATGATAATTAACAAAGAGAAATAGAGTAAGAAATGAAAAAGTCAGTAACCATATTCACCCTGATCTTCATCACGGTGACCTTTGCGGGAGCGATGTATTACCTGTATTCCAAGAACCAGGAGGATCCCGTGGTGTACAACACGGAGAAGCCCTCCAGGCAGTCCATCGTCAACAAGACCGTGGCCACAGGAAGCATACTCCCCATGGAAGAGGTGCTCATCAAGCCCAATATCTCAGGCGTGATCGACGAGATCTACGTGGAGGCCGGCGACCTGGTGAAGGCCAACGACCTCATCGCCAAGATCAAGGTCATCCCGAACCTGTCAAGCCTGAACCAGGCGAGAAACGCGATCGACAGGGCCAAGATTACCCTTGACGACGAGAAGCGAAAGTACGATCGGCAGAAGAGCCTTTTCGACAAGGGAGTCATCTCAAAGCAGGACCTGGAGCAGGTGGAAGTGACCTACAAACAGGCGGAGCAGGCCTGGGAAGCGGCCCGCCAGAACTACGACATCGTGAAGACCGGATCCACAAAGGGACTGGGAAGTTCTGCCAACACCCTGATCCGATCCACGGTTCCCGGCATGATCCTCGAGATGCCCGTCGAGGTTGGAAACCAGGTCATCGAAAGCAACAACTTCAACGAGGGGACGACCATTGCCGCCCTGGCGGACGTGAATCGCATGATCTTCGAAGGCAAGGTGGACGAATCCGAGGTCGGCAAGATCAAGGAGGGCTATCCGCTGGAGATCACGGTCGGGGCCATTGAGAATGCCACCTTCAACGCGGTCCTGGATTATATCGCCCCCAAAGGAAAACTGGAAAATGGAGCAATTCAGTTCGAGATCAAGGGAACCCTGCAGAAGCAGGACTCGACCTTCATTCGAGCCGGTCTTAGCGCCAACGCATCGATCATTCTTGCACGGGCCGACAGCGTACTGGCCATCAAGGAGGCTTTGGTGCAGTTTGACGACCAGACCAAGGCACCCTTCGTCGAGGTAAAGACGGGCGACCGTGAGTTTGAGCGCAAGGACGTGGTCTTGGGAATCAGCGACGGGATACACGTTGAGATCAAAGAGGGCCTCTCGGAGGATGATGAGATCAAGGTCTGGAACAAGATCGAAGGCCTGTAAGAAATCAGGCCTGGGCATAAAAGGAGAAGAGGGAATCGCTGTTTGACAGGGTTCCCTCTTCTTTTTTGGCTATTTTAATTATAATGTGTCTTTTCTAATTTCCGCTCAGGGCGGCATTGTACTCCCAGATCTCATCCCAGCTGTTGGACATGGCATCTGACATGCCTTCGATGAAAGGTTGCCAGGAATCTTCCCCATGCACCTTGATGAAGGTCTCTTTAAAGGTGCCCGGCTCGTCATACTCGGCGTAATTTTTCAGGAATCCGACCGTTGCCAGGTGTCTTCCGATCCTGTAGCCCTGGCGGAACTGGTTGTCATAAACGCCCCAGGGATTGTCCCCGTCCATGGCCTTGACCGCCTCGCTGATCTGTTTCAGCAGGTGATCCACGCTGTACCCGTGATCCTTGGCAACCTCATGGAAACGGATGTGAAGGATCGGGGTGTTGGCGACGTTGCCGTCCAGCATGCCCGTGTTCGAAAGCTCCATGTCCTGCTTCCAGTACTCCCCGTGACTCAATTTCTTCACGTAGGGCATGACATTGTCTCTCCAGTCTTCGTCATGTCCCCCGGCTTTGGGCCTGGAGTCCAGATGGGCGAATTTGAGGGGTCCCATCTGCCAGACCATCTTGCCCATGTTCGGGCCGCTGACTACATTGAATACTGTGGCCTGATGCGGTCCTTCCTTGTGGTATTTCTTGTTGTGCTTGGCCATGGCCTCACCCAGCACCTTCAATTTGGTGTTGTCAGGAGTGATGTAGAAGCTTTCCCACATGGGGGTGAATGAGTCTTCCTGCGAAAGAAGTTCCTGGGTGCCGCATACCATGAGGACAGACAGGAGCAGTAATGTAAGTGTTTTTTTCATGAGAAAAGATTTGGTTAATTGATGGAACAAAGAAACGATCGTCCATAAAATGTGGAAAGCGGAATAGGACGAAAGGCCCTCTAAAGGTTCCGGGAGACCCTGTTTATTTACCGAAAGTGCCGTTCAGAAACCGGCAGAGCCCTGGAGCTTTTCCAGCCTGGGACAGTCACTGCAATTGCTTTTTCCTTTCTTCTTGTATCGCTTGCAGCATTTTGATTCTTTGCGATGGCTCTCAAAATTGATCATGTCGTAATCGAAAACCTCGTAATAGTTTGGGCGGGCCATATGCGAGTGAGACTAAAACTTATTTAAACTCATTCTAAATAATGAGCAAATGTACAAAATTATATCAAGCCGTCGTTTCGAAAATCAAACTGACATCGACTTGGCCTGAACTCCTTTCGATCCCAGTCTCTTCATTCCGGGGAAAGGCTGGTTTTTAAAGGGAAACCCGGCTGATGAGACACTAATTTCAAAAAATGACATTTATCATTTTTTTTACAACAATTCAGTCAAAAGACCTTATTTTTGTCAATCATTTGCCAAATATCGAATGAAATAGAAATATGGACAGGTTTTCTTTTTTGAACACGGTGCATACTGGCTTCATCGAAGAGCTCTACCAGAAATATCTGGAGGATCCGGATTCGGTTGAGCCGAGCTGGAGAAGCTTCTTTCAGGGTTACGACCTGGCCAATTCGGATTTTTCCCTGGATGGGGAAGAGGAAACCGATGTCGAGATCCCGGAACAGGTGTACAAGGAGTTCAAGGTGATCGAGCTGATCAACGGGTACAGAACCCGGGGACATCTGTTCACCCGCACCAACCCGGTGAGGAACCGGAGAACCTACAGGCCCACCCTTGCCCTGGAGAATTTCGGGCTGGGAGAGCAGGACCTTGACCGCGTGTTCAATGCGGGAAGCATCCTGGGTCTTCAGCCCAGCAGCCTGAGGGTCATCGTGGACCACCTTGAGAGGATCTACTGCGATTCCATAGGCATCGAGTACATGTTCATCAGGAACCCGGACGAGATCGCCTGGTGGCAGAGCAAGCTCAATGAGAACGACAACCATCCAGACTATACGCCCGAGACCAAGAAATACGTGCTGTCCAAGCTGAACCAGGCCGTCACTTTCGAACAGTTCCTGCAGACCAAGTACGTGGGACAGAAGAGATTTTCCCTGGAAGGGGGAGAGACGCTCATTCCCGCACTGGGAGGTCTTTTCAGGATCGCAGCGGAACAGTTTGACGTGGACGAGTTCGTATTGGGAATGGCGCACCGGGGGCGTCTCAACACCCTGGTGAACATTTTCAGGAAGCCGATCCGCGAGCTGTTCAACGAGTTCGAGGGAAAGGATTACGTCGATGATGACTTCGACGGGGACGTAAAGTACCATCTCGGATCCACCATCAAGAAAACCCTGAAGAGCAACAAGCAGATCACGATGAACCTCGTGCCCAACCCGTCCCACCTGGAAACTGTGGGAGCGGTGGCAGAGGGCATTGCCCGCGCGAAGATAGAAGAGGACTACGACGGCAATTCCTCGAAGCTCCTGCCGGTGGTCGTGCACGGAGACGCGGCAGTCGCGGGGCAGGGCATCGTCTATGAGCTTATCCAGATGAGCAAGTTGAAGGGCTACTCCACGGGAGGGACCATTCATATCGTGGTGAACAACCAGATCGGTTTCACCACCAACTACCTCGACGCCCGCTCGAGCACCTATTGCACCGATGTTGCCAAGGTCACGCTTTCGCCCGTGCTGCATGTCAACGCGGATGACGTTGAGGCTGTGACCCATGCCGTGCTCATGGCCCTGGATTTCAGGATGAAATTCCAGCGTGATGTTTTCATCGACCTGCTGGGCTACAGGAAATACGGGCACAATGAAGGGGACGAGCCCAGGTTCACCCAGCCCAGGCTGTACAAGGCGATAGCCAAACAACCCAATCCCAGGGACATTTACAACAAGAAACTGATCGCGGAAGGGGTGATCGATGAGGACTATCTTCCGGTTTTGATCTCAGAATACAAGAATCTCCTCGAAAGGGAGTTCAACAAGTCCAAGGAGGACTCGGCCACCAAGGTCAGGCCATTCATGGACGATGTCTGGAGCGGCTTTATGGAACAGGACCTGGATGGGCTGTTGCTCAGCGTGGGGACAAAATACCCCCAGAAGAAGCTGGAAAGCATCGCCAGGGTGGTGTCTACGGTTCCCGACGGGGTGAAATTCCTGCGCAAGGCGGAGCGAATCCTCCAGGACCGTGCCAAAATGGTCTTCGAGACGGACAGGCTGGACTGGAGCATGGGTGAGATCTTCGCTTTCGGAAGCCTGCTTGAAGAGGGTTATAACGTGCGTATCTCCGGACAGGACGTGGAGAGGGGGACCTTCTCGCACAGGCACGCCATACTCAGGGATGAGATCTCTTCCGAGACCTTCAACCTGCTGAACTCCAACCCGAAGAACAAAGGGGTGATGAGCATTTACAATTCTCCCCTGTCTGAATACGGCGTGCTCGGCTTTGATTACGGATACGCAATGGCGGCCCCGAATACCCTGACGATCTGGGAAGCCCAGTTCGGTGATTTCAGCAATGGCGCCCAGATCATATTCGACCAGTACATCTCTGCGGCCGAAGACAAATGGAAGCAGCAGAACGGGATCGTGGTCCTGCTGCCTCACGGCTACGAAGGACAGGGCTCCGAGCATTCCTCGGCTCGCATCGAACGCTTTCTCCAGCTTTGCGGAGAGGACAACATGACCGTTGCCAATTGCACCACGCCAGGCAATTTCTTTCACCTGCTGCGCAGGCAGATGAAGAGGAATTTCAGGAAGCCGCTGATCGTGTTCACCCCGAAGAGCCTTTTGAGGCATCCGCTGGCCGTATCTTCCCTGCAGGAGTTCGTCAACGGAGAATTCCAGGAGGTCATCGACGACGTCCTCGATCCCGAAAAGGTGACCCGTGTGGTGTTCTGTTCCGGCAAGTTCTACTATGACCTGCTGGAAGAGAGGAATGAGAGGGGAGTCGAACACATTGCCCTGATCCGGATCGAGCAGCTTTTCCCCTTGCACGAAGAGAAGCTGGAACGGATCATCTCCAGGTATGACAAAGCCGAAAAATTCATATGGGCCCAGGAAGAGCCCAGGAACATGGGGGCATGGAGCTACATGCTTCAGCGCTTTGGGCTGAAGGATCTGGAGGTCAGGTCGAGAAAGTATTACGCGGTACCCGCTGCTGGTTCATCCGCTCGTTTCAAGCAGAGACAGAGAAGGGTGATCGAAAGCGTGTTCGAAGAGCAGTAGGACCTGACAATGGCGCCCCATAGCAAACAGAACAACTTATAAAGACTAAACTCAGAACAGAGATGATATTAGAAATGAAAGTTCCCTCACCGGGAGAGTCGATCACCGAGGTTGAAATCGCCTCCTGGCTGGTGGAGGATGGAGACTACGTCGAAAAGGACCAGGCCATAGCTGAAGTGGATTCGGACAAGGCCACACTGGAGTTGCCCGCAGAAGAGAGCGGGGTGATCACGCTCAAGGCGGAAGAGGGCGATGCCGTTGCCGTCGGTGCCGTGGTATGCCTGATCGATATGGATGCCAAGAGGCCCGGAGGTTCGGGCAAGCCTGCGAAAGCCAAAAAAGAGGAGGCTCCCAAGGCCGAGGCGGCTCAGGAGGCCCAGCCTTCTGAAGCAAGCACCTATGCAACGGGCACGGCCTCACCGGCAGCAAGGAAAATACTCGAAGAGAAGAACATTGACCCGGCCCAGGTCAAAGGAACCGGCAAGGACGGACGCGTCACCAAGGACGATGCGGTCAAAGCGGTTCCATCCATGGGGCAGGCCCTGAATGACGAGGACAGGAAAAGTGAGCGCAAGAAGCTTTCCATGCTCCGCCGAAAGGTCGCGGAGCGACTGGTCTCGGTCAAGAACGAGACGGCCATGCTCACCACCTTCAACGAGGTAGACATGCAGCCGATCTTCGACCTGAGAAAGAAATACAAGGACAAGTTCAAGGAGAAGCACGATGTGAGCCTGGGCTTCATGAGCTTCTTCACCCTGGCCGTGGTACGGGCCCTCAAGCTGTTTCCAGAGGTCAATTCCATGATCGACGGGGACTACAAGGTCTCTTATGACTTTGCTGACATTTCGATCGCCGTTTCGGGCCCCAAGGGCCTCATGGTGCCTGTCATCAGGAATGCCGAAAAGCTGAGTTTCAGCGGAGTGGAGAAGGAGGTGAAGCGACTGGCGATCCGGGCTCGTGAAGGAGAGATCACTGTGGAAGAAATGACCGGTGGAACCTTTACCATCACCAATGGCGGGGTCTTCGGCTCCATGCTCTCAACACCCATCATCAACCCACCGCAGAGTGCCATACTCGGCATGCACAACATCGTGGACCGCCCTGTGGCCATTGAAGGCAAGGTGGTGATCCGTCCGGTGATGTACGTGGCCCTGTCCTATGACCACCGGATCATTGACGGACGAGAGTCTGTCGGCTTCCTGGTGGCGGTCAAGGAGGCCCTGGAGAATCCGGTTGAGCACCTGATGGACGGCAATGAGAAAAAGGCCCTGGAGCTCTAGGTTCAGTCCTTAATTCTGAGTATCCAGCTGGCCTCACCCGGCGTCAGTTCGTACTCCAGCAGACGGTCGCCCCCGGTGGGGCAACAGTTCTCATCTCCCTCATTGTATACCGGGAATTTTCGGAACAGGCGGCCCTGGTCCAGATAGATGGAATCATGGCCCATGTATCCGTAGAAGTCCCCTCCCTGTGCGAGGTCGGTTTCGGAAGGCTCGGGTACATAGATTGGAGTGGCGCTCTTGTCGTTGTTCGAGGCATAGCCATAGAGGCGACCGTAACTCCCTGATCCCACAGACCTCGTGACCAGGTATAGCTCCTCAAAGCCATTTTGGTCCAGATCTGCCGTGAATGAATCGGCAAGGGGGTCTGCTCCCTCGATCTTCCAGCTATCGGTCGAATTGGGAAAATCTTTGGGGCTCACAATAATGTTCATCACGCTGGATCCCTCGCTTTGGGTCTCGACCTCAAAGGTCTTGCCCGTGCTTGTTGTCAGGTTCTTTTTTGAAGGCTCTTCTGCTTTTTCTTCTTTGTTTTCGATTTCGGGAAGGGCCTGTTCCTGCAACTGTTCCTGTTCTTTGTTCTCTTTCTTCCCGCATGAGAATATCGCGAGGCTAAGGAGAACGATCATTAAGGCTTTTAGGGGATGGAAGGGATTCATATGATTTGTTTTTAATTTCTGCTTTGATTTCATTTGCCCGGTCTTTTGATCAACTGCACTATTGAGATTCCTATGAAGACAGCCAAAAGCGGTATGATCACCAGGAGATCCGCCCTGATCACGGGATCGTGAGGTGGTAGCGTCCTCATCCAAATTCGCACGGCCACTTCCCAAAGGATGGCCCCTGCGATCAACAACAAAGTAACTCGCTGAATGCGCGTCAATTTCTTCATGTCGGAATGGGATCGGAAAATAAAGATATATTTTTTCGCTTAAAGATCGGCCGGCACATCAAAGTTTTGCACCTATTGAAGGTACTCCCGGAACTGGGCCACCCGGAAGTCCAGCGTGGTATAGCTGGGATCGATGGCTTTCATTTCCTTGTACAGGGGATGCCCCCCGATAGAGCGATTGGCCGCGCTGGAGGGCGATATCAAGGAGATGCACTCTATGCCACGCTCCCTCAGGACCAGGGTATGTCTCCTCGGGCTGTGGGATCTGTCGAGTCTCAATTCCAGGCCCAGGTCCTTGGCCATTTTGGTGAAGAGATACTCGGGACCGTTTTTGGAGGCGCCACCCATAAAGAGGATTCTTCGGATCGAAGTTTGACCCGACAGCACGGAAGGAAGATCGCGAAGCACTATGTTTCTCATGCCCAGGTCGGAGGCTTCCATCCGTTCCCTCTCACATCGTTCGACCATGTCGCAGATGCCCAGGCGGCTCCGGGTGAGGAGTTGCTTTCTCTGTTCGATGGCGGCAGCGGTGTTCTCGTAGTCCAGGCGACAGTCATAGACCCGCTCCAGGATGGGCCAGAGCAGTCCAAACCGACTCCCGTAGCAGAAGTCCACGTCATCCGGAAAAAGCTCTCCCGTGGTGAATCTTGGGGGAGGAATGGTCCCGACGATCAGCGTCTCGGTCTCTTCGGGCAGAAAGGGAGCGTAAGGATGCTGATGTTTGAACATGATTGCTTCAGTAAGATTGGGCTTGGAGCTCTTATATTCCTTCTCCTTTCAATACCAGGGGTATGGTCATGAACATGATCTTGAGGTCCAGCTTGATCGACCTGTTGTCCAGGTAGAGAAGATCGTAGCGCAGGCGCTTTCGCATTTCTTTTATGTTCCCTGCGTAGCCGAACTTGACCTGTCCCAGGGATGTGAGCCCCGGTTTTACCAGGCTGAGCCGGTTGAATTGAGGTGACTGCTCCTCAACCCTGAGCTTCCAGAATTCACGTTCAGGCCTGGGGCCGACCACGGACATGGACCCGAAGAGCACGTTGAAGAACTGGGGAGTCTCGTCCAGCTTGTACTTTCTCATGAAGCGACCCCATCCCGTGATTCGCGGATCGTCCGGATAGGCGAGCAAAGGCCCGTTCCGCTCCGCATCAGGTTCCATGCTCCTGAATTTGTACAGGGTAAATCTCCTGTTGTTCTTGCCGACCCGTTCCTGCCTGTAGATCACGGGGCCTCGGGAGCTGGCAAAGGTCAACAGGGCCAAAAGGAGGTAGAATGGCGAGAACAGGAGGATGAAGGTCAGGGCCAGAATCAGGTCGAGCAGGCGTTTGCCTGCCAAATACAACTGCTCCCGGGTGATCCCGGAAGCGCTTAATTCCATCCATTTGTCCTGTCCCTGCAGGATCACGGTGCTGCTGTTCATCATCTTCTCACTGTCCTTTTGACACGATCATGGTGTACATGGTTTTATATATGATCCGAAAGTCGAGTACGATGGACCTGTTCTTGATATAGTACAGATCGTATTCCAGTTTCCTGGCGCTGTCTTCGATGTTCTCGCCGTAGGGATATTTGACCTGTGCCCATCCGGTGATTCCCGGTTTGATCAGGTGCCTTGACTCCAGCTGGGGCAAAAGCTCCTTCCATTCATCGATGAAGTATTTTCTTTCCGGCCTCGGCCCGATGAGATTCATTTCTCCTTTGATGACACTCCAGAACTGGGGCAGCTCATCCATCCTGGTCCTTCTGAGCAGTCTTCCCAGGGGCGTCACCCTCTTGTCATTTCTGGCTGACATTCTTGCCCCATTCTCTTCCGCGTTCTGCACCATCGACCTGAACTTGATCAAATCGAATTCCCGGCCATTCTTGCCCACTCTCTTCTGGACATAGAACAGCGGTCCCCTGTTGAAGAATGGATTCAGCACCAGGAGAAGAGGTGCGAGAAGGGCTCCCAGGGTGATCCCGAACAGGGAGGAGATCACGTTAAGGGACTGGTGCCAGAACTCGTAGAAATGGTTTCCGGTGATCCGGGTGTCCGGGATCATGGCATAAAGACCCGGTTCTGCGAAACCGAGGGGCAATGCTTCTTTTATCTCCTCGTAAAGCTGTGCATAGGACTTTACCTTCACCCCATGGCTCATCAGCCGGATCAATTCTCCGTTCAAAGCGTGTGAGATCATTTTTCTCTCGGTCTCGACAATGATCAGGTAGTCGACCACGCCCTGTGCACAAGCCCTTTCAAGCGTTCTGAGAAAATCCGGTTTTTCCGGCTTGTCCGTCAGCCGATAGGCCCGCAGCACCCTGAAACCGTGATCGTAGTCGCGACCTTCAATGGATGCCCGGATCTGCTTCATCCTGGCCGGTTCGATCTCCGCGGAGCCGATCATGATTACATTCTGCGCATACAGGATGGTGTGGATCCAGCTAGCGAAAATGGTCCTCCACAGGGCAAGGGGAAACACTATGAGCAAGCCCAGTAGCAGGAAGTGTTCCAGAGGCACTGCCGAATCCAGGAGGACGGCCAGCAACAGGGTGAAGGCCCAGGTCATTCCGCCGATGAAGCCGATCAAAGGGAGCACTTTTCGGGTCTTGTTCACGTACTCCAGCTCATAGATGTTGAACACCAGGCCCAGGGAGAAGAACAATACCGATGCAAAGACGAATTCCCTGCCGATCCCCGGGAAGAAACCGATCCTGTCGGAAGGGCCCGCGACCAGAGCATGAGTCAAATAGAAGGCCAGGAAGATTATCAGCAGATCGATCGAGGCCAGAAGCAATTTTCGCTCAAAAACGCGGTAATCCTTCAGGGCATCTTTTCGACTCGCGTGAAATGAAACTACTTGCTCGGGCATTTGATGAAAAAAAGACTCTTTGAATATGTCACAAAGATAGTTTAATCGATCGACTTGATGGAGGTGATTTTGTGCAGTGCATAGGCGTACATAAATCGGACGAAGCAGATGCCCGAAACCAGGGAGTTGTAGCCCAGCACCTCTTTGAAAAAGCGATAGTTTTCCCGGATCAGTCCCCATTTATTGCGGCTGAGGGAGTCATTTGAAATGCGATAGCCGGCCAGGGGAAGTTGCAGGCCCATTGCCCGGTCTGTCCTTTCCAGCAGGTCCAGCCACAGGGCCCAGTCCTGCCTTTTTCTTCGCTCGGGCATATACACCTTTCCCAAAGCACTCGTGTCATACATGGCCGTAAGGCAACCGATGTAATTGTTTCTTTTCATCTTCTTTCGGTCGACCCGGGGCGGACTCGAAACCCGGCGCGAGAACCTGGATCCTTCGTCCATGAGGTAGTAGTCCGTGTAGGTGAAGGGGCAATTCTCCTGTTTCATGAACAGGATCTGCTCGGCAAGTTTGTCTTCCAGCCAGATGTCATCTGCGTCGATGAAGGCAATGTACCTGCCCCTGGCCCTTCGGATCCCATCGTTCCTGGCCTTCCCGGCACCCCCGTTCTCAACTCTTCTCAGGCATTGTATGCGGGGATCCTTGAAATCATTGATCCTTTCTAGCGAGTCGTCCCCGGAGGCGTCGTCGATGACCAGCAGCTCGAGGTTTTCGTGAGTCTGGCCGAGTACGGATCGAATGGCCTCCGAGACGTGCTTCTCCTTGTTGAAAACGGGCATTATGACGGAGACCAACTCACCTGTCATCTCCGGATTCTTTGAATTGATCTATGCCCGAGTACATCAATTTCATGCTGTGGTACAGGGAATAGCCCGTTTCTTTTCTCTTTCTCAGTGCAAAGTAGATGCAGATCGCATAGGCTTTCCAACCGAAGATCCTGTAGAACATGGCGCCTTTGGCCTCCATCAATTCCTCGTTTTGAAAGAGCGCCCTCCCGGAGGAATCGTCCGGATGGCGCACAATTGCCTCCGGGCAGTAATGAATGTGAAAGCCTTTGGAAAGGGCGTCGCTCAAAAACACGGTTTCGGAACCGGTGGGGAATTGACTTCCCAGGCCGAATCTCTCGTCAAAGAAAAGCGGGTTCTTCTCCAGTGATTTCCTGCGCAGGGCAACTTCGATGGAAGAGACGCGCATCAGGCTCCTCAGGTTGTGCCGAAAGGATCTGTCCGAATAGGCCTTTCTCTTTTCGCCTCTCTGGTTCAGGGACTGGAAGGTGATCATGTCCGCTTCAGGATTTCTTTCAAAGGCTTCTGCAATCTTCCTTGAAAAACCATCCAGCAGCTCTACGTCATCGTCGGTCAGCAAAAGCAGGTCCCCCAGGGCATGGTCCAGGGCCCTGTTGCGGCTCCTGGAGATCCCTCGCTCCTCAAGATGGAAGACCCTCAGGTTCTTTGAACGCGTCTCAAATGCCGGAGGCCTTTTTGCCTGGTTGATGACCAGGCCCTTACAGCCCTCGGAGAGGACCTGCCCTGCCACAGGGGGCAACTGTTCCTCGCTCCGGATGTCCATGGCGGAGATCAGCACTTCGAGCTTAGGGGCCGGGCTTTGCATCAGGTACGAGTTTTAATGCGGCCTTGCTCAGGTCGGCCAACAGGTTGTTCAGTCCGAGCGCCACCAGGGGCAAAAGGAGGACAATTCCATTCATTCGGTGTCTGTAGGAGCCGCTGATATGCGTTTCGAAAAGTGCCGAGACCAGGAGAAGCACCAGGGCAAAGACAAAGATCCTCCTGTAAGTCCGCTCCCTCAGGGCATAGACCAGGGGTATGAGGCAAAGTAGCAGAAACAGGGCATCCACCAGAGGGATGGTCTTTTCAAGCATCACCTGCCGGTCTATGATCAGGGGCAGGGGAGAAAGCAGGTATTGAAAGAACAGCAGAAAGGTGCTTTTAAAAACGTTGATCCAGCCGTCCCACGGGAGGTCGGTCCCGTAGGCCTCGGTTTGAAACAGCTCGGCATGGGAAGCCCGGTAGCGGCCGAGCCAGTTCGGACTGAACTGCATGTCGTAGAAGGCGTCGGCGATCCGGTTGATTATCCACAGCCCGATCGCAGCGGGGAAGACCGTTTTGAGGATGGCCTTCAGCTTGTTTTTCTTCCAAAGGTCGAGGAAATGAACAGTCAGCATGGCCAGGATGTAGCTCACCCCGCCTATGGGTCGAATCAGGGTCAACAGGGAAAGTGAGACGAAGAACAGGATCATTCTGCCCCTTGCGGGCCTGCCATCCGAATACCTGATCACAACCAGCAGGTAGGTGCTCAATCCCAGGAAGAAGAACATGCTACCTTCCCTCAGTAGGCTGGGCACCACGATGAGGGCCGCAGGGTAGATGGACGCCAGCGTCAGCAGGAGCCCGAAAAAGTCTTTCGGCAGCTTTCTTCCGTGGAAGGCGGAGTAGACGGCGAGTCCCCTTCCCAGCAGAATTACCCCCGCCAGGTAGAAGAAAACGTGTATCACGACCAGGACCACGGGATGACTGAGGCTCATCTGGATGGGGATGAAATTGATGATGGCGTAAAGCTTCACCCCGGCCGACCAGGAATCATAGTGTTTCCAGAAGTCGCGAACGATGTCGGCGTAAAAGGAGGAGTCGGGCGGAAGGGTCTTGAACCGAAGCAGATGGTTCAGGAGGAAAAAGCCCATCATCACTGCAAAGCTAAAGGCAAGGGCGATGAAGTCATTCTTTCGGATTCGGGACTTCTTTGACAGGAGGAAGGCGAGCAGGAACAGGCTGGCCATGACATAGCAGGCGCTCAGGGCGATCGATCCGAGGTTGTATTCAAAGATTTCCTTCATTTTCGGTCAAATAGAAAAAAAGAAGCAACAGTGCCGTCAGGGAGAGTCCTTGCTCGCGAAACAGAAAACTCTCCGTCATCGAAACGATCAGAAAGACAAGCAAGAGACCAAGGACCTCAAATGATCCTTTACGGGTTGCCCTATAGAGTCCAAATATAGTGGATAAGAGCAAAAGTATTCCAAAAACGAGCCCATAGCGAAGACCCGTCTCCAAGAAGTTGTTGTGTGCGTTCATGGGTTCTTCCAGGGGCGTATAAAAGAACTTTGCCCTGGGATAGATGGCCTGCCTGGAGCTGATTCCCCTGAAGCTCGTTCCGATCAGGGGATGGCGGTCCATTTCGGTCAGGGAGGACTTCCAAAGGGCCCTGCGCTCACTGAAGCGGCTGGGGGTGTCGGTGGGCAAGGGCTGCAGTGCTGTACTGAGCTCGTGGGTGAGCCTGTGACGGACCGGGGGGGAAGCCCACGGGGCCAGCAAGGCGATGACGATAAGCACTGCAAAGGCAAGGGATCGCCTGCCGGATGATCGGGTCAACATGAGGAATAAGAACAGGATCATCAGAAGCGCGATCAAGGAGACCTTGGAGGCGCTCAGCCAGAGACCCAGGAGGTAGGCCCCGAAAAGGGCCAGGCCGCTTGCCGACAGCTCCTTCTTCAGGCCGGGCCCGGCAGATCCGAAAAGCAGCATCACCACTCCCGTCAGCAGGAACAGGCTCAAATAGGTCGGGTGAAGGGATAGCGGGGCCGTAAAACTCTCGTAATGCCAAAGGTTCCACCACTGGTCCCTGGAAAAATATTCGTCAAATCCTGTTGTGAAAATGTCTCGGGCGATGCCAGACAAGAGCAGAAACAGGATAGTGACGACAGCAGCGTGAAACCCTTTTCTGAACCCGGCGGAACCGGGGCGGACCATGATGAGGAACAAAGCCTGTGCCGGTATGCTCAGCGCTAGCAGCAGCTCTTTTGCAAGGATCTTGTTGGCAACTCCGCTGAGGGCGACAAGGACCAGGGCCATTCCCACGAAGAACTTAAAATGACTGATACCCGGGGACCTGTAACCCTTGCGAATGAGAAACCAAAGCAGCAACACACCCAGCAGCATCCTGTTGGGAAGGCTGGAAAGTGGCAGGATCAGGAGACTCATGATCCACAGATAGGATATCAGATACCGCCTTTTTTCCATATCCTGTTGAAATAGATTGCCGTTATCACCGCCAGAAGCAGCTCGTGCAGGTTTCTCACGGTGAGAACTCCCTCGACTCCATATCCCGGGATCACCAACAGGAGCAGGGCAAGAGAAGCGATGCCAACGGACAGCGATATCCCCGCCATGGTCTTCTCCCTGCCGATCACATACAGACCCTGCCAACCGTGGATATTGGTCATTCCCTTAAAGAAAGGAAGAAATGCCGTATAAACCAAATAGGGAGCTACTTCACTGTAACCTTTCCCGAAAAGCAGAAGCACGATTACCTCCCTGAAAAGGAGTATGCCGAAGCCCAGTGCCAGAAGGAATGCGCCGAGATACAGTCGAAATTCCTTCAGCCTGGCCAGGTAGCTTTCCCTGTTGTTCCTCAAGGCATAGGCAAGATTCGGAAAAAGCGACTTTGAAAGGGACTGTATCACCAGGTTCTGGCTGATCAGCACCACTTTCATGGCCGAGGCGTAAATGCCCAATTCTTTGGGTGAGAGGTATTCCTTGACCAGGAAAAGATTCAAGGCACCAAAGCCAATTATGGAGAATTCATTGAGAAATACAAAGAAGGAGGACGCGATCAAATCGATGACATCCTTGCTCACGAGCCCTATGGGCCTCAGCTTCTCGGTACGGATGATAGAAGCCCAGGCCAGCAGGTTAACCGTGAATTGAGAAAGCCCGTAGCCCAGGACGACAAGTGGGTAGTCCTCTTTTTCCCTGACCAGGAGCAGCACCATGAGCAGCAGCAGGATTTTGGCGAGAAGATTGCCCCAGGAGATCCATTTGATCTTCTCCAGTCCCTGGTAAAACCACCAGGAGGAAAAGATCCTGGATGCCACGAAAAGGGCGCAATACCCCAGTATCTCAACCGTGAACAACTCGCTTAGAAAGATCCTGCCGGCCAGGGCAAACAGGGGAAGGAGGATGGATCCCATCAGAATCCTGGAATAGAATACGTTCCAGAAGAGCTCATTGACGCTCTTCCGGTCATTTCGTTCCTGGCTGAGCCTCCTCGACATGGTGAAGTCATAGCCAAAGAGCAGGATGGCACCGAAAAACAGGGCGATCTCCAGGGAGAATTCTGTGATCCCGTAGCGCTCAATGCCAACGGTTCTTGAAATGTAGGGGACCAGGAGCAGGGGAATGCCGTAGGACAGCAGTTGAACTGCCCCATAATGAAAGGTGTTTTTGAAAACAGTTTTGCTCACCTTTGCTCTATCTAGGTCGAGATGCGCGGTTTCAGCCCCTTCGGGCCTTCTCTACATTTTGCAGATAGTGATCGATCCTCACCAGCTGAATCCATGCAAAAACGAGGAAGAACCCGGCAAGCAGCCCGAGGACGGCGTAATTCCTGTACCAGTCATTTGCCTTCATGCCCACGGGATTGAAGCTGGATACGATGTTGATGACCTCCTTTTGTTCCGTTAACCTGTTGTTGACTTCGAAGAGTTCCTCGTTCAAAGACATGTATTTGTCAAATACCAATACCTCCTTGTTGCTCGCATTGAGTTCGGCAAGGTAGATATTGGTGCCCGAATTCTCCCTCTGACTTTCTGCGATCATCACTTTCTTGTAGATGCTTCTCAGGGAATCGAGCTCCGCAAGGGATCCTTCCAGGGCCTTTTTCTTGCTCAACAGGTTTTCATTGGCGTTTGATTTGACCTTGTCGTAGTAACTGTTGTTGACGATGGAGCCGATGATGGGGCGTTCCAATTTTTCGAACACGAATCGATCCACAGACCATACCGAGACAATGTGGTATTTGAATGACTCTGCCGGCTGGGCCTTTGAAAACTCCTCGTAACTGATCAGGTCGAAGGTGAGCGAATCCAGGCTTTGCACAAAATCCTTATAGGAAAGCAGGGCCTGATTCTCGTTCTCATAGGGTTCGACCTCGATCCTCTTCAGGCTTCGGGCCTCGGCCTCGCTGATCTTCAGGTTCTCCATCAGCCTGTCGTAATCCTCCTGCTCTATCAAGCTCTGGTAAAGGTCAATGTTCTTGTAGAGCTGAACAGAGGAGCCGAAGTTGGGCTGCAGGGTCATGGAGCTTTCGTACTGCCTGGCTCTGAATCCGTACTCGTAGACTCCTCCGATAAGGCCGCCGAGCAGTGCCGCCGCCATCAAGGCCTTGAAATTGGATCGGATCAGGAGCAAGAAGGAAATGAATATGTCCCAGATGCCGAGCAGGAGATTTCCCAGCCATGCGAAGGCCGAAGAGATTCCCTTGCCAATGACATAGAACAAATGGCCCAGGTCGATCTCTTCTTCAGTGCTTTTCAGTTCCGGGTTCTTGGGTTTTGGATTTGGCTTAGTCATGAGTCATCGTATGCGGGATAAATGTACTCATTTCTCGCTTTACCGCAAATGCCCGCTAAAAACTCAGGAGAAGCGTCGAGACGAACCTTGAGTTGGTGACTTCCAGCGCGGCCGGTTGTACCCCCGGGATGTTGAGGAACCTGTACTGGTCGTCATAGGTGGAACGGTCATAGGCGAAATCCAGGCCGAAATTCCTGGAGAAGCGAAGGCCCAGGCCCACTGAATACCCGGTGAGGTCGAAGGAGCTTTCAGCGTTCTTATAGGGAGACTGGACCATTCTGTAACCGCCCCTCAGGCTGATCATGCCGAATCTCCACTCTGTTCCCAACTTGAACGTCGAGGTGTTGTTCAACCCGGAGCTGAGGTCCTGGTTCTCATCGATGAAGGCGCTCGAAGGCTGCAGCCTCGTGTTTCTGAAGTTCTGGTAAATGTAGTCAAAGCTGATCAGTCCGACGGAGCCGAACACATAGGCCAGGCTTCCGTTGAATTTGCTCGGCGTCCTCAGCTGGTAGTCATAGTAGTTGGGATCATAGTTCTCCACGTAGACGTCGCTTGTATTGGACAAGATGATGTCCAGGTACTCGTTGTATCTCTCCGACAGGTTGTACCAAATCGGTGACTGATAGGACAGTCCGACCCTCAGGTTGTCGGTGGGCAGGATTATGGTGCCGATGCCGAAGTTGAACCCGTTTCCATAGGTTGACAGGGTCTGGTTGTTGTAGGCGTCCAGGAAGTCGCCGCTGCCGTCATTGTTCAATTCCTCGTAGACCGTGTTCTGGTAGAAGTCGATATGGTGAAAGGCCATGGAGGCACCCAGGTAGAAACGCTCCTTGTAGAGGGTTCCGAAACTGAAGGTGAAGCGATCGTTGATCCCTGAGACATAGTTTGCGAAATACTGGTCTTCCACATTGGTGTAGAACACGTCGTTGTTCGGATCATCATCATAGTTCAGGAAGGGGTCGTCGACGAACTCGGCTACCCCGCTGTTGCCCTGGGCCAGGAAATTCTTGTTGTAATCCTTGATGACCGAATAATTGAACCCAACGGCGAATTTATAGATGTCCGGATTCCCAAAGGTGTCCCAGGAGGAAACGCCTCCGATCTGCGAGAACCTGAAATAATCGTCCTGGTTGCCGATGGTGTTGCCGTAAAAGGAGGAGTTGATCTGGCTGTCCCTGTAGGCCACGGAGGAGCTGAATTCGCTTCCGTTGTAGACCGCGATCGCCGCCGGGTTGAACTCCGCGGAGGTGATGTCATTTCCCAGGGCTCCGAAAGCCCCGCTCATTCCCATGTAGCGGGCAGTTCCCAAAGGGTCTTCCGAAGAGAAGAGCACGGCCTGGTCAGTATAGCTCAGCACTTGAGAGAGCATGGATAGATTGCAGGCCAAAATAAGAGCCAGTGTCAGCTTAGATTTCATAACAAGTTGATTTTTGGGATTATCGGTTTCGGCTTGAAGATCGACCTACTCCACCCGATCTGGATGGGGCAGAAGACCTCGATCCACCGCCTGAGGATCTCATCGAGCTGCCAGAGCTGGACCTGGAATAAGTTCCCGAAGACCTGCCCGAGCTCTTATAGGCATTGCCGGAACTCCTGCCAGAGCTTCTGCCTATGTTTCCAGGCGTTCCGGACCGGTAGCTTCCTGAGCTGTTCCCCGAAACCGCAGGGTTCGTCCTGACGGTTCTCTGGTAATTGGGATTGCTCCTGGCCTTGCTGTAGGAGATCCTGCTGTCACCCGATGCTCTCTTTACAGTGCTTCCCCTTTTGATAAAGGTCTTGTTGGAGCCATAAGGAGTGTTGTCAAGGTCGATATAGGACATATTCCTTCTTCCCGAGCTTCGGCTCATTCCTCCGCCTCTGCTCATTCCCGAGGAGGAACGAACACCGGACGAGGGCCTGCCGTAACTTCTGGAATTGTAGCCCCTGTTCGTGGAACGATCGTACTTCCCGTTCGCAGAGCGATTGTAGCTGGGATTGCTACGCGAAGTTCCTGCCCTGGAGGACCTGTCATAAGATCTTGCGGACTTGTCCGCAGAACTGGGATACCTTCCCCGGCTGTAGTTCGAGGCTACCCTGCGGTCGAAATTCGATGAGCTGCGGTTGTATCTCGAGCTCAGAGAACTCTCATTGTAGATGTTTCGGGTGTTCAGACGACCCGTGTTATGTGCATAGCGCTTGCCGTAGGTGTACGAACCGTGGTAGGGAGGATAATATCCCCAGCCCGGACCCCAGCCCCAACCGGGATAACCCCAGCCCGGACCCCAGCCCCAGCCTGGATAGGTCCAGCCCCAACCGGCACCCCAGCCCCAGCCATAATAGGGATAATTCCAGCCATAGGCCCAACCTGGATAGCCCCAGCCCCAATTATAATATGGGTAGCCCCAGCCATAGCCCCATCCCCATCCGCCTCCGAAACCGAGGCCGATGTTCACGGTGACCTTGCTGTTGGAGTATTCCCAGGGCGGATTTCCATCCACATAGCCTTCGTCCACGTAAACCGTATCCGAGTCCTGGTAACCCTTGTAGGAGTCTATGTCGGTGAAGATCTCTTCATGGTACTCCTTCTCTCCGGCAAAATAATTCTGGTAGTAATCGCTGCGGGTATCCCTGACCATGACCACTTCTTCCTTCTCAGGAGAGTCCGTTCTGCCATAGATCCCGTCATCTGAATAGTGGCTGTTCTTGGAAGAGCTGCACGATGAGAAAACTCCCAGGAGCAAAATGAGGGATATGCTTGTAAACAATGTGTTTCGTGGGTGGGTAAAGTTTTTCATAGTGCCTTAATTTTATGGTTGGAAGCCAAAAAAAAGCTAGATTTGCAACCTGATTTTGAGTTTCAGATAGGAATATTACAATATTTATGCCAAAAATAGTTTTTCATGGGTAGCAAATTGACGAGTAGAGCCGAAGATTATTCCAAATGGTACAATGAGCTGGTCGTCAAAGCTGACCTCGCAGAGAACTCCGGCGTGCGGGGAATGATGGTGATCAAACCCTATGGTTATGCCATATGGGAGAAGATGCAGGCCGAGCTCGACAGGATGTTCAAGGAGACCGGCCACGAGAACGCCTATTTCCCCCTGCTGATTCCCAAATCCTATTTCAGCAAGGAGGCCAGTCACGTTGACGGCTTCGCCAAGGAATGCGCCGTTGTGACCCATTACCGACTTAAGAATGACGAAGAGGGCAAGGGCATCGTGGTGGATGAGAGCGCAAAGCTGGAGGAAGAGTTGATCATAAGGCCCACTTCGGAAACCATTATCTGGGACTCCTATCGCAAATGGATACAGTCCTATCGTGACCTTCCCTTGCTGATCAACCAGTGGGCGAACGTGATGCGTTGGGAGATGAGAACCCGATTGTTCCTGAGAACGGCGGAATTCCTCTGGCAGGAAGGGCATACGGCTCACGCGACGAAAGAAGAGGCTATTGAGGAGGCAGAGCGGATGCAGGGCGTATATGCCGAATTCGCCGAGCGCTTCATGGCCATGCCCGTGATCAGGGGGACCAAGACGGCCAGCGAACGCTTTGCAGGGGCGCTCGAGACCTATACCATCGAGGCGATCATGCAGGACGGGAAGGCCCTCCAGGCCGGAACCTCCCATTTCCTGGGTCAGAATTTTGCCAGGGCCTTCGACGTGAAGTTCACGACCAGCGAGGGCAAGCTCGATTATGTATGGGCTACTTCCTGGGGGGTGTCCACCAGGCTCATGGGAGCTTTGGTCATGTCGCACAGTGACGACCAGGGACTGGTGATTCCACCCAGGCTGGCTCCGATCCAGCTGGTGATCGTGCCCATCTACAAATCCATGGAACAGCTCGAGGTGATCGACAAGAGGGTCGCTGAGCTCCTGGCACCGCTCAGGGCTGCCGGGATCTCGGTCAAGTACGACAACAGGACCACCCACAAGCCGGGATGGAAATTCGCAGAATATGAGCTGAAGGGGGTTCCGCTGAGGTTGGCCATTGGCCCCAGGGATCTCGATAACAACACGGCCGAGCTTGCCCGACGGGACACCCTTGAGAAGATGGTGGTGTCGCAGGAGGAGCTCGCCGAAAAAGTAGGCTCACTGCTCGAGGAGATCCAGGAGAACCTGTTCAGCAGGGCCCTTCGATACCGGGATGACATGATCACCAGCGTAGACACCTTCGAGGAATTCAGTCAGGTGCTTGAATCCAAGGGAGGGTTCCTCTCAGCGCATTGGGACGGGACCGCTGAAACCGAGGAGGAGATCAAGGCCAGGACCAAGGCGACGATACGCTGCATCCCCCTGGGAGACCCCGGAGAACCGGGAGTATGCGTGCTGACCGGCAAGCCTTCGGAGAGAAGGGTGATCTTTGCCAAGGCCTATTAAAATTTTTGCGAAAAAAAATTAAAAGTCCTTGCAGAGTTTAATTTTTGTATTATTTTTGCACTCGCTTTAATTAATAAAAGCAAACGATGGCCCGTTCGTCTATCGGCTAGGACGCCAGGTTTTCATCCTGGTAAGAGGGGTTCGATTCCCCTACGGGCTACAAGTTAACAGAACTAAGTTATATTACTATGGCAAATCACAAATCGGCCCTGAAGAGAATCAGAAGCAATGAGGCCAAGCATTTGAGGAACAAGTACCAGCACAAGACCACCCGAAACGCGATCAAGAAACTGAAGTCGGTGGAGGGCAAGAAGGAGGCTGAGGAGATGTTCCCAAGTGTGGTTTCCATGATCGACAGGTTAGCCAAGAAGAATATCATCCACAGAAACAAGGCTGCCAATTTGAAGTCGAAACTGGCCAGCCACGTTGCTGCCCTGTAAGGAAAAGATTGAATCTTGAAGAGCAACCCATGCCGGGTTGCTTTTTTTTTGCCCTAAGTTTTGAAGCCTGTCACTCGCGGAAGCCT
>CAZAZM010000038.1:0-24062 GCA_964489625.1 uncultured Flavobacteriaceae bacterium
TCCGGATCCAGCTGTTTCGGATCTTTGGTCCTGTATACCCTGAAGAGATGCGCAAACAATGGGATATAGGCGATCAAAAAAAGAAACTGATAGACCGACCTGTACCGCAGGGACACATACATCAGCGCAAAGAGCAGGGAGCCCACGATAAGGTAGTAGTGGTAGTAGCGGGCAAACTCCCCGCCGATCCGCACCACCAGCGTGATCTTTCCCGATCGCTCGTCGGACTCCCGGTCCCTCATGTTGTTCAGGTTCAACACACCCACGCTCAGGAGCCCCACGGAGAAGGCGGGCAGGAATACGGTATAGTCGATGGATTTGGCATATAAGAAGTAGGAGCCGCAGACGCTGAGAAGCCCAAAGAAGAGGAAGACGTACAGGTCCCCCAGTCCACTGTAGCCATAGGCATTCTCCCCAACCGTGTATTTGATGGCGGCAGCGATGCTCGCCGCGCCCAGCGCAATGAACAAGAGTGCATAGAAAATGTGCTCCGAACCAAAGGAGGCATAGATCAGCGCCAGGGCGATCAGCACCGTCACCACAGAGGTGAGCACGATTCCCCTCTTCATCTCCATAGGACTGATCTCCCCGCTCTGAATGGCCCGGGAGGGGCCCACGCGATGCTCGTTGTCGGTGCCCTTGACCCCGTCCCCGTAGTCATTGGCGAAGTTTGAGATGATCTGGAAGCCCACCGTTGTCAGGAGGGCCAAAAGGAATATCGTAAGGTCGAAATAACCCCTGGAGGCCGCTATGGAAGAGCCCACTATGATACCTGAGATGGAAAGCGGAAGGGTGCGGAGTCGGGCCGCACTGACCCAGGATTTCAGATTCGCCAAAACCGAGTGATTAATTGCTGGTTCCCCTTATCCATTTTTCCCCGCTCAGTTGCAGGGCCTCCTCGATGTTGACCGGTATGCCATAGGATTTGGCAATGATGAAGCAGTCGTTGAAACCCAGACGTCGCAAGTCATCACGCAGGGCAACCGCCTCCTTGTAGGTGGTGAACTTGCCCACGGCGAACTTGTTGAAGCCGTTTTCCTCGAACTCCTCCAGCTGGGTGATGTCCTTGGAGATCAGGCCCGAATTGAAATTCGTGTAGGCCCCGATCTGTATGCTGTAGACGATGCTCATGTCACTCAGGGTGATTCGCGCCGAATCGGCCATAACGACCTGCTTCGCCTTTCTCTGGATCTTGTGCAGGGAATCCGTGTCTATGAGGCTGAGGTTGTTCTTGATCAGGTACTCTTCCTTGTACTGCTTGGATTTGGGAAGAAAGGACCACAGGAAGAGTATGAGAAAGACCAGGCAGGCCACGCCCAGGATGATCCTGTGCTTCTTCAGCAGGGAGTTGTTCTCCTCCTCGTCCTTGAGCGCAGTAGAGAGATTCTTGATCGTGCCGTTGGCCTTGTCAAGCTCTTCGTAGACGTTAACTAGATTCTTGTCTCTCACAAATGGCATATCTTGATTCAACAGTTACAGGTCCCGTGCGGCAGCGATCAGCTCCGCGATGTCGAGTACCTTGACTTCTCCTTCCTTCTCCTTGTTCTTGATCCCATCGGTCATCATGGTATTGCAGAACGGGCAACCCGTTGCAATGATCCCGGGCTTCACCTCCAGTGCCTCCTCGGTGCGTTCCACGAAGATCTCCTTGTCTCCCTTCTCGGCATCCTTGAACATCTGGGCTCCCCCGGCGCCGCAGCACAGGCCGTTAGACTTGCATCGCTTCATCTCAACCAGCTCGGCATCCAGCTTTTCGATCAATTCACGCGGGGCCTCGTACACTCCGTTGGCCCTTCCCAGGTAGCAGGGATCATGAAAAGTGATCCTCTTTCCGCTGTACTCACCCCCCTTGACCTTCAGTCTTCCGTCACGGATCAGGGCATTGAGAAACTCCGTATGGTGCAACACCTCGTAATTTCCCCCCAGTCCGGGATACTCGTTCTTGAGGGTATTGAAGCAATGCGGGCAGGTGGTCACGATCTTTTTCACCTCGTAGGCGTTCATGATCTCTATGTTGGTCATGGCCTGCATCTGAAAGAGAAATTCGTTCCCGGCTCTCTTGGCCGGATCTCCCGTACAGCTTTCCTCGGTTCCGAGTACCGCAAAATCGACTCCGGCATCGATCAGTATGCGGGAAAACGCCTTGGTGATCCTTTTTGCGCGATCGTCAAAGCTTCCCGCGCATCCCACCCAGAACAGGACCTCCGGCATTTTGCCCTCGGCCATCTTTTCTGCCATCGTCGGTATTACCATACTAAGTTAGTCTAAAATTTTTAAAATTTCTTGCTTCTTTTCTCTTTCCCATTCCGGGCCTTCACTCGTCCTTCCAGTTCAGTCGATCCATTTGGCTGTACTGCCAGGGAGCACCGTTGTTCTCTATGTTCGTCATCATCATGTTCAGCTCCTGCGGCGCCTGGGAATTCTCCATGACCAGGAAGCGCCTCAGGTCGATGATGATCGAAAGCGGGTCGATGTCCACCGGGCATTCTGTCACGCAGGCATTGCAACTCGTGCAGGCCCAAATTTCCTCAGGGCTTATATAGTCCATGAGCGATTTGCCGTCTCCTTCCTCCCTGAACTTCTGCTCCCCTTCGCTGTCGATGAAATCGCTGACCTCCTCCAACCGGTCGCGTGTCTTCATCATGATGGCCCTGGGTGACAGCTCCTTCCCTGTCAGGTTCGCCGGACAGGAGGAGGTGCAACGCCCGCACTCCGTGCAGGTATATGCATTGAGAAGCTGTATACGGGTGAGGTCTGTCACGTCGCTTGCCCCGAACTTCTCCGGTGCCTCCTCTGTTTCAGTAGGGGCCGCATAGGGATCGGCGTCCGGGTCCATCATCAGTTTCACCTCCTTTGTGACCGAATCCAGGTTGTCGAACTTCCCCTGCGGGTCCAGGTTCGCATAATAGGTGTTCGGAAAGGCCAGAAGGATGTGCAGGTGCTTCGAATAGTAGAGGTAGTTCAGAAAGATCAGGATGCCAATGATGTGAAGCCACCAGGCGCCACGTTCCAGGTAGTAAAGGGTCAGCTCATTCTCGGGCAGCAGCCCGGCGATCCAGGAGCTCACCGGAAAGCTTCCGGCCTGCACGTAATGAATGGCCCCCATCTGCTGCAGACCATAGTCGGCTGCATTCATAAGCAGGAAGAGCAGCATCAGGACCATCTCGAAATACAGGATGTTCAATGCGTCATTCTTCGGCCACCGGGTCATCTCCTTGTTCCAGAACCTGGGTATCCGCAGGATCATCCTGCGAATCCAAAAGACGATTACAGAAACCAGCACCAGCAGGGCCAGGATCTCAAAGGAGCCGATAAGAAAATCGTAAAACCCCCCGGCGAAAGCAAAGATCCTGTGCGTTCCAAAGAGGCCGTCGATGAGGATCTCGAGCACTTCGATGTTGATGATCACAAAGCCGATGTAGACCAGGATGTGAAGGATCCCGGCCACGGGCCTGCTCACCATCTTTCCCTGGCCAAGGGCCACCCGGGTCATGTTCCTCCATCGCTCTCCAGGCCTGTCATTCCTTCCCGAGTCCTTTCCCAGGCCAATGTTTCTTTTGAGTTTAGCTATGTTTCTGGCAAAGAATCCTATCCCGGCAGCCAGGATCAGGGCGAATACAATGTTTGGAACAACAGACATCCCGTTCTTTGGTTTTGTTTAGTCGATGATAAAAATACTCATCTTGACAGAGGCCGAAATACGAACTTATTACAAGTTATCAACTGCCTAGGGCTCGGGTTCCACGTAGGGTTTCTCCTTTTTCCCGAACACGGAGAAGTGAACGAAGCGCTTGGGATGCTCCTTCATCTCCCGCAGCAGTTCCTCAAGCTCCTTGGAGGCATTCTCCAGGTTGGTGTAGAGCGCGTCGTCCTTGAGCAGTTTGCCCATGGTCCCGTCTCCCTGCCTCAGGCTGTCGAGAACCGAATTGAAATTGTGGAGGGTCGCCTGCAGCTGGGTAACCGTCGAGCCCAGGTCCGCAGCCCGGATGGAATCCGAGATCGCCGCCAGGTTGTCCAATGTATGTCCGGTATTCTCTATGATGCTGTCCATTTTGCCTCCCTCGGTCATGAGGGTCTCCACATAGTCCGAGGTCCTCTTGAAGTCTGCGAGTATGCCGTTGATGCTCTTCAGGGACTGCTTTATGTTCTGCTGGTTCTCTTCGTCCATCAGCCGATCAATGCTCTGCATCACGGAATCCGTGTGAACCACAAAGCTTTCCACCTTGACCTGCAGGGGTGCTATCTGCTCGTTGATCATGCCCATGATGCCGGAGTCCACCTCTCCCTTGAGCGTGTCACCGTTCTTGGCTATGGGGCCTCCATCAATTACAAGATTGATCTTAAGTGATTTGCCGCTGATAAAGTCAGGCGCATAGATCTGTGCAATGCTGTTGACCGAGAACTCGATGTCATTGTCAAGCTGAAGGTGCGCCACAAGGACCCCCTTCTTTTCCGGGTGAAAGCTGATGTTCGAAACCGTTCCCACCTTGAGGCCGTTGATGGTGATCGGGCTCTTTGGCGCCAGTCCCTGCACATTGTCGTATTCCGCATACAACACTCTGCTGCGGTCGACCAGGCTGACGTCCTTCAGAAAATTGTAGCCCCAGATGAACAGCGCCAGGATGACTATGGCGACCACTCCTGTCTTAAACTCTCTTGAAACTTTCAAATCGTGGCATTTAGTACAGCAATATTACTAAATATTTCTGTGGCTTTCCCTCTTTTCTGGAGGGTTCACTCAATTACTTCCGCAACCGACACCCTGACGTCATCCCTGAAGGCCACGACAAAAGCGGACTTGTAGCCTGCTTTGCGCGCCTCTTCGCGGAGAGCGAGAATTTCGTTGTAGTCGGAGCTTTTTCCGTAGTAGTACTTGTAGTGCTTGCCGATCTTTTCCATGTCGACTCCCTTGAGGCCTTTGAAGTTATAGGGCTTCAGGTCCAGCTTTCGGGCCCCTGAGGCGATCTGGACCTTGAAGTCCACACCCGGGAAGACCCTGGCTTCAGGTTTCTCGACCGGTGGAGGAACGACCTCCACCACCAGGTTCTCGTCGTAGTGCATCTTGTAGGCCCTGATCGCTTCAAAGATCGCGTTGGCCACCTTTTGCTGTCCGGCCTTGGAGTTCAGGTAGGCCCCTTCCTGCTGGTTGGTGATGAATCCGGTCTCGATGAGCACGCTGGGCATGTAGGTCTGATGAAGTACCACAAAACCGGCCTGCTTCACTCCCCTGTCCTTCCTTTTTAAGTCGTTTTTGAAATTGGTCTGGATGTTGCTTGCCAGCATCAGGCTCTGGTCCAGGAACTCCTCCTGCATCAGGGTAAGCCCGATCACCGCCTCCGGGGAATTCGGGTCGAAGCCCTCGTAGGTCTCCAGGTAATTGTCCTCCAGGAAGATCACCGAGTTCTCCTGCTTGGCCACCTCAAAGTTCTGCTGATTGGCATGCAGCCCGAGCACATAGGTCTCGGTTCCGTCCACCTGGGTGTGGAATGCATTGCAATGAACGGAGACAAACAGGTCGGCGTCCGCATCATTGGCGATCCTTCCCCGCTCCTTGAGCTCGAGAAAAACGTCCGTCTTGCGGGTGTAAACCACCTTGACGTCCTGCAGCGCCTCCAGTTTCCTGCCCAGCTCAAGTACAATTTTAAGGGCGATTTCCTTCTCGCTGTAGTTCTTGGCAGGTCGTCCCGGATCCTTGCCGCCGTGCCCTGCGTCAAGCACCACTGTAAAGCTTTCCTTCCGTTGCGAAAAGCAGGGCCCCGCGAGCGCGAAAAACAAGCTTAAAAAGAGTGCGAAACCTAAAGAACAATCTTTCCTTTTCCCTTTAAACACCATAGCTTTCACTCGTCTAAAATTCCTCCTTTAATGTATGCCAGTGAAAAAATATATGTAAGTTTGTATCTTTAAAAAATTGGCATTTTCATACAAAAATAGCATTTATCGTATTGTATACAAATTTAAGATACATCCTTTTCTTGATCTTATTATTTGTTTTTGGAAATCAACAGGTTTCAGGGCAAATTGAGCAGCGGGAAAGCAATGCTGAAGTCCAATTGAAAAGCAGGGACAGCCTGAGGGAAACTACTGACATTCCCCTTGGTGCCGTGGCACAGGACACCGCCAGGACAGACAGTCTCCCCCTGACCCGGGAATACCTCGAAGACAACATCATCCACCGGTCCAAAGACTATTTTTCGAATGATTTTCGCACCCAGACCGCAACGCTGTACAACGAGGCCGAACTCTACTACCAGGACATCGAGCTCAAGGCAGGAAAGATCATCATAGACTACAAGAACAACCTGGCCATCGCCACGGGGATATTCGATAGCGCGGGCACCTATATCCAGCGACCCGAGTTCAAGCAGGGCAACCAGGAGTCGACCCAGGACTCCCTGCTCTACAACTTTGAAACCGAGAAGGCCATCATCTACAATTCAAAGACCGAGCAGCAGGGAATGATCATCACCGGGGACATGACCAAGAAGGAGAATGACTCCACCTTCTATATCAACAAGGCAAGGTTCACGACCTCGCAGAAAGAGAAGCCCGATTACTACATCCAGACCTCGAACATCAAGGTCGTGCCGAACAGCAAGATCGTCGGGGGCATGAGCAACCTGGTGATCGCAGACGTGCCCACCCCCCTGTTCCTTCCCTTCTTCTACTCGCCGATCACCAGCGGAACGGCTTCGGGCTTCCTGATACCCACCTGGGGCCAGAACAACCGACAGGGATACTTCCTGCAGAACGGGGGCTATTATTTTTCCATAAACGATTACGTGGACCTGGCGATACTTGGGGACATCTACACCAACGGGAGCTGGGGGATCCGGACCGAATCCAGCTACGCCCTGCGCTATCGCTTCACCGGGAGCTTCAGCTTTCGCTTCGAGAACCTGATCAACAGCCAAAAGGGATTCCCGGATTACAGCAAGGCAACCAATTTCTTCATACGCTGGTCGCACAGCCAGGCGGCACAGGCCAATCCCAACTCCAGGTTTTCGGCCTCGGTCAACTTCGGGAGCAGCAGCTTCTTCCAGGAGTCGATCAACGAGTCCAGCTCCCCCTTCTACCTGGTCAACACCTTTGCCTCTTCGGTCTCCTACTACAAGAAGTTCGTGGGCACCCCTTTCAACATGAACGCGTCTCTCACCCATACCCAGAACACCAACACGGAGAGCATAGACATGAACCTGCCCTCCCTTGTGGTCAACATGGACAGGGTGTATCCCTTTGCGCCCAAGGTCGGGTCCAAGAAGAACCCGATCCAGAACATCGGGGTGACCTACAACATGAATGCCCAGAACCGCATAACAACCACCGATGAGGAATTCGGGTCTTCCGCGATGTTCAAGGACGCAAAATCGGGAATACGGCATGACATCGCCATGAGCACCAGCGCCAAGGCCCTGAAATACTTCAGCATCGCACCCTCGATCAACTACCGCGACGTCTGGGTCTTCAAGACCATCGAGCGCTACTGGGACGAGGACCTGGAGGAGGTGGTGACCGACACCATAAACGGCTTTGACAGCTACCGCGAATACAGCGGCGGGGTGTCTGCCAGCACGACCCTGTACGGCATGCTCAATTTCAAAAAGGGTCGGCTGCAGGCGATCAGGCACGTCATGCGACCGGCCATCTCCTGGAACTACCGACCCGATTTCAGCCAGTACTACGACGAGTACCAGGGCAGCCTGGACCCGGACGACATCAGGGAGTACTCGCGCTTTCAGGGAGGTGTCTACGGAGCTCCTTCCACAGGCCTCTCCAACAGCATCGGCTTCTCGGTGAACAACACCCTGGAGGCCAAGGTCGCATCAAAGGATCCCGACGAGGACGAGCCCAAGAAGGTCAAGCTCCTGAACAACCTGAACCTGTCCACGAGCTACAACATCGCCGCCGACTCGCTCAACTGGAGCCCTTTGCGGATGACCGCAGGAACCCAGCTCCTGAACAACAAGCTGGGGATCAACGTCAACGCCTCCTTCGACCCCTATGCAATCAACGCCAACGGTAGCAGGATCAACGTATTCAACATCAACAACGGGGGGAGCCTGCTTCGCATAACCAATGCCAACTTCACGGCCAACTATTCGATCAGCAGCAAGGAGCTTCAGGAGAAAAAAAAGTCCGGGGGTAATGTCGATGGCTCGACGGCGGATGACAGCTCAGCCAACATGTTCGGGGAAAGCCTGACCAACAGGCGTCAGTCGGTGAATGCGGATGAGGAGGAAAAGGTCAAAAAGGCGAAGCTCTATCAAACCAGCATGCCCTGGGACCTCAGGTTGCGCTATGCCCTGACCTACAACAACGTGGCGGCTCGGGACGAGATCACGGCGAATTCCCTGCAAGTCTCGGGGAATCTCGAATTCTCGCCGAAATGGAGAGTTGGCTTCTCCTCGGGATATGACTTCAGGAACAGCGGGATCACCTATACCCAGTTGAGGTTCGAGCGGGACCTGGACAGCTGGAGATTCAGTTTCAACTGGGTTCCCTTCGGAGACCGTGCGACCTATTACTTTTTCATCGGGATCAAATCCTCCGCCCTCAGCGACCTGAAATACGACCAGAGGAGGGTGCCCGACAGGAGGCTCTTCTGATCATTTGTCCCTTCTGAGCAACCTGGGTCACAGTTTGATCGGGAAATTCACAATATTTTGCCGTAATTTGAGTTGCTAGATTAGGTCAAGCTGATAAAATTACCCCAACATGAAACAGATCATCGAAACACAGGGAGCTCCTGAACCCATTGGACCCTACAGCCAGGCCGTGCTGCACGGCAACACCCTTTACGTCTCAGGCCAGATCGCCATCGATCCGGAAACGGGCAACCTGCTCCAGACGGACATTTCGAAGGAAACCCGCAGGGTCATGAGAAACCTGAAGGCTGTGCTCAAAGCGGCAGGCATGGATTTTTCGAACGTGGTGAAATCAACCATCTTCATCGTCAACATGAACGACTTCCAAAAGGTGAACAAGGTATACGGCTCCTATTTCGACCCGGTTTCCGCTCCCGCGCGCGAAACGGTTGAAGTATCAAGGCTTCCGAAGGGAGTTCAGGTGGAGATCTCCTGCATCGCCGTCAAGTGAATGGCTTAGGATTTCGATAAGTCAAGGCCAGAGCTCACTCAGAGACCAGCTGGCTCGCGTGGTGCTGTGCCAGGGTGATGATCGGGTGACGGATGATCTTGCCCAATTTGAGATTGTATTCTTCCAGCACTGCCTCGATCTCCTCCGCGAGGAAATGGGCGATCGATCCCACGAAATAGATGGGGACCCTTGGAGCCTCCTCAAACTGCAGGATCTGGTTCTCCACAAAGAACCTCAAGCCATCCTTGATGATCTTCTGAGCGTAGTCGCTCTGCTTGTTCTCGATGAGAAAACGCCCTATGTCGGCCAGGTAGGTGTTCGGATTCTCCTTCTTGTAGAGGTTCTCCTTGATCACGTCCGGCCTTAGATCGTACTGCTTCTCGAATTTCTCCGCGATCTCCTTGGGCATCTTCCTGTACTGGTAATCCTTCAGCAGCTGCTTTCCGTAGAAATTCCCGCTGGCCGCGTCCATGAGGATGTAACCCAGCGAAATGATCTTCTGGTGGGTCTGTTTTCCGTCGTAGAAACTGCAGTTTGACCCTGTTCCAAGTATGCATACCACCCCGGGTTCATTCGTCTGTAGCGATTTCACCGCAGCGATCGTGTCTTCCTGGATCACGATGTCCGCATTGACGAAAATGTCCTTGAACACGTCTCTCAGGTAATTCACGGCGTGCTGGGTTCCGCATCCTGCCCCGTAGAAGAAGATCTTCTCCACCTCATCCTTGATGTCGTAGAGCTCCTTCTTGGTGATGACCCTATCAAATAGGGTCTCCCTGGAGAACACAGCCGGGTTCAATCCCTTGGTGTCTATTTTGAAATAGGTCTCTCCCTTGTTGTTTATGGCTATCCAATTGGTCTTGGTCGATCCGCTGTCCGCTACTAGAATCATAATGAAGTTTTAGGAAGGGTAAAAATAGGAAATGCTCCAGAATAAAAGCTGATTTTTGTTATAAAATAGTCCGTTTAGGCCCTTTCCAGGGCCGATTTCAACCGCGTGTGAGACCCTTGATAAAAGAGAGCAAGGCCAGCTCATATCCAAGGAGGCCGAAACCCGCGATCACCCCGCAGGCACCCGGAGAAACATAGGATTCGTGCCGAAAGCTCTCTCTCTGGTAGACGTTGGAGATGTGCACCTCGGCAACAGGCGAGGGCACGGCCTTTACAGCGTCGCCGATCCCCACCGAGGTATGCGTGTAGGCTGCTGCGTTAAGTATGATCCCGTCGGCATAGAATCCTGCCTCCTGGATCATGGTGATGAGCTCGCCCTCAACGTTCGATTGAAGGTATTCCAGCTCCACGTCGGGATACTTTCTTTTCAGTTCCTCGAAGTAGGTGTCAAAGGTCCTGTCTCCGTAGACTTCGGGCTCTCGCTTGCCCAGGAGATTCAGGTTGGGGCCATTGATGATTACAACTCTCATGCTTCGTCAATTTATTCAGTCGGTTCCCAAAAATAGCATAATTTTACGGATCAGGGGAAGGGTTCTTCCCGATTGTGGACCAGGCAATACAGAAAAGCGATGAAGTGGCAGCAGGCGCTGAGCGATTACAAATATTACCTCAAGATCGAGAGGGGTCTTTCGAAGAATTCCCTTGAGGCCTATGGGCGGGACATCCGCAAGTTTGCCGACTTTCTCGAGGAAGCGGGCATCAGGAAGTCGCCTGTCCAGGTTTCGGAGGAAGAGGTCCGGGAATTCATCTACCGGCTCAGCTCCTCGGTCTCTGCACGCTCGCAGGCGCGTCTGATCTCCGGGCTGAGGAGTTTTTTCGACTACCTGGTCTTCGAAGACTACCGTTCAGACAACCCCACGGATCTGATCGAATCCCCCAAGCTGGGAAGGAAATTGCCGGACACCCTTTCCGAAGAGGACATCGACCTGCTGTTCGGGCAGATCGACCGCAGCACGCCCGAGGGAGAACGGAACAGGGCCATGCTCGAGACCCTGTACAGCTGCGGTCTGAGGGTCACTGAGATGATCGAGCTGAAGATCTCAGACCTCTTTTTCGAAGAAGGCTTCATCCGGGTAACGGGCAAGGGAAACAAGCAACGCTTCGTACCGGTCAACGATCACATCATCCGGCTGATCGACAACTACAGGAACCTGGTGCGGTCTGGGATTTCCGCAGTCAAAGAGTTCGAGGACACTCTTTTTCTGAACCGCCGGGGCAGGCAGATCAGCCGTAACATGGTCTTCATGATCCTGAAGGACCTGGTCGAAAAATCGGGGTTGAAAAAGAAGGTCAGCCCCCACACCCTGAGGCACTCTTTCGCCACCCACCTCTTGCAGAACGGTGCCGACCTGAGGGCTATCCAGCAAATGCTAGGCCACGAGAGCATAACCACTACCGAGATCTACATGCACGTCGATCGCGCACACCTAAAAAAGGTCATGGAAGAATTCCACCCGAGAAAGAACCGATGAGGCTCCCGATCACGCGTACATCTTGTTGCGAAGCTCACGGATCGAATCGTCCTCGAGGTATTCGTCAAAGGTCATGTACCTGTCGATCACTCCTTTTGGGGTGATCTCGATGATCCTGTTGGCGACGGTCTGGGCGAACTCGTGGTCATGCGTGGAGAAGATGACGGTACCCTTGAAGTTCTTGAGCGCGTTGTTGAAGGCCTGTATGGACTCCAGGTCCAGGTGGTTCGTCGGCTCGTCGATCAGCAGGACATTGGCACGGGTCATCATCATCCGCGACAGCATGCAGCGCACCTTCTCCCCTCCCGAGAGCACATTGCTCTTCTTGAGGGCCTCGTCTCCGCTGAAGATCATCTTTCCCAAAAAGCCCCTTATGTTCACCTCTTCCCGCTCCTCTTCGGTCTTGGCATACTGGCGCAGCCAGTCCACCAGGGTGAGGTCATTGTCAAAGAAGGATGAGTTCTCAACCGGAAGATAGGCCTGGGTCGTGGTCACGCCCCATTTGTAATCGCCCGTGTCCGGCTTGTCATGGCCCGTGATGATCTCGTAGAAGGCGGTCGCCGCCCTGGATGATCTCGACAGCAGCACCACCTTGTCTCCCTTGGCCAGGTTCAGGTCGACCTTGTCGAAAACGAGCTCTCCGTCAATGCTCTTGGACAGGTTCTCCACGTGAAGGATCTGATCCCCCGCTTCGCGCTCCTGCTCGAAAATGATCGCAGGATACCTGCGGCTCGACGGCTTGATGTCAGCTATGTTGAGTTTATCGATCATCTTCTTCCTGCTGGTCGCCTGCTTGGATTTGGCCACGTTGGCGGAAAACCTGCGGATGAACTCTTCCAGCTCCTTCTTCTTCTCTTCGGCCTTCTTGTTCTGCTGGGCCCTTTGTTTGGCTGCCAGCTGGCTTGACTCATACCAGAAGCTGTAGTTTCCAGAGTACTGGTTGATCTTGCCGAAGTCAATGTCGGATATATTGGTGCAGACCGCGTCGAGGAAGTGCCTGTCGTGCGATACTACGATCACCGTGTTGTCATAGTTCGCAAGGAAGTTCTCCAGCCAGCCAATGGTCTCAAAGTCAAGGTCGTTGGTGGGCTCGTCCATGATCAGGACGTCGGGAGACCCGAAGAGGGCCTGGGCCAACAGCACCCGCACCTTGGACTTTCCGTCAAGGTCCCCCATCATGGTGTAATGCATGTCCTCCGGTATGCCCAGGGACGACAGGAGGTTGGCTGCCTCGCTCTCGGCGGTCCAGCCTCCCATTTCCTCGAACTCAACACCAAGCTCCCCGGCCAGGACCCCGTCCTCTTCCGAAAAGTCAGGCTTTGCGTAGATCTCATCCAGTCTTTTCTTCAGTTCGTACAGGGGCTTGTTGCCCATCATCACGGTCTCCAGGACCGGGTGGGCATCGAAGGCGAAGTGATCTTGTGACAGCACCGACATCCTCTTTCCCTTTTCCAGGCTCACCGATCCCGAGGTCGGGTCAATGTCCCCCGCGAGTATCTTTAAAAAAGTCGATTTTCCGGCTCCGTTGGCCCCGATGATCCCATAGCAGTTGCCCTGGGTGAAAACCGTGTTCACCTCGTCGAACAATATCCTTTTTCCGAACTGGACCGATAGGTTAGAAACTGTCAGCATGCCTGTCTTTTAAAATTTTTGCAAAAGTAGCCAAATATGCCGAATCTTTAACCTTTTGCCTAAAAACATTTAACATCACATTAACAAGACCCAGTGCCCCTAAATAGTACATTTGTCTATCATGTTTAAGGTGTGTTGCTTGAGAAAAAATTACTTTAGAATCGTCTTCAGCCTCCTCTTTCCAGTGGGTTTTCTGCTCGGCTTTTCGAGCTGTTCGAACTCTGAGAACAGGGAGGTCACTTTTTTCGGGGGAAAGATCAAGAACCCCAAGGACAGGTACGTGTATCTGTCCCACAACAAGAAGATGATCGACTCCGCCCTGCTGGATGACCACAACAAGTTCGCCTTCGAACTCGACTCGATCCGGGAGGGACTTTACATCTTCAACCACGGCCCCGAATTCCAGTACCTGTATTTGGAACCCGCAGACAGCGTTCTGCTCTACCTCAACACCTGGGATTTTGACGAATCGCTGATCTTCAGCGGCAAGGGCAGCGCCAGGAACAACTTCCTGATCAATCTCTACCTGCAGCAGGAACGAACGGAGAAGAGCTTCAAGGACAAATACAGCCTGAGCGAAGAGGAATTCTCGGAGCAGATCGAGAAGGGACTCCAAAAGCAGCTGGAAGCCTACAATGAGTTTCTGGACGGCCAGGAGAACGCGCCCTCCGAACAGTTCGACAAACTGGCCAAGACCGGCATATACTTCCCGTTCTATTTCATGAAGGAGTACTATCCGTTCCTCTACATGGGGATGCACAAGCTCAAGGAGTTCCCGGAAGTCAGCGACGAATTTTACGCCTATCGTCAACACCTGGACCTGAACGACCCGGACCTGGTGGACTACGAAACCTATTTCGTGTACATACGGACCTACCTCTACCACCTTGCCTTCAAGGAGAAATATATGGATCACGAGGACAACAACGTGGAACTCAACTTCATGGAGCAGGTGGAAGAAAAGATCAAGCTGCCCGGGCTCAAGGACAGGCTGCTGGCCACCAGCGCATGGCGCTCGCTGAGCAACCAGGAGATGACCGCGGAGCAACACAGGCAGGTTCAGGAATTCTTCTTCTCCCATTGCGGCAACAGCGAGATGAAGGAAGAGCTCAAAACATCCATCGATCAGAAGCAGAAGCTCAAGACCGGGGAGCGCCTGCCGGACTTCTCAGTGGTCGACAGCAGGGGTCGGACGGTGATGGTAAATCACCTTGCCCAGAACAGCACCTCGGTCATCTATTTCTGGCCCACCGACCTGATGCAGGCTGAAATGGTGAACGAGAAGCTCGACAAGCTTCAGAAGAGGTTCCCCGATATCCGTTTCATCGGCATCGAGAGAAGCAGGGATCACGAGGATTGGAAGAGATTCATCGAATCCAAGAACCTGGTGGCGGAGAACCAGTTCAAGATCAACAAGGACTCCGAATGCTATTCCTGGTTCGCGGGTGACATGGCGAGAAGCATAATCGTGAGCAAGGACGGAAAAATCCAGAACTCCTACCTGTTCTTTACGGACAAATACTTCGACATGCACCTGGAGGACCTGAAAAAAAGGTAATTCCTGCATTACTTCCTCAAATTAAGCGTACTTTTGCAAACTCATTGAACTGAAGGTCAGATCCTGAATCGTATTCGCTGAATGGATGTTCTAATTTTTTCACTATGACACCATTCAAAGAATTGGGGCTGAGCAAGCCCATTATCGATGCCCTGGAATCAATGGGCTATGAACGGCCCACAGAGATCCAGTCGATCACGATTCCCCAGATCCTGGGTTCTCCCCAGGACCTCAAGGCCTTTGCACAGACCGGAACTGGGAAGACGGCTGCCTTCAGCCTACCCATCATCGAGCAGATAGATCCCTCTTCTTCGGAGACCCTTGCCCTGATCCTGTCCCCCACTCGTGAGCTGGCCATCCAGATCGCGAACAACATAGCGGAGTTCTCGCAAAACCTGCCTGGCCTCAGGGTCACCGCGGTCTATGGAGGCGCGAACATCGAGCAGCAGATCAGGTCCCTGAGGAAAGGCTCACAGATCGTGGTGGCCACTCCCGGCAGGGCGCTTGACCTCATAAACAGAAAGGCGCTCAAGATCAATTCGATCGAGTGGCTGGTTCTCGACGAGGCCGACGAAATGCTGAACATGGGCTTCAAGCAGGAGCTGGACTCCATCCTGGAATCGACCCCGAAGGAGAAGCAGACCCTGCTGTTTTCAGCAACCTTCCCCCGGGAAGTGGAGGAGATCGCCAAAAACTACCTACGGGATCCGCTGGAAGTCTCTGCAGGCCAGAAGAACACCGGAGCGGAGCAGGTGGAACACGAATACTACCTTGTATCAGACAGGAACCGATACCCGGCGCTCAAGAGGCTGGCAGACGTCAATCCCAACATCTACGGGATCGTGTTCTGCAGGACCCGCAGGGAGACCAAGGAGGTGGCGGACAAGCTCATCGCCGACGGATACAATGCCGACGCACTGCACGGGGACCTCTCCCAGGCCCAGCGAGACATGGTCATGCACAAGTTCAGGAAGAAGAACATCCAGATCCTGGTTGCCACGGACGTGGCGGCACGCGGACTCGACGTGGACGACCTTACCCACGTCATCCACTACAAGCTCCCCGACCAGATCGAGAATTACACGCATCGCAGCGGGAGAACCGGAAGGGCGGGCAAGAAAGGTGTCTCGATCGCAGTGATCACCAACCGGGAGAAGAACAAGATCAAGCCGATAGAAGGTAAGATCAAGAAGCATTTCACGCAAAAACAAGTGCCCAGCGGACAGGAGATCTGCGAAGTGCAGCTGTTCAGTCTCATCGACAAGGTTCACGACATCGAGGTCAACGAAAAGGAGATCAGCGACTACCTTCCCGACGTCTTCCAAAAGTTGGAGGGGCTGGGACGCGAAGAGCTGATCAAGCGGTTCGTATCGATTGAATTCAACCAGTTCCTGTCCTACTATGCCAATGCCGGCGACCTCAACGGGGATGAACGGCCGGAAAGAAAGAAACCCGGGGACGCCTCCTTTGCCCGCTTCTACATAAACCAGGGCAAGATGGACAACCTGACCCCTGCACGGCTGATGGGGCTGATCAACGAATGCGTAAAAAAGAGGGACATAGAGATCGGGAAGATCGAAATCATGAAAAGCTTTTCCTTCTTCGAGATCGACAAATCGATCGCAGGGGAGGTCCTTGAGCGAATGAACGAAGGGGTCTTCAACGACCGCCGCGTGATCGTGGAGCTGACCTCAGGCCAGAAGAAGCGAAAATCGGGTGTTGCCAAAAACAAGTGGGGACGCAAGAATACCCGGCGCAACGAGACTTTTCAATTCGAAAAGAAGGGTAAGAAAAAGAAGCGCTCCAAAAAGGCCCGAAAATAAAAACTCGTTTATTGCCTTACTGGGCCTGATTACCTCCTTGAGTAGTTGGGCGATTCCTTGGTGATGGTCACGTTGTGGGGATGGCTTTCCGCGATGCCTGAAGAGGTGATCCTGACGAATCTCGCCTGTTTCTGCTCTTCTATGTTCTTGCTTCCGCAATAGCCCATACCGGCACGCAGGCCCCCGATGAACTGGTGCATGGTCTCATAGACCTCCCCTTTGTAGGGAACCCGGCCCACGATGCCCTCCGGAACCAGTTTCTTCACGTCGTCCTCCACGTCCTGGAAATATCTGTCCTTGGAACCCTTCTGCATGGCCTCTATCGAGCCCATTCCACGGTAGGACTTGAACTTCCTTCCCTCGAAGATGATGGTCTCGCCCGGAGACTCCTTGGTTCCTGCCAGAAGTGATCCAAGCATGACCGTGTCAGCACCGGCCGCTATGGCCTTGGGTATGTCCCCCGTATAGCGGATCCCTCCATCGGCGATCACGGGAACCCCGCTTCCCTTGATGGCCTCCGAGACTTCCATGATTGCGGACAGCTGCGGAAATCCTACGCCCGCCACCACGCGCGTGGTGCAGATGGAGCCCGGCCCGATTCCCACTTTTACGGCGTCGGCACCCGCCTCCACCAAAAACTTCGCAGCCTCGCCAGTGGCAATGTTCCCGACTATGATATCCGTATCCGGGAATTTCTTCTTGATGTCCTGAAGGGTCTTCACCACTCCCCTGGAATGCCCGTGAGCCGTGTCTATCACCAGGGCGTCCACACCCTCGTTGATAAGGGCCTCTGCACGGTCCAGGGAATCCCCGGTTACGCCGATGGCCGCAGCCACTCTCAAACGCCCGAAGGCATCCTTGTTGGCATTCGGGTTCTCGCTCACCTTGATGATGTCGCGATACGTGATCAGGCCCACGAGCTTTCCGTGGTCATTCACCACGGGAAGCTTCTCGATCTTGTATTCCTGAAGTATGCGCTCCGCCTGCTCCAAAGAAGTGCCCTCCCTGGCCGTTATCAGTTTCTCCGAGGTCATCACGTCCGCCACCAGGCGTTCGTTGTCATTCTCGAACCTCAGGTCCCTGTTGGTGATGATCCCAATGAGCTCCCCTTCGTCATTGACCACCGGGATGCCCCCGATCTTGTATTTTCCCATCAGCGACTTTGCATGGGCGACGTTCTTGTCCTTGGTCAGCGTGATCGGATCAATGATCATCCCCGACTCAGAGCGCTTCACCTTCTTCACCTCGGCCGCCTGCCTGGTGATCTTCATGTTCTTGTGCAGGATCCCGATCCCTCCCTCTCTTGCCATGGCAATGGCCATGTCAGCCTCCGTAACCGTGTCCATGGCTGCCGAAATGATCGGGGTGTTGATCATTATGTTCCTTGTGAAGCGGGTCTGAATGCTCACTTCGCGCGGCAACACCTCTGAATAGGCAGGTACCAGAAGCACATCGTCATAGGTCAGGCCTTCGAGCAAAATCTTGGAAGTATTCATGGAGTGCAATTAAAAATTAATTGCCCGCGAATTTACAACAATAAATCGGTTTGTTAAAATCGGCTGTCAGAAAGAGTAGCCAATTCCCGCGTTAAACATGAACGGAGCTCCCGGGCGCAATCCTGCCGGTGTCCTGGCAACCTCATAGGCATTGTCCAGAAGGTTCATGACATTGGCGAAGATGGTGATCCTCTGGGTGCAGAAGTACCGTGCCGCCACGTCAACGATGAAATTGCTTCCTATGCTGAACTCCCTGGGGATGTCTCCCGTGCCCGCCTGGGTCCTGAACTGGCTGGTGTACCTTCCGCTCAGGCTGACATTGAACTTTTCTCCCTCCAGGGCTGCTGTCATGTTGAACTGGTTCCTCGGAATATAAGGGATCTGGTCTCCTTTTTCCACCTTGCCGTAGATTCCCTCGGCGCTGTCAAAATCCGAATCGAATCGCGCATCGGTCAGGGTGTAGGAAAAGGTGATCGGCAGGCTCAGCTTGCTATTGCTGTTGCGCAGTGCGTTGTAGTTCAGCAGAAGCTCGATTCCCTTGACCGTGGCTTCCCCCGCATTGAACAGGTCCAGGCTTCCGGTGCCTCCCGTGGCCGCGAGGTCACTTCCCAACAGGTTGGAGTAGTCGTTGTAATAGCCAACCAGTTCCCCTGTCAGGCCTCCCAGCGAGAAGCGTCCTCCCAATTCGTAGTTGATGCTTTCTTCAGGCTTTGCCCCGTCCTGGTTGCCCGGAGGTGCAAATCCCTTATGGATTCCACCAAAGACAGAAAGGTCGGTATTGATCTTGTAGTTGGCCCCAATCCCCGGGATCAGCACGTCCACCTTGTTTTCTCTCCTGGAGAGGTCCGTCCCCGTCCTGTCGGAATCATTCTTGCCATAGTCCTTCTTCTTCAGGGTGATGTTCTCGTATCTCAGTCCCGGAGTGATGGTCAGGTCGTTGTGCGTGAACTTGTACAGCACATAGGTCGCAAAGGCCTCTGCGCTGTTGATGACGTTCGAGTCGCTTCCCTTGCGGGCAACCGTCGTCCTGATCATCTCCTGGTTCTGGATGGCGTATTTGTCCACCCACTGGAAACGGTCCTCATAGTCTTCGTGATAGCGCAGGCCGATCTCGAGATCGTTGAACGTATTGTTTCCAAAGGTGATGTTCGCCACCGACTGGATTCCCTTGGATTCGTAGGTCCTGTTGTTGGCCTTTACCCCGAAAACGTCGGCCTCGGTGTCGTTCATGCTCTCGATGGCCTCGTATTCCTGGGGATAAAGTTCAGGAGTTTCCAGGATCTTCGAAATGCTCGTCTTCTCCGTGACGGTCACGTCGTTCAGCTTGTACCAGTTTCGGTCAAAGCTGTTCTTGTAGGCCGTGGTCCTGATCTTCAGGTTGTCGGAAGGCCGGATCAGGTGGTCAAGCTGAAACTGCTTGTGCTGGGTCTCCATTCGGTCCGCTGCGGAGGCCAGGTACCTCCGATATGGAGAAGTGTCAAAATCCTCCTGGGTCAGCCCGAGGTAGGTCTCATTCGAAGCCTCCTCGGAGTATTGGTACTTGAAGGTCAGGGATTGAAAAACCTTTGCGTCGCGATCCGTGTTCACCCGCACCTTTCCGAGATAGTCGCTCTTGTCAAAACCTGTGTTCCCTCCTCCGTCGAGTTTCTTGAAGCCGTCGGAATTGTAGTTGAAGTACTGGGTCACGAAGCCGAAGTTCTCATTGGAGTACCCAGCGGTCGCCTCTGTGTTGCGTGAATTGTAATTGCCATAGCTGAACCTGGCATCCCCCGCAAAACCGTTGGGGATCTGCTGGGACACCATGTTAACGGCACCCCCAGTGGTGAACGGTCCGTACTGGATCTGGCTGCTGCCCTTGAGCACCTCCACGTTCTCGATCCTGGCAACCGTCGGGAAATAGTAGGCAGCTGAGGCGGCATAGGGCGCCGGCGCGATCAAAACCGCATCTTCCATGAGTGTGATCTTGGAGCTTCGCTCGGGAGAGGTTCCCCGGATGCTGATGTTGGGTCGCAACCCGAAGCCGTCCTCCTCTACGATTGTTACCCCGGGTACCGCACGGATGATCTTGTTCATGTCAGTGTATCCAAACTGCTTCAGGTCCTGAGGCGACAGGAAATAGGCTGAACCCGTCCGGTTCTTAACCTCGAACTTGCTCCCAAGGATGTTGTTTGAAAGGATTATCTCGTCCAGGATCTCGGGTTCCTTTTCTTCTACGATGGTATCCCTGGCAGTCTGTTCCTCCTGCCCCTGAACCTGAAGTGAAAATGCGCCCAAAACCAAAAAAAAGATCAGCTTTTTCATTATAATTTTTATTTAGATTAATTTTAAATAGCGTTCGTATGGGTCAAAAGTAGAAGCTAATTTTTAATTGGCAAAGGCTTATTTAGAATAATTTTAAATAACCTGACAAAAGTCATGTTTTTGGGTCCTGATATGGCGATTTCAGTCAAATTCCTATCTTTAAATGATGTCTTCCAGGTCCAAAATACTCCTGCTTTTGCAGTTCCTTTGCTTCGGATATTTTGCCTTGTTCTCAAAGGTCTTTGCCTCGGGTGGACTGCTGCTCGTTCAGCTGCTGGGCATTGCACTCGGAATTTGGAGCGTGATCTCAATGGGGCTCGGTAATTTCAACGCCCAGCCGGAGGTCCGTAAGGGGGCCAGGCTGATTCGAAAAGGCCCCTACTCCCTGATCCGAAACCCCATGTATACCAGCCTCCTGCTGTTCTTCACCCCAAGCCTGTTGAATGAGTTCAATTGGACCGGATTCGCAGTGCTACTGCTGCTCGGAATTGTCTTCGCCCTTAAGATCAGGGATGAGGAGAAATTCCTTTTAGGCAGGTTCGGGGCCATCTACTCGGAATACAAGGAATCCACCTATCGCATCATCCCTTATATTTACTGATAAGCTGTGCCTGTGACTACCTTCCGCTATCAGGGAACATTCTTGTTTTAAAACTTTAGCTATCCTGTTGCAGGGAAATCAGTATATTTGATCAACCAAAATTATTTCGTAATGAAAAAAATCTACACTTTTTGCCTGCTTGCAGGGCTCTTTCTGGCCCTATCAGGCTCGGTCATTGCGCAGGAGAATCACGGAAATGCATTGAATCTCTTTGTGAAATTCGGAGACAATTCGAGTATCTCGGCGAATTATGAGTTCCAGGTCCACCAGGACATCACCGTATCTCCCGAAGCCAGGATCTGGTTCGGCGACGGCGGATTTGCCCTGGGTGCAAGGGCCGACTATTATTTTGACAGGATCTTCAACCTGGCAGAGCCCTGGGACATCTGGGGAGGCGCCGACGCCGGATTCATCATTGACGGAGAAGATGACTTCAGCCTGAACCTGCACGCAGGTGCCGAGTACAAGTTCAACGACACCTGGGGTATCATCCTGGAGCTTGGCGGCGGAACCACTGCCGCAGGAGGCATCGGAGTGGGAATTCACTTCTGACCCTTTAGTTATAAACAATTTGAAGCAGCCTTGTTAAAATTAACAGGGCTGTTTTCTTTTTGAGCCTTATTATTTTGCCTAAGTTTGGTCAACCAAAAATTAAAACCGATGAAAATCCTGGGTATAGATGTTGGAGGGTCCGGCATCAAAGGCGCCATTGTTGAAACCGATACCGGAGAACTGCTCACGGAAAAGTTCAGGTTGAAGACGCCCAGACCGGCCAAGCCCGAAGCCGTCGCCCAAGTCGTCCGCAAGATCGTGGAACACTTCGAATGGAAGGGAAAGGTAGGGGTCGGCTTCCCCACTCCCCTGGCCCACGGAAAGTGCATGAGCGGTGGCAACCTGCACAAGGACTGGAAAGGGGTTCGCGTAGACAAGTTGTTCTCTGAGGCGACAGGACTGGATTTCACGGTGATCAATGACGCGGATGCGGCTGGCGAGGCGGAAATGCATTACGGGGCGGGAAAGGGCAAGGAAGGGCTCGTAGCGGTGATCACGCTGGGAACGGGCATTGGGTCCGGGCTTTTCTATGACGGCGTCCTGATCCCGAACACGGAGTTGGGCCATACGGTCTACAAGGGCGAGGCCTTTGAGAAATTCGCCGCCGACTCCGTCCGAAAGAAGGAGGACCTGAGCTACAAGCAATGGGGCAAGAGACTGAACAAATACTTCAAGAGGATCGAGCTCATACTTTCCCCTGACCTGTTCATCATTGGCGGGGGTGCCAGCTCCAAACTGGAAAAGTTCGTCGGGCAGATCAAGATCAACGCCCCGATCATCGCCGCTGAGAATCAAAATGAGGCGGGGATCATAGGCGCGGCCGCAGGTGCCTTTGAAGGAGTTCGATAATTTGCCGTGGCATAGATTACGTCAGCCAAAGATCCTCATGGCCTCGTTGTAGGCCGATTCAAATGCCAAAGGGTTCAAACCGGTCTGCACCTTTTCCCGGGTGAAATAGGAAAGCATCTTTTCTGTCGGCATGTTGCCCGTGAGCTCATCCTTGGCCATCGGACATCCGCCAAAGCCCCTGATCGCGCCGTCAAAACGCCTGCAGCCGGCCTTGAAAGCGGCATCCATCCTTTCATGCCATTCCGCGGGATGCGTGTGCATGTGGGCTCCAAACTCGATCTTCGGGTACCTGGGTATCAGTTGGGAGAACAGGGTCCTGATCGTTTCCCCGTCGGCGACCCCGATTGTGTCGGACAGGGATATGATCGACACTCCCAGCCCGGCCAGGGTCTCCGTCCACCGGGCCACTATGTCCACGTTCCAGGGATCTCCATAGGGATTGCCGAATCCCATGGAAAGATAGGCTACGACTTCTTTGTCGTTCCTGCCCGCCAGATCCAGGATATCCTTCAGGTCGATCAGTGATTCGTCTATGGTCTTCCCCGTATTCCTCATCTGGAAGTTCTCCGAAATGGAGAAAGGATAGCCCAAATAGTCGATCTCAGGATGAAGGCATGCTTCCTGGGCTCCACGCAAATTGGCGACGATGGCCAGGAGCCTGCTCGAGCTGCCGGACAGGTCCAGCAGACCCAGCACCTCTGCGGTATCCCGCATCTGGGGGACCGCCCTTGGAGAGACAAAGCTCCCAAAGTCAATGGTGTCAAAGCCCACCTTTAAAAGGGCATTGATATAGCGTGCCTTGTCCCGGGTCGCAATGAAATGCGACTTGATCCCCTGCATGGCGTCACGAGGACATTCTATGAGCTTTACCTTGGTCATTGGGATTCAAATATACGAATTAGGGCACGGTAGCAATGAGCTGAAAAAAGCCGGTCTTTCGACCGGCTTGTGAATAATTGGCAAATCTGACCTGCTATCAGCTGTCCGCAGCCATTAGGAACAACGGCTTCATCTCGAATCGGTGATAATGGGGTCTCAGTCGCTCTGTGTTGTAGTATTTTTCCACATTCACGATCTTCTTGGAGCTGGTGACCACCTCTAGAGGCACGTCATCATAACGACCATTCTTCAAAACGACCAGTCGTCCGTGGAAGCCTCCGAGGATCAGGTCCAGCGCCAGGTTCCCGTAAGCCATGGGAACAATGGAATCCACCGCATCGGGATCTCCGCCTCGTACGAGGTAGCCCAGTTTCTGGTTGATCACATTGATCCGCTGCCCGTTGTTGTACTTGTGAGAGAGGGATTTGATCTCGGCCGAGATCAGGTCTCCGATCCCGCCGAGCTTGGCGTGACCGAACATGTCCTTCTCCTGGTTCTCAAAGACCATATCCCCTCCTTTGAACATGGCTCCTTCGGATACCAGCACTACGGAGTACTTGCTCGGGTTCCTATTCCTGTCTTCCACCATCAGCTCGGTCAGGTGGTCTATGTCAAACTGATGCTCGGGTATGACACAACGGTTCGCCGATCCTGCCATAGTGGGCAGCATGGCTGTGAAGCCCGCATAGCGACCGAACACCTCCATGACCAGGATCCGCTCGTGGCTACCGGCAGAGGTCCTGAGGTTATTGGTCATCATGATGGTCCGGGTGACGCAGGTGCTGAAGCCGATGCAATAATCCGTCCCGGGAACGTCGTTGTCCATGGTCTTGGGTATGGCGACCACCTTCACGC
>CAZAZM010000039.1:0-18141 GCA_964489625.1 uncultured Flavobacteriaceae bacterium
CTTCAATTATGGCCTGGGCCTGATCATAGGTGAACCTTTGGTCAGAATAGATGACTGTGCGCCCGAACCATTGCTTGAGCACCTCCCCTTTATCGTTCATTCTGAACACGGCTGAAAAGGTGAGCTTCTCCTCCTCGGGCCTTAAGGAACATACATTGTTGGAAAGGATCTCCGGAAGCATGGGAACCACCCTGTCCACCAGGTAGACCGAGGTTGCCCGCATATAGGCTTCCTCTTCAAGGATCGTATTTTCCTGGACATAGTGGGACACGTCAGCGATGTGAATTCCGATCTCATAGGTATCGTCCTCCAATATCCTGAAAGAAAGCGCATCGTCGAAATCCTTGGCATCCGTGGGATCGATGGTGAAGGTCAGATCCTTGCGCATATCCTTTCTCTTGCTTATCTCTTCCTGGGTAATCTCTATTGGGATTCCCGATGCGAATCGTTCCACTTCCTCCGGGAAAGCATAGGGCAGGCCGTATTCCACCAGGATGGAATGAATCTCGGTATCATGATCTCCAGGCTGCCCAAGCACCTTCAGTATCTCACCAAATGGATTTTTCGATTTTTGAGGCCAATCGGTGATCTTGGCGAGCACTTTCTCCCCGTCCTTAGCATCCAACAGGTGTTCAGGAGAAATGAAGATGTCCGAATACATTTTTGGATCATCCGGAACCACAAACCCGTAGTCATTGTTCTTTTGCAGAACTCCGACATATTCGTATTTGGCCCGTTCGAGTATGGCCACGATGTCTCCTTCAAGTTTGCTGTTCTTTCTCCTTTTGTAAACATAAATGCGCACCAGGTCTTTGTTCAGTGCGTGATTTAGGTTCCTCGCCGGTACGTACACATCATGCTCAAGGTCTTCACAAACCACGTAGGCATTGCCGCGAGAGGTCATTTCTACGATACCCTCGTGATACTGGCTCTGCTTGACCAGGACGTACTTTCCCCGGGTTACCTCCGACAGCCTGTCCTCGGTTTCAAGCTCCTTTAACATTTTGATGATCTGGTTCTTTCCGTCGCTGTCCTGAATGTCCAGCTTCGCCGCGATCTGCTTGTAATTGAAATTCTTGTTGGGATTCTTATGAAAAACTTGTAATATTCTTTGATTGAGGTTTTTAATGACTTTTCCCTTTGCTATGAAATTCGATTTCTTTCTTTTTGCCATTGACTTATTTTGAAGACCCTAAAATTACTCATATTTATCCAATATGAACTATAAAACGGGTCAATTCACAAGCTATTAACAGAAATATGCCTAATTCTTTAACATTTTTGTAACGTTCATGAATTTCGTTCGTCTCTATGATAAATGAAAACGATTTACAAAATATTGCTTCTCTGTCTTTTGGTCTTTGCACTGTCACTTTTTGCGACCAAGAAAAGCATTGATCACACCTTCAGGAAAGTCGAGTGCTCCCAGACCGACAACACCGCATCCATAACGCTTTACAACTACAGCGAATCTGTCGAGGTATGAGTTCTTGACAACCAGGTTTATCAACAGGCATATAATTATCCTAAATTCCTTTTTTAAAAATTTTAATTCCAATGCAGTCTTATGATAGACTGTTAATTTGTTAAATAAAATTTGAGATGAATATTTTGAATTTTCAGTTTTGAATTTTTATTAACAAGCAGTGATCTTTTAAGCTTCTCAGAATCAATAATGGAAGCTTATTTTTTAACAGTCTGTTATTTCTGTTTTCACCGAATTTTTCTCATAACTTCTTTAAAGATTATTTTAATTATCCTGTGGATTGCTGTTGATAAAATGCCATCAAAAAATCAAAAAAATATTTGTTCGATTCATTCACCTTTTGGATTACAGAATTAGCCGCTAAGTGCAAAATATATTTTTGAGATTTACACAACAATTAATTAACAATTTCTTTAAAACTTAAGAAATTAGAAATGAGACCTATGAGGAATTTAATCAACAATGGGTGGATTCTATGTTAATTGATTGAATAAATGTAATTTTGTAGAAAAACCTCACATGAATATTGCAATTGGTAATGACCACGCCGGGACCAAGTACAAATTTGAGATAGTAAAACATCTTGAAAACAAGGGAATTAAGGTATTCAATTTTGGCACTGATGACGAGAGTAGCATGGACTACCCGGATGCGATACATCCCGTAGCGGAAGCTGTGGAATCCGGTAAGGCAGACCTTGGCATCATATTGTGTGGAAGTGGAAACGGAGCGGCCATGACTGCAAATCATCACAAGGACATTCGTGCAGCGCTCTGCTGGACAGATGAACTGGTTGCTTTGGCCCGCCAGCACAATGATGCGAATATACTGAGCATTCCTGCCCGGTTCGTATCCCAGGACGAGGCGTTAAAATTCGTGGATACTTTTTTGAACACCTCGTTTGAAGGCGGTCGTCACAAGAAAAGAATAGACAAAATACCGGTTGATAATTGCTGAGGTTGGGTAATGGGGCACAATCATTCACATGATCACGAGGTCTTGTCCGGAAAACGGCTTCTGTTTTCCATACTTCTCAATATAGTCATTACACTTTCCCAGGTCATCGGAGGACTCATATCCGGCAGTCTCGCGTTGATCTCTGACGCGGTTCACAACCTTTCAGACGTGATCTCCCTGGTGATCAGCTATGGGGCCAACAGGTTGTCCAACAGCAAGAAACAGACCAAACATCAAACTTTTGGTTACAAGAGAGCCGAAATAATCGCTGCTTTCATCAACTCTGCTTCCCTGATCGTGATAGCAATATTTCTGGCCATAGAAGCGGTGAAGAGGCTATATGAGCCACAAGTGATCATGAGCGACATAGTGATCTGGCTGGCCTTTATCGCGATACTGGGCAACGGGTTGAGCGTACTGCTGCTCAAGAAGGACGCGTCACACAATATGAACATGAGGGCGGCCTACCTTCACCTGATCTCGGACCTGTTGACCTCCGTTGCGGTTCTCGCGGGTGGAATTTTGATGAAATATTACGGGATTTTCTGGCTGGATGCCGTGTTGACGCTGGTCATATCCGCTTATCTTTTGTACATGAGCTGGAGCATCTTCATGGGATCACTGAAAATACTCATGCTGTTTGCCCCGGAACACCTGAACATGGATGATATACAGCAGGAAATACTGACGATCGATGGGATCCAAAACATACACCACGTGCACATTTGGCATCTCAATGACAAGGACATTCACTTCGAGGCACACATCGAGTTCAAGGAGGACATCAGGCTGTCGGAATTTGACAGGATCTGCGGGGAAGTGGAGAAGATCCTGTTCGAAAAGTTCCATATCAGCCATTGCAATCTGCAGCCTGAATTTGAAAGAGACGATCACAAGGATTTTATCATACAGGACTGAATGCAGATGATCTGGACAGCCAAGAAATTCAATGAACTCACGACCGACGAGTTCCATGACATCCTGCAATTGCGCATCAACACTTTCGTTGTGGAACAGAATTGTCCTTACCCTGAGCTCGACAACAAGGACAGGTCAGCCTATCATCTCTTTGCCAGCACAGATGAGGGCAGGATAGTTGCCTACACCCGGATTTTCGGACCGGGAGACTATTACTCCGAACCGGCAATCGGCAGGGTCGTCGTGGATCCTGACTATCGAATGAAGGGCTTGGGCGTGGAGTTGATGAAGAATTCGATCGAATTGGCGCACAAGGTCTTTGGCTCTGACAAGATCAGGATAGGAGCTCAAAAGTACCTCAGGAAGTTCTATGAGGACCTGGGTTTCGTCAAGACAGGGGAAGAATACCTGGAGGATGGGATCCCGCATATACATATGGTCAGGGAAAGAAGTTAACCTTGCCGCCGGGATCCCATTAATCTTACACCCGGCCATCTTTTCGATCGAGCAAAGGGGTTGTTGAAAAGAAACTTTTCAAAACAGGGCAGAGGACCTAAAAATACTTATTTTAGCTTCTCCTTTTATTTAACGAGAATTACAGAATTTGACAATCAAAACTATGGCAGAAGACAAAGAAAAACAGGCTAAACTGAAAGCGTTGCAACTTACCCTTGACAAGCTCGACAAGACCTATGGAAAGGGATCGGTGATGAAAATGGGTGATGTGGCCTCAGAGAATATTGACGTGATCCCATCCGGGTCGCTGGGCCTGGACATTGCCCTGGGTGTTGGAGGTTATCCGCGGGGGAGGATCATCGAGATCTTCGGCCCGGAATCCTCGGGTAAGACCACCCTTGCACTGCATGCGATGGCAGAGGCCCAAAAGGCTGGGGGAATTGCTGCCTTCATAGATGCAGAACACGCTTTTGATCGATTCTACGCGGAAAAATTGGGAGTCGACATCGACAACCTGATCATTTCCCAGCCCGATTACGGGGAGCAGGCCCTTGAGATCGCTGACAATCTCATCAGCTCTGGAGCCGTCGACATCGTCATCATCGACTCGGTTGCGGCCCTGACGCCAAAAAGCGAGATCGAGGGAGAAATGGGGGACTCCAAAATGGGCTTGCACGCCAGGTTGATGTCCCAGGCCTTGAGGAAATTGACCGGAACGATCAACAAGACCCACTGCACCGTGATCTTCATCAACCAGCTGAGGGAAAAGATCGGGGTCATGTTCGGCAACCCGGAGACGACCACAGGTGGAAATGCCTTGAAGTTCTATGCTTCCGTCAGGCTCGACATACGCCGAAAGACACAGATCAAGGAAGGGGACCGGGTACTGGGTAACCGTGCCAAGGTGAAAGTCGTGAAAAACAAGGTAGCACCACCATTTCAGACCACGGAGTTTGATATCATGTACGGTCAGGGGGTTTCCAAGGTAGGGGAGATCCTGGACTTCGGGGTGGACTATGACATTATAAAGAAGAGCGGGTCCTGGTTCAGCTACGGGGACACCAAACTCGGCCAGGGAAGGGATGCCGTGAAGGCCCTGATCGCCGACAATCCGGAATTGGCGGAGGAATTGGAAGCCAAGATCGTCGAGGCGATGAAGGAGGCCTGAAAGCCCAATGCCGAATAAAAAAAAGCGCCCATTGGGCGCTTTTCTTATTTGTTCACTTCCTTGATGTACTTCTCAAGGGCCATGGTCATGGAGGGGGTCTCCTCTGACGGCGCAGCAATGTCAATCTTCAATCCCGCTTCCTCTGCCGCCTTGACGGTGGAATTTCCGAACACGGCAATGCGGGTGTTGTTTTGTTTGAACTCCGGGAAGTTGTGGAAAAGTGACTGTATTCCGCTCGGGCTGAAGAATACCAGCACGTCGTAGAACACGTTCTCCAGATCCGACAGGTCACTGATTACGGTTTTAAACAAGATCGCTCTTTTCCAGACAACATCAAGGCTGTCCATCTGGTCGATCATAGTCTGCTTCACCTTGTCTGAGCTGGGCAGGAGAAACTTCTCGTTCTTGTGCTTCTTGATCAGGGGCAGGAGGTCATCAAAGGTTCTGACGCCAACGTAGATCTTCCTCTTCCTGTACACCACGTATTTCTGCAGGTAGTAGGCTACGGCTTCCGAAAGGCAGAAGTACTTCATGTCATCCGGGATGTTCACCCTCATTTCATCGGCAAGCCTGAAGTAGTGGTCTACCGCGTTGCGGCTGGTAAAGATGACTGCAGTGAAATCCAGGAAGTCGATCTTTTGGTTCCTCACGCTTCTGGAGCTCTCGCCTTCTACGTGAATAAAGGACCTGAAGTCAATTTTTACCTTTTGTTTGTTCATCAAATCGAAGTAGGGAGATTGTTTCGCTTTGGGTGCCGGTTGCGAAACTAAAATAGTCTTTACTCTCATATCATTGTGTATTAATCAACAAACAGCTTATAAACAACTATTAAGGGGGATAATTCAAGGGCGCAAAGATACAAAAATAAATAGAACAAGTTGTTAAAACCCAGCTTTTCATTTTTGATCACAACAAAGTAACGAAATAATGCTATGGCCAAAGAGACTGTAAGCGTGAAAGTTATCAAAAACTTATGAATAGCACCGGCACTGTAGTTGCTGAGGATGAGCAAGGGTAGGATCAATACGGACAACAGGCTTAGATTGCTAATTTTCAGGAATGTAAAGTAGGATTGCTCTTCGGATAGATTAAAGATTCCGGCGATGAATCTGCCCACGGCATAACGCAATGCGAAGTAGGTCGCTACGGCTATGCAGATCTTGATGAAAAAGCTCAATTCCTGGTCGTAGAATTCGGGTTTGTAGGCCTTGAAAACAAAAAATAAAAGGATGGAAATGTTAAAAAGAACTACGAAAAAGAAGATCAGATGGAAAATATTGAAATTGAGAGGCCTGGTTTTGATGAAATCCGTGTAGTATTTGTCGGAATAGACCAGGGTGAACAACTTGTTGAATCGCTCTGTGAAATTGAACTGCAGAACGGCAAGAAGGGTGAGCACCAGGAGAAAAAGAAGGGTGACCCAGTCACTGGTAGACGATATTCTTTCCAAACCTTCAAACATATGCAGCAGTGATCATTGATCTTTGTTTTTCACCGGGTGGTAATTTACTAAAACTTTATTGCCTTGAATGCCCGGGGGAAGCCCCTCAAAGGAAATCCCGATCCTGAGGGTAACAAGGTCCGAATCTCTGGCATCGATCGCGGGCACCCTGAAACGTGCCTCAAGTTCGATTTCGTCACCCGGCCCAACAGGTCCTGCCGGCTTGAGGTCCAAAGGGATTTCCGACAGTATTACTTTCTTGACTCCCTGAAAAACGGCAAAGAACCGCATCGTATTGAGGTCAACTGGTTCTGCATAGGGATTCTTCAGGCTAAACGGGACCCTGACCTGCTGGTCCTCAACCAGGTCCAGCTCATCGAAGTCGATCAGGCAGGTCAGCCTTTGAAAGCTCCTGAAGGAATCAATCTCATAGCCATACAGCTCTTCTGCACCTTTGTCCACCAAAAAGGTCCTATCCGTGAGTTGCTTTCCAACCCCGAACACGTTCCTTCCCTGCATTCGGGATTCCGTGTCCAGAAGAAAGTACTGACTTTTTCTTCCTTTTGGCAGCCCGAAGGAATGCGTCTCGATGCCCGTGTAGAACTTGTACAAAGAGGCATTCTGATAGGAATTGACGAAGACGATGGGCCTTTCGCCGGTCTTTGCCTTCAGCTGGGGCACCCAGGTTTCGGCCAGATGGGGTTCCAGAACAAGGGGAGAGATCGAAGGAATTGCAAGAAGAAGCCTGGCGATCACTATGATGACAAGCTGTGCAAGCCCGAGTCGGTAAAGCCATTTTCTGGGTTCGGGGTTACTTGCAAAATAGGGAAAGATCAGTAGGCAGAGGGGAATGAGCATGGCCGCGAGCCACTGTGCCTGGGGCTGGGACCTGAATGAGGCCAGGAAAAAGAACAGCACGAAGCCGTACACGACGAATTTGAGCGAACGGTCGAAGGGATTCTCTGCTTTGGTTTTGAAAAGGGCCGTGTAGATCACCGGAAAGGTAATTCCCACAACGGCGATCACATTCAGCAAATGATTCAGGGTGAATCCTATTTCATAAGGCTTGTGACTCCTGTCCATCAGGTGGTAGACGAAAGACGGGAAGCCATGATCGAACTGCCAGAACATGTGAGGAAGGTATAGGAGCAGCCCGGTCAGGGCTGCCAGCCAAAATCTCGAGCTCATCAGCAACCGGAGGTTGGACAGGACGACAAATCCTATGATAAGGACTCCATGGTATTTGCTGTAAAGCATTGCAGCCATTGAGATTCCGAGCAGCAGGGAATCTTTGGTACCCTCATGTTCGAGAAATCGCTTGTAGACCCAGAAGAAAAATGCCGTGGACAGCAAGAGGGGGGTGTCCGGGGTGCTGATGAATCCGTACACCTGCAAAAGGGCCAGGGAGACAATCAGCAGAAAGAAGAGGCCGGTGTACCTGTCCTTGTCCTTTAAGTCGATGGTTTTCCACATCAGCCAGAGCATAAGTCCGAATGCGAGCGCGCTCATGATCCTGACCCCCAACTCTCCTTCAAAGAGCAGTCCGCCCAGCCATATGAAAAGTGCCACTAAAGGAGGATGATCGAAATATCCCCAGGCCAGGTTCTCCGACCAGACCCAGTAATAGGCCTCGTCTTCAAGCAACCCTGTATAAATGCTTTGCAATAAATTAATTACAAAGAAAAGGGCCAGAAAAAAAAGAAATTGAAGCTTCGGGTTCTTGAACAAGGCCATCGAGTTAATGTTAACACAAAATTAGTAATAAAATGTTTTAACTTTGCCTGAACAATTCCGCGATCATGCAAGACAGTCTGGTCATTATTCCTACCTACAACGAAAAGGAAAATATCGAAAAGATCATCAGAGCCACTTTTTCACAGAAAAAATCATTTGACATACTGGTTGTCGACGACAGCTCGCCTGACGGGACAGCCGACATAGTGCGAAAGATCCAAAAGGAATTCCCAAAAAGTCTTTACCTGGAGATCAGAAAGGAGAAAAACGGGCTGGGAAGGGCCTATATCCACGGATTCAAGTGGGCATTGAAGAGAAAGTACGATTATATCATAGAAATGGATGCAGATTTTTCTCACAACCCCGAGGACCTGGTCCGGCTTTATGACAAGTGCGCCAGGGAGGGAGCGGACGCTTCCATAGGATCAAGGTACTCGAAAGGAGTCAATGTGGTGAACTGGCCCATGAGAAGGGTACTGCTTTCTTATTTTGCCTCCAAGTACGTGCAATTCGTCACGGGCATACCTTATCATGACACGACTGCGGGATTTGTATGCTGGAGTCGTAAAGTATTGGAAACCATACAGCTTGACAAAATAAAGTTTGTAGGCTACGCTTTCCAGATCGAAATGAAGTTCAAGGCCTGGAAGCACGGTTTCGACGTGCGTGAGGTCTCGGTCATTTTCACCGACAGGACCGAAGGAGAATCAAAAATGAGCAAAACCATCATATCCGAGGCCATCTTCGGAATAATCCGGATGCGGCTGGCAGGATTGCCCAAACCTCCCAAAGATCAAAAGGTGACCGCTTAAACAAAGAGAATGAAAGGAATATTGATAAAGAATGCCAGAGTGGTGAACGAAGGGTCCGTTCAGGACCTGGACCTGCTCATTGAAGGGGAGTTCATCAGGAAAATCGGGAAGCAGATCAACGAATTTCCGCCCAATACCATGATCATTGATGCGAAAAAGCGCTACCTGATCCCGGGATTGATCGATGACCAGGTACATTTCAGGGAGCCGGGACTGACGCACAAGGCAGACATAGGCTCAGAATCACGGGCAGCCGTGGCTGGAGGGATCACCTCATTCATAGAAATGCCGAACACGGTTCCGAACGCCACAACGCAGGAATTGCTGGAAGACAAGTTCAAAATAGCGGAAAAAGTTTCTCTTGCGAATTACTCTTTCATGATCGGCGGGACGAATGACAATCTGGAGGAGCTGCTCAAGACCAATGGAAGAAATGTGGCCGGAATAAAATTGTTTTTAGGCTCTTCCACGGGCAATATGCTGGTAGATGACGAGCAGGTGCTTGAAAAAATATTTTCTTCGACCGATCTTCTGATCGCGCTCCACTGCGAGGACGAGACGACCATAAAAAATAATTTAGACAAGCAGAAAAGCATTTACGGAGACGATATTCCCATGGAGCTCCACCCGGTGATCCGAAGCGAGGAGGCCTGTTACCTGTCCTCTTCGAAGGCTGTCGAACTGGCCAAAAGGACCGGGGCCCGAATCCATGTATTTCATCTCTCAACGGCAAAGGAGACCCACCTTTTCACCAACAAAATACCGCTGGAGGAAAAGCGGATCACCTCCGAGGTCTGCATACACCACCTGACCTTTGACGACCGGGATTACGAAGAAAAGGGCTCGCACATCAAATGGAACCCCTCGGTCAAGTCCTCAAAGGACCGTTCGGGACTCTGGAAGGCCCTGCTGGATGACAGGATAGACGTGATCGCCACCGATCATGCGCCCCATACCCTTGAGGAAAAGGCCCAGGTGTATACGAAGGCGCCCAGTGGCGGGCCACTGGTCCAGCACGCCCTGATAGCCATGATGGAAGCCGTAAAGGAGGGCAGGATCACGGTTGAAAAGATGGTTCAGAAGATGTGCCACAATCCGGCCATCCTGTTCAGGATAGAGAAGCGAGGTTATATCCGTGAAGGCTATTACGCCGACCTCGTGTTGGTAGACCCCGACCATCCGCAAACGGTTTCACGGGAGAACCTCTATTACAAATGCGGCTGGTCGCCCTTCGAGGGCAGGACCTTCCATTCCTCGGTCACCCATACCTTCGTGAACGGTAACCTCGTGTTCAGGGAGGGAGTATTCTATGAGGAGGAAAAGGGCCAAAGGCTATTGTTCAACAGATGAAGATTCAAAACCTCATAACGGCTGCCGGGACGATAAGGAGCTTTTTGCTCCTGTTCTTGGCCTTCGCAATGGCTTGTCAAAGCAAAGTGAATTACGAGAAGCCCGAGGATCTGATCCCCAGGGATGTAATGATCGATCTTTTGTACGACATGCACATGGCCGTGGGAACCTCCAACCTGCGCAACAAGAATCTGGAGAAGGACAGGAACTACATGTCCCTGGTCTATGAGAAATACGGCATTGACAGCACCCGCTTCGCGATCAGCAATATATACTACACCTCCCAGCCCGTAGAGTATGAGGAGATGTTCGAGGAAGTCGAACGACGCCTGGAAGAGCTGCACCTGCAATACCGATCGAACCGGGATTCATTGATCAATGCGGCCCAAAGAAGAGGGCCCCTTCCCAAAGACAGCCTGAAACAGCTTCCCGAGATCAGGAACTAAGGGCCGACTTGTCTCTCAGGTAATTCTCCGCAACCCGATTGATGCAGGCCCCGACCGGGTTGAACCGATAGTTCAGGGCCTCGATCACCTTCCCTGAGGAATAGGGATGGACGGAAATGGAGGAGCGGGCCGTGTGCTTGGTAAGAAGCGGAGGAGACAGGGTGATCTTGCTCTTCAGGTACTCGAACCTCCAGACCAGCTCTGCCAGCCATCTGGTGATCCTGATCTTCGGCCGCTTTCGCTTCATGGCATCTGCGATGCCGTTCAGAACCTCCTGGTAAGAGAGGTTCTCTGAGACCACCACATAGCGCTCGTTGCTAATTTCGCTGCTCATCAGGGAGATCATGATCCTTACGACGTCCTGCACGTCCACAAATCCAGTGATGCCCGTTGTGTAGAAGGGAAGTCCATTGTCCACCCGTTTAAAGAGTGTTCCGCTCCCTTTATGCCACTGACCGGAACCCAGGATGACCCCCGGATTGACGATGACCACGGGAACGCCTTCCTGCGAAGCTCTCCAAACCTCCATTTCAGCCCCGTATTTTGTTATGGCATAGCCGCTTTTCTCTGCCGTTCCGCTCCAGTTGTCGCTCTCATCCATGACTTCTTGTTCAGCCTTGTTTTCTATGGCCGCGACCGAACTGACGAAGCAAAGTTTCTCCACCTGACGATCAATGCAAAGGTTTACGATGTTGGTCGTCCCTGCGATGTTCACTTTTCTCATCTTTTGGTAGTCTGATGAGTCAAATGAGATCAGGGCCGCACAATGATAGACCCGGGTCACGTTCTCAAAGGCCTTCTCCAGCTCGTAAAGGTCCAGGAGATCGGCCTCGACCCATCTTATGCGCTCAAACAAGGAGACCTGGTCTTCCCCATAATAGCTGAATACCCTTTTCACGGCATTGAGGTCCCCTGACCTTCTGTGAATGGCCCTGACCTCGGCGTGATCGCGCGACAAATGATACAACAAATGAGAACCCACCAATCCGGTTCCCCCGGTGACTAGAATCATGCTACGAAAATAGTGAATTCGGGTTTACAAAAGAATGGAACGAAAGGACTGACCCAATAAAACCGGGGAATCGGCAAGGTTGAAGACGATCTTTTTTATATTTGCTGAAATTTTTGAAAATGACAGAGAATTTCGTTGAAGAATTGAGATGGAGAGGGCTTTTGCACGACATCATGCCCGGTACAGAAGAACAACTTCAAAAAGAATCCACTGCCGCCTATATCGGTTTTGATCCGACGGCTGATTCTCTTCACATAGGGAGCCTGGTCCAGATCATCCTCCTGATGCATTTGCAGAAGGCGGGTCACAAGCCCATTGCCCTGGTCGGTGGGGCCACTGGAATGATCGGGGATCCCTCCGGAAAATCGAATGAGCGCAACCTTTTGGACGAGGAAACCCTCAAAAAGAATGTAGATGGCGTTAAAAAGACCCTGGAGAGATTCATCGATTTCTCGGCGGGCTCTGAAAATGCCGCCAGGATGGTTAACAACTACGACTGGATGAAGGACCTCTCTTTCCTGGAATTTGCGCGAGACATCGGCAAGCACATTACCGTCAACTACATGATGGCCAAGGATTCGGTTAAGAACCGGATCAGCTCTGACTCCAAGGAGGGAATGAGCTTCACGGAATTCACCTATCAGCTCGTTCAGGGCTATGATTTTCTCCACCTCTTCACCCATTTTGACTGCAAACTGCAGATCGGGGGAAGCGACCAGTGGGGCAACATCACCACCGGGACGGAATTGATCCGCAGAAAGGTGCAGGGTAAGGCCTTTGCCCTGACCAGCCCCTTGGTGACCAAGGCCGACGGAACCAAATTCGGCAAGACCGAAGGCGGGAACATCTGGCTGGACGCGGCACGAACCTCGCCATACAAATTCTACCAGTACTGGCTCAATGCCTCAGACGCCGATGCGGAGAATTACATCAAGATCTTCACCTTCCTGGACAGGCAGACCATAGAAGCGCTCATTGAAGAACACAGGCAGGCACCGCACCTCAGGCTTCTTCAGAAGAAGATAGGAGAGGAGGTCACGGTCATGACCCACGGAAGGGATGCCTATGAGAATGCGCTCAGGGCCTCAAGCATACTTTTCGGGAAATCAACGGCTAGCGATCTCAGAAGCCTGGACCAACAGACCTTTTTGGACATCTTCGAAGGCGTTCCTCAGGCCGAATTGCCCCGAAATGAGCTTGAAGAGGGAATTGAAATAGTTGAGGCGCTCAATGAGAAATCGGGATTCCTGAAATCCAATGGGGAGGCCAGGCGGGCCCTCAAGGAGAACTCGATCTCGGTGAACAAGGAAAAGGTCAATGAGGGTTTCACAGTCACTGCCCAGGACCTGATCGCTGATCAGTTCGTTCTCTTGCAGCGAGGAAAGAGAAACTATTTCCTTCTTCGCGTAAATTAAACTGCCGGGCATAAAGACCCGGCAGTTCACTGAACCTCACCGGTCACCCAAATGCGTAAGTCCGTAATACCAAATGTGGTACATCTCATTGAACCACTTCCCAATGGCATAGCCGGCGGCATAAGAGCCTTCGGCGGGTTCGACCCCTCCTGTAATTCGCAAAAGCTCCTCATTGTCCAGGCAATGAGTTCCGAAATTCTGTTCTAAAAGCATGCTAGTTCTGTTTTTTCTGATTGTTAAGTTTTCTGTTCTGTTGTATTCCCGTGTAAATTAGAAAACAGGAAATAAGGGCATAAAAGGCGGCATTGACCCCTTTGCTGGTCGGAATTGAAAATATGGAATAGGACTGATCCGCATCGGAAAGCAGGACGTCGACCATCATGAGGAAGTTTCCTATCCCGACCACGAGAAAAAGGAAGCTCAAGGTCTTCTGGTATTTGGATTTCATGTCCTTCATGCTTTGGCCTCCTGTCCCGTCAAACCATCCCAAAGTCCCCTGTAAAAGCTACCCAGGGTCATATAATACCATTCAAGGGCCTCGCCAAGGGGCCCTGTGCCTCCCATGATCCGCTCGAGGTCAGACGAGGATAGAACCTCTGCTCCTCCAAGCCGGACAATATTCAATTCCGTTGTTTCGGTTTTCATTTTCATATCCTGAGAGTTTATTTTGGGTTATTCCATCCTTCGACGAACCATTCCGAGGCCTGGTCTGCAGCCTTTCCAAGGCTGATGATGGTGGAGAGCACCCCCAGCCCTACAAGAATGGGGTTTCCGCCCCGGGTTGCCAACATTTCCGCTCTGGTGAGCCCTTGCATTTTCAAATCTTTGATTTGCTCCATAACTGAATAAATTTGCGACCTCCTTGCGGAGGCCAGGTTAAACATTTGAATTTTGATCCGTCCCTGTCTTGTGGCCCGGTCTAATCTGTCATGACATGGCGAAGGTAGATTCGCTCACTGCACAATCCTTGCAGCCAGGCAGAAAATCCCAAATTATTTTTGCCGGCCCGTATGTTCACCAGCTGTTCCCCCTTGATCACCTGCACCGAGATGTTGACCAAAAGCTCGAAGTCGCCGGTGTAGAGGTAAGTGTTCGCCCTTCGGTTGAAACGAATCGGGGCCTCCATGTCCCTGAGTTGCTCCAGCAAGTGATAAAGCTGTCTTTCGCTGATGTGCATTCGGCGGGCCATTTCCCGGGGGCTGCCGGTCGCCTGTAGCTTGATCATTCCGTGCAGCCTTTGCAATTGCTGTATGTGTTTTAGATTGTTCATGATCTGGGTTTACTGGGATTGACTTCTGGATCCAAGCTTAGAGCAGCTTGCCTCCCCGGGCTGTTCGGGCACAAGTTTTCCGTCGCGGATCCTAAGAACCCGGTCCGCCTGAGCTATGGCACTGGGTTTGTGTGAAACTACGATCACGGTCTTTCCGGAGTGTTTTCTGTCTTTGAGGGCATTGATCAATGCCCTTTCGGCCTCTTGGTCCAGGTTGGCGGCTGGTTCATCCAGCAACAGGATTTCGGGGTCCCTGTAAAGCGCTCTTGCAATTGCGATCCGTTGTTTCTGACCCCCCGAGAGATTGCCCCCTCGTTCTTCCAGGAAATGATAGACGCCGTTCTCAAGAGAATCTATGAATTCTTCCATCTCAAGAAGGGAGATGAGCTCGAGGATCTTTGCAAGGTCGGGACGATGCTCCCCCAGGGCGATGTTGTCCACAACGGTTCCCGAAAAGAGCTCCACTCGCTGAGGAACCACCGAAATGAACTGTCTCAGGGATTTCTCGGAGATGTAGTCGAGATTGACCCCGTTGATCTTTACGCTTCCTTCCTGAGCGCGGTATGTCCTTTGGAGTATTTGGAGCAAGGTGGATTTGCCCGAACCGCTGTCGCCGATGATGGCAGTGATCTCCCCATACCTGATAGTTGCGCTGAATTCGTCGAGCACCCTCGTACGATGCCTGTATTTGAAGACCACCCTGTCAAACACGATGTTGCCCGGGCTCAGGTCCTCTACAGCATTGGCTTGCATGGAGTCGCTTGTTTCCAGGCCGGTGATCTCAAAAAGCCTGTCCGCGGCGATCAATGCATTCTGTATGCTCTTGTTCGAGGAGATCAGCGAGGAGACCGGGCCGGTGAGATAGCCCAGTATGGCATAGGCAGAAAGGAGCTCGCCAATGCTGATGCGGGATCCGATCACGTAATAGGACCCCACCCAGAGCAGTCCGGTGCTGAACAGGTTCTGTATTCCAAAGGAGCTGCTTTGCGCGAAGACCTGGTTCAGGGAAGAACGATATCCCGAATGAAGCAAGGAGAGGAACCTGGACTCGCTCTCCTGTAGCACAAAGCTTTCGATCCCGAACTGCTTGAGCGTTCGTATTCCCTGAAGGGATTCCACCAGGTGGCTTTCCAGCCTGGCAGAGGACTCCATCACCTTTCTCTCAGAGGAGCGGTTCAGGCGGTCCGTGACCAGGAAGACGGTGAAGTACAAAGGGATCATCAAGGTCATGAAAAGCCCCAGTTTCCAGTAATATAGAAGGATGAGCACAAAGGAGAAGACCACGATGAACAGATTGACCACCACGGACATGGCGGTGTGACTTATGAACATCCTGATCTTCATGGCGTCTCCTACCCGCGAGATGATCTCACCAACCTTCATGGTGTCGAAGAACCTTTGGGGAAGGCGGAAGAGATGGTTTTGATAGCCGAGAATGAGCCTTTCGTCAATGGACTGCCCGACGCGAATGATGAAAATGTCCTTGAATACGCTGAGGGAGAGCTGAAGGACCAGGATCAGCAGCATGACCAGCCCGAGAATGTTCAGCAGACCGAGGTTGCGGCTCAGAAGTACCTGGTCCGTAATGATCCTGATGAACACGGAAGTGGAGAAGCCCAGGATCGTCAGGACGAGCGAACCAACAATTGCCTGGAGCAGGATGAAGCGGTGGGGCCTGATCAGGCTCAGGAACCAGCCCCAGACGGCGGTTTTCTCATTTCCAGCCCGGAAGGATTCGGTGGGTGCCAGCAGCAGCAGGACTCCTTTCCAAAGAGACAGGAATTCCTGCCATTTCATCCGGGAATGCCTGCCCGTTGCCGGATCCATCAACCGAATGTGCTTTCGGCGCACCCCGTAGATCACGACATAGTGCTGCAGCCTTCCCTCGATCACCACATGTGCGATGGCAGGTTTGGGGATCCTGAAAAGGCTGTCCCTGTCCCCTTTTACCCCCTTGGCGTCAAGGCCCAGCTTTTTCGCAGCCTCGAGCAGTCCCATCAAACTGGTCCCCCTCTCGTCGGTTCCTGCCAGTGCCCTGATCCTGCTGATGGGCAGCCTAAGTCCATAATGGGAGCAGACCGAAGCCAGGCACGCGGCACCGCAGTCGCTCATGTCGTGCTGTTTTACAGCGGTTCTCAACCTCCATCTCATAGTCTTATCGATTGGTTTTGTGCGCCCTTACCATCAACGAGATCAAAAACCGACCTTCTGGCCAGTCGAAAGCGGGTGATCAGGGTCATGCCATTCCGGAGATGTACGGATCCGGGTCTCGCCCGAGATTGCCCGGCCAAAGGGAGAGCGGGAGAGGCCGGCAGGGAATCCGGGGAGCCACTGAACTCAAAGATGGGTCTTCCCGGATCCAGGGCCACCTCGGGTGAGATGCAGATGACTTTTCCGGTCAGCTGCCTTCCTCCAGGGCAATTCGCGATCAGCCCCGTTTCCGGCATGATCTGAGCGATGAGATCCCCCCGGATGACGCAGGCACCCTTTCGTACCCTTTCCGGATGACTCAGGATCCCGCTTGCCGGGGCTTGGATCGCCAGGGTTTTTTCCCTGCCTTTGATCTGTGAATGACTGAGCACCATGAGCGTGTCCCCTAGGTGCACAAAGGAATTCGTCCCTGGCCCCAAGCCCTTGATTCGCCCGGAGACCGCGGCCCGGACCAGGATGGGTTCGGAGTTGGTCCGGATTCTTCCCGGGGACGAGCTGAACTCCCCGGTTTCGATAAGGGGCAGGGAGATAAGCGTGGAGACGAGCAGGACCAGAAGGAGGACATAGATGGCCTGGCTCCTTTTGGGTGTCCTGAAACTTTGATGCTTGTGATCATAGGGAATGAGTTCCCGGTCTGGAGAATGCTTCATGTTGCAGTTTCGATTAAGGCAGTGGCTGGCCGAGGGCCGGCACAGGTATTGAAATGCAATAATCGACAGAAAGAAAGAACAGGGACCTGATTCTGCCCTTTCAGTTGGTAAGGATTTCCGCTACCTGACCCTGCTGACGGTCAGTCCATCGCGAATGGGAAGAAGCACGGTCTCGATCCTCGGGTCTTCGTTGAGCATTCGGTTGTAACGAATGAGCTCCTGGGTGTCAAGATCCTTTTCCCCCGGCGCCTGGGTCACTTTCCCGCTCCAGAGGACATTGTCGGACAGGATCACCCCCCCGGGGCGCATCTTGCCAATGATCAGGTTGAAGTAATTCGAATAGTTGGATTTGTCGGCGTCTATGAATACCAGGTCGAAAGGCCCCGGAATCTCAGGGATGAGCTCAAGTGCTTTGCCCAGGTATTGCCGGATGTTGCCACCGAACCCAGAACGGTCGAAGTACTTTCTCTGAAAATCGTAGAGCTCCTCGTTGTGGTCGATGGTGTGTATCATCCCTCCAGGCCGCAGCCCTTCTGCCAGGCACAGGGCCGAATAGCCCGTATAGGTCCCGATTTCCAGGATGCATTTCGGGTTGACGAGCTTGGAGATCATCGACAGGACCCTTCCCTGGAAATGCCCGCTGATCATTCTCGGGACCAGGGCCTTTTGCCAGGTCTCCCTGAAGAGCTCTGCCAATAGCTCCGGCTCCCTTTGGCTGTGATCTGCTGCGTACTGGTCTATGTGGTCGGGCAAAAAATCCATGCTCAAAGTTACAAAATTGGAGCGAGCAGCTTCGCGATCGAGCAGATCACGCG
>CAZAZM010000039.1:18241-24002 GCA_964489625.1 uncultured Flavobacteriaceae bacterium
TCGGGAATGAAGTAGGGGGTCGTGATCAGGATCTCCTTGCGCGCGCAGGTGATCATCCCGAAAAAGGCCTCCATTATGGTCTGGTTGTTCTTTCCGTAGTCGCTGCCCAGGATGCTGGTGGGCGTCTGCCTTCCGGTGCTTCCTTCCCCATGGTAGTGAACCTCGCTGAGGTCGATCTTCTGGCCGCTTACGAAATACCAGTCGCTGATGAACAGGTACTGCAGGTCGATAACGGCCTCGCCCCTGATCATGATGTGGGTGTCTCTCCAGTAAAGGCCCGTCTTGCTGGGATTGATGTACTTGTCGTTGATGTTGATCCCGCCCAGGAACCCCACTTCATTGTCGATCACCACGATCTTCCGGTGGTTTCGGTAGTTGGCCTTGTGCGCCAGCCTGGAGAACATCACGGGCATGTAGGGATAGCACTCGATCCCGGATTCCTTCATCACGTCGAGCGTCGCTCTGCTCAGGGAGCTTCCCACGTCGTCGTAGATCAACCGGACTTTCAGTCCCTCCCGTGCCCTGGCGCAAAGCAGGTCTATGATCCGGGTCGCGATATCGCTTTCTTTAATGATGTAGTACTCGAGGTGGATGCTGCTCCTGGCTTTCCCGATCTCCTCCAAAAGTGCCGGGAACTTCTCTTCCCCGTTGTTGAGCAGGGTGATCGAATTGTCCAGGCTGAAGTTCACCTGCTCGATATTGTAGAACAAGGTTGGAAGCTTGGAATAGGAGTTCTGCGGGCCTGTCACGGGTGCCGTTCCCGGACCTTGGGCCAGTCGCTTCATGTACACCTTCTCGAAATACCTCTTCTTGGTGAACAGCTTCTTCTTCTGGTACTGTGCCCCGAACAGCAGATAGATGATGATGCCCGCCACCGGCACCAGCAGGATGAGGAAGATGAAGGCGAAGGACTTCTCCGGCTTCTTGTTGTCCAGGATGACCAGGATGACCATAAAGGTGACAACAATGTAATAGGCGATCAGGGTAAAAGGCCTTATGGTCTCAATGAATTCCATGTTTTGAACACGGTTTTGAAAAAATCATTTTCTTTCAAGCTCCTCTTTAAGCTTCGTTTCGAGCTCGCTCTTGTCCTTTTCGGACATCCGGTCGGAACCTTCGCAGGGTGTGGCAAACTTGCCGAACAGGTCGCTCATCACCCGGTTCTGTTTGGTGTATTGCTTGCAATGCCCGCAAAATGCGAGGTGTATGCTCAAGCGGATCTTGTCGAAAAGGGAGGCCTCGTCATACTGGCTCTTATCACAGATCGTGGTCGCCTCGTCGCAGCTGATAAAGAATTTTTTGCCCATCCCTTTAGTTTTTGAACCAGTTTTCCTCCATGCACTTCCTCAATTGTGTCCTCGCCCTGTGAATGATCACCCACAGATTTGACGGGGTTATGCCCAGCTCATTACAGATGTCTTCCGTTTCAAAATTTCGTACTGTTTTGAGCATGAATACGATACGGTATTTTTCCGGCAGGTTCTGGATGCATTTGTCAAGCGCCTCCTTGAGTTCTGCGTTCTCGATCTCCTGGTCCGCAGTGTTGCTCCAGGACTGGGGAACACGTTCCTCGATCCAGTCTCCCTTGCTCTCTCCCTGCTCGTGGAAGTTCACTTTGACCTCCTTCTGTCCCTTGGCCGAATTGATCTTCCGGTAGTGGTCAATGATCTTTCTCTTGAGGATCGAAACCAGCCAGGTCCTTTCTGCCGCCTGGCCCCTGAAGCCGTCCATTCCCCTGACGCCTGAAAGAAAGGTCTCCTGAACCAGGTCCTTTGCCGTTTCCTGGCTGTCAACCCGGGTGACGGCATAGTTGTAAAGGTAATCGGCATATCGGGAAACCCATTTATCAGGCTCAAGGACATGCGCTTCGGCATCGGACATGGTCAAAAAGGACTTTAATTTGACGTAAATATAGCAAATCCCCGACGCAAAATTATGCTTGCGAATTCTATAAAAATATATGTAATCCCTATATTTGTAAAGCATTTCTAAACCACGTAAAATGAGCGGATTTTTATCTTCTTCCGTCGCCAGGAAAGTGGCGATGGCGCTTTCAGCACTTTTTCTCATAATTTTCCTCATCATTCATCTTTCAGTCAACATCACTTCGCTTTTCAGTGAGAGGGTCTTCAACCAATTGTCCCATTTCATGGGAACCAACCCGCTGGTTCAGTTCGCCCTTCAGCCGGTCCTGGTCTTTGGCGTGATCTTTCACTTTGCGTTGGGATTCGTGCTTGAATGGAAGAACAAGAAAGCCAGGGGAGTGTCCTACGCCAAATACAACGGGGCTGCCGGGGCTAGCTGGGCCTCACGGAACATGATCGTGTCCGGGGTCGTCATCCTGGCCTTCCTGGTGCTTCACTTCATCGACTTTTGGATCCCTGAGATGAACCACAAGTATGTGGAAGTGCTTCCTGAGGACCCCAACAGGTACTTCGGAGAGCTGCAGCACAAGTTCCAAAGCCCCCTGAGGGTAGGGGCCTATGTCATTTCCTTCGTGCTTCTTGCCCTGCATTTGCTGCATGGGTTTCAGTCGGCCTTTCAATCGATGGGCTTCAACAACAAGTACACTTCTTGCGTCAAGTCCTTCGGAAAGTTCTACGCCTTTGTGGTTCCCCTGGGCTTCATCCTCATCGCATTGTACCACCACTTTAATCATTAATATCTTCTTTCATGGCAAAATTAGATTCCAAAGTACCCGAGGGTCCGATCAAAGACAAATGGACCTCGCATAAAGACCACATCAACCTCGTCAACCCCGCCAACAAGAGGAATATCGACATCATCGTCGTGGGAACAGGTCTGGCAGGAGGCTCCGCCTCTGCCACCCTGGCCGGTTTGGGCTACAATGTAAAGGCCTTCTGCTACCAGGATTCTCCCAGGCGTGCCCATTCGATCGCAGCCCAGGGAGGGATCAATGCCGCGAAGAACTACATGGGAGACGGGGATTCAGTCTATCGCCTTTTCTATGACACGGTCAAGGGAGGGGATTACCGCTCGCGCGAGGCAAACGTCCACCGGCTGGCAGAAGTATCCGTCAACATCATCGACCAGTGCGTGGCCCAGGGAGTTCCCTTCGCACGTGATTATGGCGGCCTGCTCGACAACAGGTCCTTCGGGGGCGTCCTGGTCTCCAGGACCTTCTACGCCAAGGGTCAGACGGGCCAGCAGCTCCTTTTGGGTGCCTACTCGGCAATGAACCGCCAGATCGCCCGGGGAAAGATCGAAATGTACAGCAGGCACGAGATGCTCGACGTGGTGATCGTTGACGGCAAGGCACGGGGGATCATCGCTCGCGACCTGGTGACCGGGGAGATCGAACGACACAGCGCCCATGCGGTCGTCATCGCGACAGGGGGATATGGAAACGTTTATTTCCTCTCGACCATGGCCATGGGGGCCAATGCCACTGCGGCCTGGAAGGTGCACAAGAAGGGAGCCTATTTCGCAAATCCCTGCTTCACGCAGATCCACCCGACCTGCATACCCAGGTCAGGAGACTACCAGTCGAAGCTGACGCTCATGTCGGAGTCGCTGAGAAACGACGGAAGGATCTGGGTTCCGAAGAAATTGGAGGATGCGAAGGCCATCCAGCAGGGCAAGATGAAGCCCACCGAGATTGCGGAAGAAGACAGGGACTACTACCTTGAGCGTAGATACCCCGCATTCGGGAACCTGGTTCCGCGAGACGTCGCCTCGCGCGCGGCCAAGGAGCGATGTGACGCAGGCTATGGCGTGAACGCCACCGGCGAGGCGGTCTACCTGGATTTCTCCAGCGCCATCGAGAGATATGGCAAGGAGCAGGCCAAGATCAAGGGAATACAGAACCCGAGCAAGCAACAGATCACGGAGCTGGGCGAAGCCATCGTCGAGGCCAAGTACGGAAACCTCTTCCAGATGTATGAGAAGATCGTGGACGAGAACCCGTACAAGACGCCGATGATGATCTATCCGGCGACGCATTACACCATGGGAGGGATCTGGGTCGACTACAACCTGATGACCACCATCCCTGGACTCTATGCCATCGGGGAGGCGAACTTCTCCGATCACGGGGCCAACAGGCTTGGGGCCTCTGCGCTGATGCAGGGCCTTGCGGACGGCTATTTCGTCCTGCCCTATACCATTGGCGACTACCTCTCCAATGACATCCGGACGGGTACGATCCCTACCGACAGCCCTGAGTTCGACGAAGTGGAGAAGAGCGTCAGAGAGCGCCTGGAATTCTTCATCAACAACAAGGGAACCCATTCGGTCGACTACTACCACAAGAAGCTGGGCAAGGTGATGTGGGACAAGGTGGGCATGTCGAGGAATGAAAAGGGCCTAAAGGAAGCGATCGAGGAGATACGAGCCATCCGGGAGGATTTCTGGAAGAATGTCAAGGTGCCCGGAGGGCTCAATGACCTCAACCCCGAGCTTGAGAAGGCCGGAAGGGTCGCGGATTTCCTGGAATTGGGTGAACTGTTCGCCAAGGACGCGCTGGAGCGCAACGAGTCCTGCGGAGGACACTTCAGGGAAGAGTACCAGACTCCCGAGGGAGAGGCCCTCAGGGACGACAAGAACTACGCCTACGTGGCGGCCTGGGAATATACGGGCGAGCCCAGCAAGGCCAAGTTGCACAAGGAACCCCTTGAGTTCAAAGACATCGAATTGAAAACACGTTCATACAAATAAGAAGTCACTATGAATTTAACGTTGAAAATCTGGAGACAGAAAGGGCCACAGGACAAAGGTGGCATAGTGGAATACAAAGTATCCGACATCTCTGAGCATATGTCATTTCTTGAAATGATGGATGTGTTGAACGAAGGGCTCATCGAGAAAGGGGAGGAGCCGGTGGCTTTCGATCACGACTGCCGGGAAGGGATCTGCGGAACCTGCTCCCTGCAGATCAACGGGGAGCCCCACGGGCCTGACCGTGCCATAACCACCTGCCAGCTGCACATGAGGACCTTCAAGGATGGAGACACCATATACATCGAGCCCTGGAGAGCCAAGGCCTTCCCGGTGATCAAGGACCTGATCGTAGACCGTTCTGCCTTTGACCGGATACAGCAGGCCGGTGGCTTCATCTCCGTGAACACCTCGGGGAACACCCAGGACGCCAATGCCATTCCCATTCCCAAGCAGGATGCCGACCTCTCCATGGACGCCGCGACCTGCATCGGCTGCGGGGCCTGCGTGGCTGCCTGCAAGAACTCTTCGGCCATGCTGTTCGTAGGGGCCAAGGTATCGCAATTCGCGCTGCTGCCGCAGGGCAGGATAGAGGCCAAGGAAAGGGTGCTGAACATGGTGAAGCAAATGGACAAGGAAGGCTTTGGAAATTGCAGCAACACGGGAGCCTGCGAGGTGGAATGCCCTAAAAGCATTTCCCTGACCAACATCGCGAGGATGAACCGCGAGTACCTCAAGGCCAGCATTTAGGCAAAAAGGGCTAAATTAGGGGTACGATCCAATCGAAGCCCATGCCAAGTTATACCTACCCAATAGAGTCCAAGTTGCCCCATGCAGGGACCAGCATCTTTGCGGTGATGAGCAGGCTGTCCCATGAGAATGGGGCGATCAACCTCTCCCAGGGCTATCCTGACTTTCCCACCTCGACCGAGCTGATCGAGTTGGTGCACAAGGCCATGAAGGAGGGCCTCAACCAGTATGCACCCATGCCAGGGATATTCAGCCTCAGGGAGGCCATTTCCGAAAAGTTGGAGCGGCTGTACGGCACCTTTTACCACCCGGAGTCCGAGATCACGGTAACCGC
>CAZAZM010000040.1:0-23522 GCA_964489625.1 uncultured Flavobacteriaceae bacterium
AGGTGCTCATCGCGGTCCCCCTCGTGGTTCTTGCCGAACTGCCCCGTGGCGTAACCCAGGCTTTTCATGACTGTAGCGATGGTCACGTCCGTTTTCTGCCATCCTTCTTCGGCTCCGGGCATGCCCACTTTGGTCATTCCGGTCCGCACGGGAACGTTCCCGCCAAGGAATGCGGCCCGTCCGGCCGTACAGCTTTGCTGACCATAATAGTCCGTGAAGGCCAGGCCTTCTTTCGCAATGCGATCAATGTTCGGGGTCATATAGCCCATCATGCCACGATTGTTGTGACTGATGTTCCACATTCCGATGTCGTCACCCCAGATCACCAGGATGTTCGGTTTTTTCTGGGCAAAGCCGCTTCCGAAAAACAGCAGGCCCAGACCAATTAAGGTCAGAAGTCTAATTTTCTTCATAGTGAATATTGATTATCGTTAAAATTTGGGTTTAATGTTAAGTTTCATAGTCAGTGGGCCGGAGAACTAGATCGCGATGATCAGCCCCCCTGAAAAATTCAGCTGCAGTATAGATCCCCCGGTCGTTACACCGCTTCCACCGGTTCCGATATAGAAACCACCCCATTGCACCGGCATCAGCAGTTGCCCTTGCAGGCGCAAACCGATATGATCCGAGAAAAAGTATTTCAGACCACCTGAGAATCCAATTGTGAAGCTCGTATTCGATCTGAAGTCGTTCTCGTCGGGACTGAACGTCGACCATCCGGCCGACATGCCCACAAACGGTTTGGCGTCACTATATCCAAAAGTATTGATGATCCCGAACTGGAAATGATCCACACGGGCGTCAGTGACATCTTCCTCCCTGGGATATAATATGACATCCTTAACCGCTACGGTTGAATTCTGCTGTGCCCAGAAGAATTCAGCCTGCAGGTTGTCGCTCAGGCTGAGGTCCAGGGTGAAGCCATAATGGTCCGAGGACTTCAACTTCACATAGCCTCCGTAGTAATTCCACTTGGAACCGACCTGGTAGCCATACTGCGGAGTGATCTCAAATTTTTGCGCATGGACTGAGCCTGAAAACAGCAGCACCACCACCGCTAGAAGTAGTAACTTTTTCAATGGATATCTTGTTTGAATTGAAGAACTATAATTCGATCTAATCCTGGATGAAATCTATGTTATTGAGAATCGAGAATCGGATTCCATCCGAGATGTAGTGTTCGATCTGATAGAACTGAACCGCAACGAAGGGGTTCGATATTTTTCTGATCCTCTTCGTGTAGTTCATGATGAGGTTGTCCTCGGAAGATCTCAGTTTGGCCGCCTGGTTCAGCATTTCTTCCGCCTGCAACGCCGTCATGTTTCCTTGCTTGGTGGTGTACTGCTTGAGCAGCTTCATCTTTTCCCTTCCGATGTCCTGTCTCTGTGCCTCGTATTCATCGTAGAGCTTCCAAAAGGCATCTGTGTTAACGCCTTCCATGTTGATGTTCTCGGCTATGATCTCTCTTTTTTCAGATCCAAAGACGTCCTGGATCATTTGTACCTCTTCCGCGGTCAGATCCTGAGCATAAAGGCCTCCGATAAAGAATAGGCAGGCGATAAATAATGTTAGTTTTTTCATGATTAGGGGTTTTAGTTATTGTTAGGCTGTTAATTCGAGCGTTTTGAAGTGTAGATTTCTTCGAGAAGTTCGATCCTTATCAGATCGGACAAATAGCTTTCGACCTGGTAGAACTGCATGGCTACCACAGGATCCGTCCTGGATTTGATCTTTTTGAAATACGCATCTCTTAGATTATCACTCTTGATCCTCAGTTGAATGGCTTCTTTCATGAAATTGTCGGCGTCAACTGCACTGACCTGCCCATAATCATCCACATATTTGTTGATCAGTTCGATTCGTCGCTTGCCCAGGTCCTTTCTTTTCACCTCGTATTCGTCGTAAAGTCTCCAGAATTCATTGCTTTGACTGTCGTTCAGTTCAACGAATTCACTGACGATGTCCCTTTTCTCCATGCCGTAAAGAGACTGCATCAACTGGAGCTCGTCCGCATTGGACTGGGAGTGCAGGACGGAGCCAAGCAACGTAAAAATGAATAATAAGGTGTAAGGTAGGATTGACCTGGGAGTGGTTAGGGGGGACATACTCAACTGTTTAATTGAAAGGGATTAAAAATAACTAAAAATACTAACTTTACAAAGCTTATAATTCAATGCTTGAATTTCATGGAACTATTGATAAACGGAAATGTGCACGAGGTGGACGTGGCAGGAGAGATGCCTCTTTTGTGGGTGCTGAGAGATTTCCTTCACCAGACAGGAACAAAATTCGGCTGCGGGATAGGGGTTTGCGGATCCTGCACCGTATTGATCGACGGGAGCCCGATCCGCTCCTGTGTTGTCCCGGTTTCCGCTGCAGAAGGAAAACAGGTGACCACCATTGAGGGAGTTGCCGCGCAGAACGAACACCTGGCGGCGGCCTGGAAAGAATTGAATGTACCCCAGTGCGGGTATTGCCAGCCCGGGCAGCTGGTCAGCGCGCTCGCCCTGCTGCAGAAAAATGCAGAGCCCAGTGATGAGGACATCGATGAGGCCATGGCCGGAAACATTTGTCGGTGTGGCACCTACGTAAGGATAAGGAAAGCCATCCACCTGGCTGCCGAAATGTCTAAAACAGAAAGATCATGATTCCAGGAAAGAAACTCAGCAGGAGATATTTCATACGAAATCTCAGCCTTTTTTCAGGGGGACTGGTGCTCGCCTGCGAACTCGGGAACAAGGGTGAAGCGTCAACCGGAATCAACAGTGACGGGAGCTTCGCGCCGAACCTGTTCGTGGAACTCAGGCCCGACGGGGAGCTGATCCTCACCGCATCGCGAAGTGAAATGGGGCAGGGGGTGAGAACTTCGCTGACCTCTGTCATAGCCGATGAGATGGATGCCGACTGGAGTCGCGTCACGGTGGTCCAGGCCCCAGGTGACGAAGCCTATGGCAACCAGAATACAGACGGCTCAAGAAGCATCCGGACCATTTACGAGCCCATGCGGAAGATGGGTGCCATGGCCCGGGCCATGCTGGTGGCAGCCGCTTCGGAAAGATGGAAGATCCCTGAGGGAGATTGCCGGACAGAGATGCATCACGTCATCAACTCACAAACAGGCGAGAAGCTCTTCTATGGGGACCTGGTGGAAGAAGCGGCCTTGAAAAAGGCACCTGAAGACCCCAGGCTCAAGGACCCCAAACAGTTCGTTTATATAGGAAAAGGCCTGCCCAGCGTGGACCTGGACGATTTCACCAGTGGAAAGGCGGTATATGGCCTGGACGTGAAGCTTCCGAACATGAAATACGCTGCCATTGCGCGCTGCCCGGTAACTTTCGGCACTGTGGATTCCTATGACGATTCCGCGACCATCAAGGTCCCAGGCGTGCAAACGGTCATGGCGATCAAAAGAGTGGAGAAGCCATTCGGCCATTTGGGCGGAGTGGCGGTGATCGCGGATAACAGCTGGTCGGCCCTAAAAGGGAAGGAGGCCCTGCAGGTGGAGTGGAACAGGGGGGAGAACGCTGATTACGATACGGAGAGGTACGGCAAGACCCTGAGGGACAATGTACTTAAAAAGGGCAAGCTCATCCGGGAAGACGGGAATGTGGATAAGGCCTTTGATCGGGCAGAGACCCTGGTTGAGGCCATTTATGAGCTGCCTCACCTGGTTCACGCCCCCATGGAAGTGCCCAATGCGACGGCTCGATACGAGAACGGAACTTGCGAGGTCTGGGCCCCGGTCCAGGCTCCCCAGGTGACCCGACAGGAGGTAAGCGACCTCCTTGGCATCGATTTGAACAAGGTCACCATCCACGTTACCCTCTTGGGTGGCGGCTTCGGTCGAAAGTCCAAGCCGGATTTCGTGCTCGAGGCCGCATGGCTCTCCAAGGAGACAGGGAGTCCGGTCCAGGTCATCTGGAGCCGGGAGGATGACATCCGCAACAGCTACTATCACGCCATCAGCGCCCAGTATCTCAAGGCCTCTCTCACTTCTGAAGGGAAGGTAAGTGGCTGGCTTCATCGTACGGCCTACCCATCGATCACCTCAACCTTCATGCCGGGCGTTGCGCATGGAGCCGGATTTGAATTCCAGCAGGGCATGACCAATCTTCCCTACCAGATCCCAAACCTGAGGTTCGAGAACGGCGAGGCACCCGCCCACGTTCGAATCGGATGGCTCAGGTCGGTATACAACATCATCCATGGCTTCTCCGTGAATGTCTTTGCGGATGAGCTGGCGGAAAAGGCAGGAAGGGACCCGTTGGAGTTCAGGATGGAGCTGCTGGGAAGCGACCGCGTCTATCCTTCGGACAACGAGTACAAGCTGCACACGGCCAAATTGAAGAAAGTGCTTTCGGTCGCCGCTTCCAATTCAGGCTGGGGAGAGCAGCTGCCTCCCGGTCATGGTCGGGGCCTCGCCGTGCACTACAGCTTCTATTCTTATGTGGCTTCGGTGGTGGAGGTGTCGGTGACGAACGGAAAGCTCAAAGTGGAGAAGATCTTCACAGCGGCCGACTGCGGAACGGTTGTCAACAGAAACACGGTGGAGGCCCAGCTGGAAGGCGCTGCCATCTTCGGACTTTCCCTGGCCCTTTACGGGAACATCACGGCAAAAAACGGTATGATCGAGCAGGGCAATTACCACGACTATGAAATGCTCAGAATACACCAGGCACCCGAGATCAGCGTGGAGATCATTGACAGCCAGGATCTTCCCACAGGAATTGGAGAGCCCGGGGTACCGGTGATCGCTCCGGCCCTGGTCAATGCCATATTCGACGCAACAGGAAAAAGGTACAGGAACTTGCCGCTGAAGGCTCATTTTGGGGTATAAAAAAAAGCCATAGCGAATTTCAATAGTTGAACATTTTAGATAAAATGCTGTCAGTTTGATTAAAGCCCCCCTCAAGGCTATTCTTATTCACTATGGCTTTCCAATTTATCCGTGAAAACCGGATAATTATCTAGCAATTTTAATATGTTAAGAACTTAACAAATACTCTAACGGAGGATTTTGAATTATATTGCCCTACGGAGAATTTTTTTGAAACCACATCTGCCAGGCATGTCAGAAAGGCTTTCATTTCGGTTCTTTTTGGCGTATATTCGCATAAGTCTGATCCTAACAAAAAAGCAAGTCATGAGAAGTCTGTCACTGATCGCAATTGCCCTGATCCTTTTGTCGGGCTGCATGAAACCGTCCTACAAGAAAAACGAGATCATCAAATCGGAAGAGCAGGGTGAATCTTCAGGACCCGGGCTCTTCGAGATTCCCACGAACCAGAAGCTGACCGCGGATCAGCAGATCACCGCAGCCCTGTTTGCGGCTCCCCAGGAAATGAAGGAAGGAGCGAAAGTCTATGGCTATGGGGATTCGGGAGAGTTCATGACCCTTAGGGAAGGAAGCAACGACTTTGTCTGCATTGCGGATGATCCGTCAAAAGAAGGGTTTCAGGTGGTTGGATATCACGCGAGCCTGGAGCCGATGATGGCCAGGGGTCGGGAGCTATCGGCAGAAGGCAAGAGCAGGGACGAGCGTGAGGCCATTCGCGCGGAAGAGGCCAAATCAGGCAAACTTTCGCTGCCCCAGGCCCCGGCAACCCTCCACATTTACTATGGGGATGACGCTTATTTCGACACGGAGACGAATACGGTTGAAAACGCTCGCTATCGTTACGTGGTCTATATACCCTATGCCACGCAGGAGACGACGGGTCTTTCACTCGCGCCCCACGAATCAAGCCATCCCTGGCTGATGTTTCCGGGTCAGTACAACGCGCACATCATGATCACCCCCGGGGACTGATCTCCCCGGCCACTTTCTGCACCTGGTCAAGAACGCGAAGTAGGTTGTCGCCCCAGAGCTTTCTGATCTCTTCTTCGCTATAGCCGCGCCGAACCAGTTCCAGGGTTACGTTGAAGGTCTCCGAGGCGTCTTTCCATCCCTCGATGCCCCCGCCACCGTCAAAATCCGAGCTGATCCCGACGTGATCGATCCCGATCAGTTCCACCATATAATCGATATGGTCCACGAAATCAGCGACGTTGACCCGGGGATAGGATTCATTGATCTCCTTCTTTCTCCCTTCGGCCTCCTTCATGATCCGTTCATAATTCTCGTAGGCTATTTCAAGCTCTTCTCCCTTCAGGTCATCTATTTCTCTCATGGTGAGGTACTCGATCCCCAGTTCCCCGGCGACTTCCCTGTAAAGCTCCTGGCTTGCCTGGTCGTTGCGACTGAATTTCTCTGCGTCCACATATTGCCTGAAAGCCACGGTCTGCACGACGCCACCGTTCTTGCCGATCATACGCAACAATTCGTCATCCAGATTTCTGGAAACGTCACTGAGCGCGCGCGCTGCCGAATGGGAGGCGATCACAGGTGCCCGGGAGAGCTCGATCATCTGCCTGTTGGCCTCCTTCGAGGGATGGGAAAGGTCGATCATGATGCCCAGTCGATTCATTTCCGCCACGGCCCTGCGCCCGAGATCGCTCAATCCCCCATGAAGCCAGATTCCGTCCGCCTCACCCGTATTCGAATCGCAGAACTGGCTGTGCCCGTTATGAGCCAGTGACATGTACCGGGCACCCAGGCGGTGAAACTTTTCAATATTGCCAAGGTCTGTCCCAATGGGATAGGCATTTTCGACCCCGATCATCGCAACCTTTTTGCCGGAAGCGTGGATTCTTCTCACATCTGAAGAAGAAAGAGCCAGCTCTATGCGATCCGGTGCCAACTCCTTTGTAAGCCTGTGAATGGCCTCGAACTTCGACATTGCATTCTGCATGGCGGCTTCGTAGCCTTCTTCGCTAAGCTCGCCCTGGCCGGTATAGACGATCAGCCAGCTGACATCCAGCCCTCCTGTCTCCATTTTGGGCAAGTTGACCTGGGTATCCAGATTCTCATTGTAGTTTTGGTCTGTTTCAAAGTTTTCTACGTCTATGTCCACGTGAGTGTCAATGGTGATGACGGCTTCGTGTATGGCCTTGGCCTTCTTTCGCAAGTCGATATCAGAATTCGAATTCTGTGCCCGAAGGGATGAAAAGAGGATCAGGGCGGAGACGAGAAAAAAAGTCCTCAGCATGTTGGCCAGGTTCTTCATGTTTTGAAATTTTGTGGCTAAATATAGGAATAGAAGGCTTAATTCTGTTTTAAATATCGTATTTCTCCCAAGGGCGATCTTTCGGACCCTGTCTGTGGCTCACGTAGAAAACGGGATCCTTTTTATCAAATATCAAATGAGTATCGATTTTATTGGATTTTTTCAATTTGAAACTCGATTATTTTACGAATTCTAAAATATCTTTTCCCTGGCGGGTCCTGAGCAGTTCATAAAATCTGTTCCCTGCCCCGGGGAAAGGCCTTGAACATTGTAAAATTCGAGACCCGATCCTTCCAATTTAAAAGGCATTGGAATACATTTGCACAACTTATCAAAAACCAACTTAAGGAACAACAATGAGCAATACTCTATTCGACAAAGTTTGGGATTCACATGTGGTCAGGAAGATCGAAGACGGTCCCGATGTCTTTTTCATCGACCGGCATTTCATCCACGAGGTGACGAGCCCGGTGGCATTTCTCGGATTGGAAAACCGGAAGATCGGGGTCAAATACCCTGAGAGGACCTTCGCCACAGCGGATCACAATACCCCAACCATAAATCAGCACCTGCCGGTCCAGGATCCCCTGTCGGCCAATCAGCTGGAAACCCTGGAAAAGAATGCAAAGAAATATGGGATTAGCCACTGGGGCCTGGGCGATAAGAATAACGGGATCGTGCACGTGGTAGGTCCCGAACACGGGATCACCCTGCCCGGAGCCACCATCGTCTGCGGAGATTCGCACACCTCTACCCACGGAGCCTTCGGGGCCATCGCCTTCGGGATCGGAACCTCTGAGGTTGAAATGGTGCTGTCTTCCCAGTGCATCATGCAGCCCAAACCCAAAAAGATGAGAATCTCAATTGACGGTGAGCTCGGCTTTGGAGTGACCCCGAAAGACGTGGCCCTGTTCATAATCTCTAAGCTATCCACTTCGGGAGCTACGGGCTATTTCGTAGAATATGCGGGAGAGGTCTTCGAGAAGATGAGCATGGAAGGAAGAATGACCGTTTGCAACCTGAGCATAGAAATGGGAGCCAGGGGAGGCATGATCGCCCCGGACCAGACCACTTATGACTACATCAAGGGAAGAACCTTTGCCCCCAAAGGAGAAGAATGGGACAAAGCACTGGCCTACTGGAAGACCCTGAAAACAGATGAAGATGCGGTTTTTGACAAGGAGTTCAGATTCTCGGCTTCAGAGATCGAACCCATGATCACCTATGGGACCAATCCGGGCATGGGCATATCCATAGGGAGCAGCATCCCGGAATCGGAAAACCTGGGAGGAGGAAAGGCTAGCTATGACAAATCCCTGAAATACATGGGATTCTCAGAAGGAGAGGCCATGAAGGACAAGAGAATCGACTACGTCTTCCTGGGAAGTTGCACCAACGGAAGAATAGAAGACTTCAGGGCCTTTGCCTCAGTGGTCAAGGGGCGCAAAAAGGCAGATCACGTGACCGCATGGCTCGTTCCGGGTTCTCACCAGGTAGAGGACCAGATCAGGGAGGAAGGGCTGCTCGAGATCCTGGAGGAGGCCGGATTTGAACTGAGACAACCCGGTTGTTCGGCCTGCCTGGCCATGAACGACGACAAGGTTCCTGCCGGAAAATATGCAGTGAGCACCTCGAACAGAAATTTCGAAGGCAGACAGGGACCCGGGTCCAGGACGCTATTGGCGAGCCCATTGATGGCCGCAGCAGCTGCGGTGACCGGAAAGGTAACTGATCCCAGAGAGTTGATTAATTCATAACGAGAACAGATATTATGGCTTACGATAAATTCACCGTGTTGAAGAGCAGTGCTTACCCGCTGCCTATTGAGAATGTGGACACCGACCAGATCATTCCTGCCCGTTTTTTGAAAGCGACCGAGCGAAAGGGCTTCGGTGACAACTTGTTTCGCGACTGGCGATACAACGCGGACGGCAGCCCGAAACAGGATTTCGTGCTCAACGACCCAAAGTACAAGGGTAAGATCCTCGTAGGGGGCAGGAATTTCGGTTCCGGTTCCTCTCGCGAGCACGCGGCCTGGGCGGTCTATGACTTTGGGTTTAGATGCGTGATCTCAAGCTTTTTCGCGGACATCTTCAAGAACAACTGCCTGAACGTGGGCGTTTTGCCCGTCCAGGTGTCCGAAGGATTCCTGGAGAAGATCTTCAAGGCTATCGAGGAAGATCCAGAAGTGGAGCTCACAGTGGATCTGCCCGCCCAGACGGTGACGCTGCCTGGGGAAGGGTCTGAATCCTTCCAGATCAACGGCTACAAGAAACAGAACATGCTCAATGGATTCGACGACATCGACTACCTTCAGAACATGATCTCTGAAATCGGGGAATTCGCCGAAAAAAGACCTTTTTAGAACATTTTCCCACAGACCGGCCAATGAGTGACAGGAGGAACATAGAGATCATGGACACCACCCTTAGGGATGGAGAGCAGACCAACGGGGTTTCCTTTACGGCTTCGGAAAAGCTGACCATCGCAAAGCTTCTGCTGGAAGAGTTGCACGTTGATCGAATCGAGATCGCCTCTACGCGGGTCTCCGAAGGAGAGTTCAATGCGGTTCAGGAGATCACCCGGTGGGCAGAAGGCCAGGGACTGATCGATCGGGTCGAGGTGCTGTCCTTCATCGACAGGGGGCTTTCCATCGAATGGATGAGAAAGACTGGCGCTAAAGTGCAAAACCTACTGGCAAAAGGCTCGTTGAATCACCTCACGCATCAGCTGAGGCAAACTCCCGAGGAGCATTTTGAGGCCATCAGGGAGGTGATCTCGATGGCCCGGGAACATGGGATCGAGACGAACGTTTACCTGGAGGACTGGAGCAATGGCATGAGAAACTCAAAGGACTATGTCCTTAAATTCATAGATTTCCTGTCCGGACAGCCCATAAAAAGGCTTCTTTTGCCCGACACCCTTGGGGTGCTGACCCCTTCAGAGACCCGGGAGTTCATCACGGAGATCAAAAGCAAATACCCCCAGCTGCACGTTGACTTCCACGCGCATAACGACTACGACCTGGGCGTGGCCAACGTTCTGGAGGCTGTTAAGGCGGGAGCCGATGGTCTGCACCTGACCATGAATGGAATGGGGGAGCGTGCAGGAAATGCACCCCTGGCAAGCGCCGTGGCCGTGATCAATGATTTTGTGCCCGAAGTCAAGATCGGGGTCAAAGAGAAGGCCCTGTATTCGGTCAGCAAGCTCATCGAGAGCTTCTCCGGGTTCAGGATCCCGGAGAACAAGCCGGTACTTGGGGATAATGTATTTACACAAACTGCTGGCATACATGCAGATGGAGATAATAAGAAAAATCTTTACTTTAATGATCTGCTGCCCGAGCGCTTCGGTCGAAAAAGGCAATACGCCCTGGGAAAGACCTCGGGAAAGGCCAATATCAAGAAGAACCTGCAGGAGCTGGGCCTGCATTTGAGCGATGAGGAAGTGACCAAGGTCACGAAACGGATCATTGAACTCGGGGACAAGAAGGAAGTCGTGACCCGGGAAGACCTTCCCTACATCATCTCGGATGTGCTGGGAAGCAGCCTGGGAGAGGACCGCATCGTGGTCGAATCCTACGTGCTCACCCACGCCAAGGGCCTGAGGCCGACGACAACGGTCTCTGTGAAGATCGACGGCAAGACCATACAGGAGAATGCGCAGGGTGACGGTCAGTTCGACGCCTTCATGAACACCCTTAGAAAGATCTATGCCGACAGGGGCATGTCGCTGCCCAAACTCACCGACTACGCGGTGCGGATCCCACCCGGTTCCAATTCGGACGCCCTTTGCGAGACGGTGATCACCTGGGAAAGCGAGGACAAGACCTTCAAGACCAGGGGTCTCGATTCCGACCAGACCGTATCGGCCATTGTCGCCACACAGAAAATGTTGAATATAATCTAGAAATATCCATAAGACAAAATCCATGAAACTGAAAATAGCCCTTTTGGCCGGAGACGGCATAGGACCGGAAGTGATCGCCCAGGCGGTGAAAGTATCGGACGCGGTTGCCCGGAAATTCAACCACGAGATCACCTGGGTGCCGGCACTCACGGGTGCAGCGGCCATCGACGCTGTGGGAGATCCTTACCCTCCTGAGACCCACGAGGTATGTGCCTCTGCGGACGCCGTGCTCTTCGGGGCCATCGGACATCCCAAATTCGACAACGACCCGAGCGCCAAGGTCAGGCCGGAGCAGGGCTTGCTCAGGATGAGAAAGGAACTGGGGCTCTTTGCCAACGTGCGGCCCACCTTCACCTTTCCTTCGCTTATAGATAAATCGCCTTTGAAACGCGATCGAATCGAAGGCACCGACCTGGTATTCCTCAGAGAGCTCACCGGGGGGATCTATTTCGGCAAAAAGGGACGCGAAGACGAGGGAAACACCGCCTACGACCACTGCGTCTACACCCGCGAGGAGGTGAAGAGGCTTGCCCGGAAAGGCTTCGAGCTGGCCATGACCAGGTCCAAAAGGCTTTGCTGCGTGGACAAGGCCAACGTCCTGGAGACCTCACGCCTGTGGAGAGAGACCGTCCAGGCAATGGAAAAGGACTACCCAGAGGTCGAGGTGTCCTATGAATTCGTGGATGCGGTGGCGATGCGCCTGGTGCAATGGCCCAATTCCTATGACGTGCTTATCACTGAGAACCTGTTCGGGGACATTTTGACCGATGAGGCTTCGGTGATCTCGGGCTCCATGGGACTGATGCCATCGGCATCCGTAGGGTCCAAGGTGTCGCTCTTCGAACCCATACACGGATCCTATCCCCAGGCCGCGGGCAAGAACATTGCGAATCCCCTGGCCACTGTGCTCTCGGCTGCAATGATGTTCGAGACCGGTTTCGGTCTGAAAGAGGAAGGCGAGGCGATCCGGAACGTGGTGAACAGGTCGCTCTCCGAGGGAGTCGTAACCGAGGACCTGGCCGATGGAGGCAGGGCCTACGGAACCTCCGAAGTCGGGGACTGGCTCGCAGAAAACATCTAAGACTTTAGTATCCAGCGGGATATAAAAATTGTTGAAATCAGGTTAAAAATTCCTCCGATTCAGCGCCAAATAACTTTGACAATTGAGTAATTTTGCAAAGTTTGCTTTTGGCTATGGTACTGAACAAGTTTGACACGGAGGAAAAGATAATTGGTAAGAAACTTTACGATTACCAACACGGTGCCATTGAAAAGATCTTCCAGCGCATCAAGGACAACCCCACGGAATACAATCTCCTTTACCAATTGCCCACCGGAGGGGGAAAGACCGTGATCTTTTCTGAGATCGCCAGGCAGTACATCAACAGCAATCACCACAAGGTCCTGATCCTCACCCACAGGATAGAGTTGAGCAAGCAGACCTCCAACATGCTCACCGAATTCGGGGTCAAGAACAAGATCATAGACAGCAGCGTGAAAGAGGTCACCAACGAAGGCCGCTACTCCTGCTTCGTGGCCATGGTCGAGACGCTGAACAACAGGATCAAGGAGAACAAGGCGGACCTGGACGACATCGGCCTGGTCATCGTCGACGAGGCCCATTACAACTCCTTCAGAAAGCTTTTCAAGCACTTTGAGCGATGCTTCATACTCGGGGTGACGGCAACTCCCCTGAGTTCAAACATCAACCTGCCGATGCACGACATCTACCAGGACCTGATCGTTGGTGAAAAGATCGCCTCGCTGATCGAAAAGGGATTTTTGGCACGTGCGGATGTGTATAGTTACAACGTCAATCTCAGCAGCCTGAAGATAGGGGCCAACGGGGACTACACGGTCAAATCCTCGGAGGAATTGTATACGCAGAATGTCATGCAGTCCAAGCTGCTCAATGCCTATGAGACCACTTCCAAGGGGAAGAAGACCTTGATCTTCAACAACGGGATCCACACTTCCAGGCACGTGTATGAGGTCTTCAAGAAAGCCGGCTACAAGGTAAAGTACATCGACAACACCAATACGAAGGAAGAGAGAAAAAGAATCCTGAGCTGGTTCAAGCACACTCCCGATGCCATTCTCACCTCGGTGGGAATCCTGACCACCGGTTTCGACGAGCCCAGCATAGAGTCAATCATCATCAACCGGGCCACCAAGTCCCTGGCCCTTTATTTTCAAATGATCGGAAGGGGTTCCAGGGTCGTGGATGACAAAAACGAGTTCCTGGTGGTCGACCTGGGGAACAACGTGGCGCGCTTCGGGAACTGGACGGACGAGGTGGACTGGCAGTTCATTTTCAAGAATCCCAACTTCTTCCTGGAAAGCCTGATCAGCGACGAGGAGATACAGAAGAACTTCCGATACGAGATGCCTCCCGAGGTCCGGGAGAAGTTCGGCAAGTCGGAAGACATTGAATTCGACGTGAAGGCGGAGTACAAAAAGGCGATCGGAGACGGGCTCAAGTCCAAGGCCGTGCTTGAAAAGTCTATCGAGCAGCACGCGCGCATTTGCCATGAGAACAGCGACGACGTGTTTGACGCGCACATTCTTTCACGCGAGCTTCACGACGAGATCGAATACCGGATCAAGCAGTATTCCTTCTGCATCCTGAAAAGCTCCAAGAACTACCTGAAATGGCTGGAGGACGACTACAAAAGACAGCTCAGGGTCAAGATCAGCTTGCTCTTCAGGCAATGAGCCTGTAACGGGTTCTGCCATTTGTGTTACCAATTGCCTCTTCCCTGGTTTCGAAGAATTTAGTAACTTTGCAGGTACTATGGCAAAAGTCTCGCTGTCCATATTGCTTTCTCTGCTGGTGCTCTTACAGGGCCTGAATCTGCATCTGAAGGATGTACTAGAGCTCAGCGCGCTGATGGAACATCTTGAGATGCATCAGTCCTCCTACGGGGATGACCTGTATACCTTTCTGGAAAAACACTACGGGACCCAAATGTCGGAGCATGACCGGGAAGGCCACGGAGAGGGAAGGCAACACGACGGGCTTCCTTTCAAGGAGCGCGCGTCCTGCATCTCAGGCATACACCTGGTGATCCTGCCCGGGTCCCTTGACCGGAACGAGGTCTCCGAACTGCTTCCTGAATCTCCGTCCTTCCATTACACTGAAGACTATTCCTTCTTAAACCCTGCAGACATTTTTCAGCCTCCGCGGACGCTTTGAACCCATTTGTTCGAAGTTTCACGAATCACCTTAAACCGATCGACACGAGCCCGGTCTAAAAGGTAAGGTTTTACGGTGATCAACAGCAAAAGCTGAAAATCAAGTCTGCCATGCTAACTAAAATCATCAAATTCAGTCTGAACAACAAGATCACCATCCTGTTGTTCACCAGTGCGATCGTCATTTTTGGCATTATCTCTCTTTCCAGCCTGCATATTGGGGCGGTGCCTGACGTGACCAACAACCAGGTCCAGGTGATAACCACCTCCAAGAACCTGTCCACCGAAGACATGGAACAGTTCATCACCTATCCCATAGAACTGGAGATGGCAAATTTGCCCGGGGTGGAGGAGATCCGGTCGGTCTCGAAGTTCGGGCTCTCCGTGGTGACCATCGTCTTTGAGGACGACATGGGCACCTATCTTCCCAGGCAACTGATCTCGGAGAAGCTGCTCGCCGCAGTGGAAAAGATACCACAGGGCTTTGGAACACCCGCCATGGGCCCCATCACGACGGGCCTCGGAGAGATCTACCAGTATGTGCTGGACCTCAAGCCCGGCTATGAGGGAGTGTATTCGACCACGGACCTGAGAACGATACAGGACTGGATCGTGAAACGACAGCTGTCTGGCATACCCGGAGTTGTGGAAGTGAATACCTGGGGCGGCTATCTCAAGCAATACGAGGTGGCCATCAACACAGACAAGCTCATGGCCATGAACGTGACCGCCTCTGATGTTTTCCGGGCACTGGAATCGAACAATAGCATTGCCGGTGGGGGCTACATCGAAAAGAAGGACAGGGCCTATTTCATTCGTGGAGAAGGCCTGGTCAGTTCGCTGGACGACATCAGGAACATCTCGATCAAAACGATCAACGGCCTGCCCGTTTACATCCGGGATGTTGCCGAAGTGGGATACGGTAGCGCCAACAGGTTCGGTGCGATCACGGGCAACGGGGAAGGGGAAAAGGTATTGGGCCAGGTCATGATGATCAAGAATGGGAATTCCAACCAGGTGATCAAGGATGTCAAGGAGAGGGTAGACCAGATATCCGGCAGCCTCCCGGAAGGAGTCTACATCAACGCTTTCCTGGAAAGGAGCGAACTTATCGGCAGGACCACCTGGACCGTTTCGGAAAACCTGATCCTGGGTTGCCTGATCGTAATCTTCGTCGTTGTGATCATGCTCGGCAACCTGAGGTCGGGGCTCATCGTTGCCTCGATCATACCCATTACCTTGATGTTCGCCCTGTCCCTGATGAACCTCTTTGACATCGACGCCAACCTCATGAGCCTGGGGGCGATTGACTTCGGGATCATCATTGATGGGTCCGTGATCATTGTGGAATTTGTCGCCTTCAAGATCTCCAAGGAGATCGGCGCCCCAGAAACCGGATCCGGTATGCAAAGATCCCAGATCGACGAGATCACCCTGAACAGCGCCTCCAAGATGATGAACTCGGCCATCTTCGGGCAGCTGATCATCCTGATCGTTTTCATACCGGTTCTCTCGCTCAGCGGCGTGGAAGGCAAGATGTTCAAGCCTATGGCCCTGACATTCAGCTTTGCCTTGATCGGGGCCATGATCCTTTGCGTCACGTATGTCCCCGTAATGTCCTCCCTGTTCCTGAAACCGGTCAGGGAGTCAAAGAACCAGCTTTCAAAGAGGATCATAGACCTGCTGTACAAGGCCTATGAGCCCTTTCTGCGTCTGGCCATGAAATTCAAGAGGACGGTCATTGCCCTATCCGTTGCCCTGGTTGTTTTCGCCGGGCTCCTCTTTTCGACCCTGGGCGCTGAATTCGTGCCTACCCTCGACGAGGGAGACTTTGTGATCCAGCCTGTCCTTAAAACCGGAACCTCGCTGACAGAGACCATTGGGATCATGACAGGCATCGAAAAGATCCTGCTGGACAGCTTTCCTGAAGTGGAGCAGGTCGTGAGCAGGATCGGGGCCGCAGAGATCCCGACGGACCCCATGTCGATGGAAGAGACCGACGTCATCATAAAGCTTGCGCCCAAGTCGGAGTGGGTGAGTGCCGGGTCCAAGGATGAGCTCGCCGACCGCATGAAAGAGGCCCTATCCGTTTTTCCGGACATGGAGATCGAATTCACCCAACCCATCGAGATGAGGTTCAACGAGCTGATCACAGGGGTTCGGGCGGACATCGCGGTCAAGGTCTTCGGGGAGGACCTGAACGTGCTGAGCGAAAAAGGACAGCAGATCGCCACTCTGATCAGGGACGTGGAGGGGGCCTCGGACGTGACCCTGGAAAAGGTCGAAGGCCTTCCGCAGGTCGAGATCAAATACAACCGCAGAAAGATAGCGCAGCATGGCCTGAGCATACAGGAGGTGAACAGGATGATCGCCATGGGCTTTTCCGGGGCCAAGACCGGAGACATCTTTGAGGGTGAGAAGCGATTCGACCTGGTGGTCAGGCTGCAAAAGGCCAAAAGGGAGGATCTCTCCAACCTCTCCAACCTTTACATTGACACCCCGGCGGGCTTCAAGGTTCCCCTGGGCGAGCTGGCTGACATCAACTACATCACCGGTCCGGCCAAGATCTCAAGGGACGAGACCAAAAGAAGGATAGTTGTCGGGGTCAACGTGAGAAACCGGGATCTGCAATCCGTGGTTGAAGACATCAGCGAGGTGCTGTCCGGTAAGATCGACCTCCCCCCGGGATATGAGATCACCTACGGGGGGCAGTTTGAAAACCTGAAAAGGGCGAGGCAGAGGCTCATGATCGCAGTGCCCGTGGCCATGACCCTGATCTTCATCATGCTCTACTTTGCCTTCAACTCATTGCGGGAGGCTGCCCTTATCTTCACGGCCATTCCCCTTTCTGCAGTGGGGGGAGTATTGTTGCTCTGGATGCGGGGCCTGCCCTTCAGCATTTCGGCGGGGATCGGCTTCATCGCTCTTTTCGGGATAGCCGTGCTCAACGGGATCGTCCTTATCGAATATTTCAAAGAACTGAAACACAAAGGAATCACTGAAATGAATCAACTTATCTACAAGGGAACCAAAGACAGGATGCGCCCGGTAATGCTCACGGCCCTGGCGGCAGCCCTTGGGTTCCTGCCCATGGCAGTATCCACGAATGCCGGAGCCGAAGTCCAACGGCCGCTTGCCACGGTGGTGATCGGGGGGCTCATCACGAGCACCCTCCTGACGCTGGTCGTGCTGCCGGTCTTGTACTCCATGTTCCAGAGTGGCGGAAAGAAGAAAGGGAAGCGACCCGGGCGAAAGACCGGTCACCTGGTCTTGCTGCTGATCATTGCACTGGGACTGAGTCCTGAGCTCCATTCCCAGGGCAGCTCCGGATTGGGTCTCGAGGAGCTGCTCGCCCTGGCCCGAGAGAACAATGCGGGCCTCAAGGCAAAATCTCTCAAGGTGGAGGAGGCGGATGCCCTGGTCCCTGGAGCCTTCGATTTCGATAAAACGGAGATCTATTACCATTACGACGAAAACAACCTGGCCCTGAATGGCTTGCCGCTCAAGGTAATGGGCCTGGGACAGCAGTTCATGTTTCCCACGGTGTATTTCGCCGGAAAGAAGGTGAACAAGGCAACCCTGGAGCTTGAAAGCAGCAGCCTGGACCTAGGCAGGTTGATCCTTGAGAAGAAAGTGGTCTCGAGCTATTACAGGTTGCAATATGAAATGGAGAAGCAGGACATCTACAAACGACTGGACAGCTTCTATCTTAGTTTCGCCCATGCAGCTCAGCGGCGCTTCGAAACAGGAGAGAGCAACTATCTGGAGAGGATTACCGCACAGGCGAAACAAAAACAGCTCAGAACACTGTACCAGCAATCCCAGGAGGACGTCAGGGCGGCCCTGCTCGCACTTCAAAACCTGGTTCAGTCAGAGACGGCCTTTGAAGTGGCACGGGTGCCCCTGGGAAAACTGGACTATACCGAGTCTTCCATCGAGGGCAACCCCGGGATGGAATACTGGCAGAACCGATTGGAGCTGTTCAGGACCAGGAAGAATTTCGAATCACAACAACTGCTGCCCGACATCTCTTTGAATTATTTCAGAGGGACCAATGCAGAACTGGACAACTATCTCAACGGGTACCAGATCGGGCTCAAGTTCCCGATACTGTTCAGCGGCAATTCATCCCGCATCAAAGCCAGCAAGATCGCGCGCCAGGTTGCCGAGCAGGAGGCAATAGATTACAGGATCCGCCTGGAGGCCCAGAGATCGGACCTCCTTCTGCAACTCAACAAGTACGACCAGATGCTGTCCTACTACGAGGAGGAGGGAGAGAACCTGTCGCAGGAGATCTTCAAAACAGCGAAGTACAGCTTCGAGAATGGCGAGATCAATTTCTTTCAGTACATACAGAGCATCGAGAACTCCCTGGACATCCTGCTGGAGTACATGCAAAACCTGAACCTGTACAACCAGACCGCAATTGAGCTCAATTACCTAACCCTATAATATGAGAACATGAAAAAGACATTTTCGCACATCGCCATAGTCCTGGTCGCTTTCTTCCTGGCCTCCTGCAAAGGGGAGGTCAAAGAATCCGCTGACCCGGTGGAAAGCCCTGAAAACAGCATAATCCTCAAAGTCTCAAAAGAAGAGTTCAGGGCTTCTGGAATGCGCCTGGACACGGTTTCCATGGCTTCTTTCCCCGCGCTGATCAGTGCAAACGGGGTGATCGAGGTGCCCCCGAACAATCGCGCGACGATCAGCTCCTACCTGGGTGGTTACATTAAGGACTTTCCACTGCTGATCGGAGACCGGGTCAGGAAGGGGCAGAAGCTGCTCACCATCGAGAACCTGGATTTCCTCGAGCTTCAGCAGCAGTATCTGGAGACCGGGCAGAGGCTCAAATACCTGGAGGCCGAGTACGGGCGCCAGAAGGAGCTTTACGAAGAGAAGATCAACAGCCAGAAGGTCTTCATGCAGGCCGAGAATGAATACCAGCGAGCGAGAATTCTGCACCAGGGGCTGGCCAAGAAACTGAGGATGATCAACATTGACCCCGAGACCGTCTCGACGGAAAACCTGCGTTCGACCACCTTCATTTACGCGCCTATCTCGGGCAGCGTCACCCGTGTGTTCGTCAACTCAGGAACCCATGTGACCCCGGACGAACCCATCATGGAGATCGTCAATTCTGACCATCTTCACCTGGAGATCCAGGTTTTTGAGAAGGACGCCCTGCGCATAGAAAAGGACCAGGAGATCACCTTCAGGGTGCCTGAGCATTCCAACCAGGAGTTCACGGCGGAGGTCCATCTGATCGGACGCTCGGTTGAACAGGACCGCACGGTCAAAGTACACGCCCATCTGGATGAGGGTTCCAACGGCAGGTTCATTCCTGGCATGTTCGTGCAGGCGGAGATACTCGCGGAAGAAAGCCTGAAGCCTGCCCTGCCGGTTGAGGCATTCACGAATATAGGGGGAAAGACCTTTTTGCTGGAGCTGGTCAGCGAGGACGAATCCTCCTATACTTTCAGAAAGGCAGAGGCTGCCCTGGAAGAAGAACGAAAGGGGTTTGCCAGGGTAGATCTGGGAGAGTCCGCCAAAATGAAAAAATACCTGGTGGGTTTCGCCAATTGATCAAAGGCTTTAGGGGAGGCTTCTCAATTTGTTAACATATAGGGATTTTGATATTTCGATTAATTTTCTACATTTAAACCTGAAATACACACAAACAAGACATGGAAGATTTCCCCCGCGATCAGAACCTGGTCCTTGAGACCGCGATCGATCATTTCCAGAAAAACGGTTTCAGGAAGACCAAGCTGTCCCAGATCGCCAGGGACTGCAAGATGAAGAAAAAGGACATTCTCGCCATTCATGGGAGCAAAGACGGGCTGTTCAAGGACGTTTTCCTCGAACTTTACGGAAGGATCGCGCCACAGCTCCAGGACATCATGGACGCCGACATGCCGGTTTTCGACAAGATCAGGCATTTCACCAATGAGTACGTACGCTTCGTGAATGACTATAAATTCCTGCCCCTGGGCCTGATCCGAAAGCTCAACTCAAAAACAGACTTTGCCAAGGAGTTCATCGTCAACCTCAAGATGCCGGACCCTTCCCGGTTCTATCAGCAGATCGAGCGGGAGATCCAAAAGGGCAACATCCGCCCGATAAACCCCAAGCAGTTGATGATCAACATTTTTGCCCTTAGCGTGTTCCCGAACGTAGCTTCACCGCTGATGAAGGACTTCATCAATGCCGGCAATGACGAGTTCGAGGCGATCAAAGAACAGGGGAGGACCCAGGTGGCCAGTTTCGTGATCAGTTCAATTCGCCTCTAAGCTGCTGGGCAGCTCAAAGACCTCCAGGTCAAAATAGGGAGCCGAGGCTATGATATAGTCGAAGATGTCTGCCATGATGTACTCGTAGTTCTGCCAGCGCTTGTCCTTGCTGAAGGCATAGATCTCGATGGGAATGCCCTGTGTTGTGGGCTCAAGCTGCCTGGCCATGATCATCATCTCCTTGTTGATCGCCGAATGATTGGCGATGTAGGTTTCTACAAACTTCCTGAACACTCCGATGTTGGTCAGGTTCCTCCCGTTGACCAGTAGCTCCTTGTTAACCTCCTTGCTGCGATTGTGCTCATCGATCTCATCCTGTCTCGTCGTGAGGTAATCACGGATCAGCTCGATGCTCTTCAGCGATTCCACGCTGTCCCGGTCAAGGAATCTGATGCTGCCCTGCCTGATGATGACGGCCCGCTTGATCCGCCTTCCCCCGGATCCCTCCATGCCGCGCCAGTTCTTGAAAGAATCGGAGATCAGGGCATAAGTGGGAATGGTCGTGATGGTCTTGTCGAAGTTCTGGACCTTGACCGTAGCCAGGTTGATCTCGATCACGTTCCCGTCCGCACCGAACTTCTCAAAGGTGATCCAGTCCCCGATGTGTACCATGTCATTGACCGAGACCTGGATGCTAGCGACAAAGCCCATGATGGTGTCGCGAAACACCAGCAGTATGATCGCCGACGCAGCTCCAAGGCCCGTTAAGAACTGAATGAAAGGGATGCCGGTCACCAGGGCAAAAACGGTCAGGAAACCAATGATCCAGGTAATGATCAGGATCACCTGGCCATAGCTGTTGATGGGTTTGTCCTTGTAGCGCTCCTTGGTGTTCAGATAATCGCGCACCGAATGCACGAAGCCACGGATGATCCAGATGGCCAGGAAAATGCTCAGCACCTTGAGTCCCTTTTCCAGGATCTCCTCGTAAAAGGGATAATCTATGAGAATATAGGGCACGAAGGCGACCGCGATCAGCAGGGGAATGATGTGCGCCACGTTCCTGGGAACCCGGTTGCTGACCAAAATGTCATCGAACTGGGTTTTGGTCTTCGCAGAGATCCTGGAAAACTGGTTCAACAGGAATCTCCTGATCAAAGCGTCCACTACGACAAGGAGAACCAGCACAGAAAGGAGAAGCCCCAGCATGTTTATAAATCTGGCTCCCGATTCATTCCATCCCAGGCCGACGAGATAATCGTACAGCAAGTGTGAGTAACCGTTCATAGAAATAGTATTCTTTCGGACGCAAAAGTACGGGTTAAATGAGAAAACTGAAAAAGCGGAACTCACTTTTTCCATATCTTTGAAGGTACAGTCAAAGAATTCAAGCAAGGGAAATGAAAGACCCTGTAAAGATCCGCAAATATTCCGGGGAAACTGCAAATTTCCAGCGGGAAAAGCTGGTTAGGTCCCTGATGAACTCGGGTGCGGACGAAGTCCTTGCCAATGAGGTCGCAGACGAAGTTGAAAAACGCCTGTTTGAAGGGATCAGCACCCATACCATCTACCAGATGGCCTTCAAGAGATTGAAAAAGAGGAGAAGGACAAGCGCCTCCCGCTACAAGATCAAAAAGGCCATCATGGAACTGGGCCCCTCAGGCTTCCCCTTTGAGCATTTTGTAAGCCATATTTTCCAATACGATGGTTATCAGGCCGAGGTCGGCATTTTCATGGAGGGCCATTGCGTGACACATGAGGTAGACGTGCTGGCCCGCAAGGGGAACAAATGCCACATAGCCGAATGCAAGTATCACAACAGCCAACAAAAGCTGAGTGACGTCAAGGTTCCGCTCTACATAGACTCCCGCTTCCGGGACATCATGAAGCGCATCAAACAGGAGGGGGGCAACCACACCGAGTACAGGGGATGGATCTTCACCAACACCCGCTTCACCTCGGATGCAAAAGAATATGCTCGTTGCGCAAGTATTGAACTTGTAAGTTGGGACTATCCGCAGGGCAAATCTCTGAAGGACCGAATTTCCGACACGGGATTGATCCCGATCACGGCCCTGACCACCCTGACCCGCAGGGAGAAGAATGAGATCTTGTCAAGGGGAATCGTTCTATGCGCCGAGTTATATGAGAAAAAGCCTGTTCTGACCGAGATAGGAGTGGCCAGAAGCAGGCTGTCAAAGGTGTTGGAAGACCTGGAGGAATTGTGCGTTTGCTGATCTCTAATGACCGTAGTGCCGGTGCTCCGACCATCGAATGCGTTTTGCGTTCCTGAAATTGGAAAATTGAACATATCTCCTGTCCTCGGTTGCGAAGGTGTTTATTTCGGGTTTCATAATTCAAGTATTTTAGGGTTTCACTTTAATTGACGGAGCGAGACAGGCATTTGTTACTATTTTTTGACACATTAACCTTATTTTAACGAAACCCTTTAGATATTTGACGCCATTTTAATAATTCTTTAAGAATAATTCAAACTCCTTGCGCCCAGCTAGGGTATTGGCAATCCTTTTTAAAGTCGCTTTGCTCTTGTGTCTCTGACCGAATATCTGTATGTTTATTCCTTCAATCCTATTCCTATGAAAACCCTTTTGCAAACCTTCGTTTTCCTCCTGATGGCAATGCCTTTGATGTCGGCCCAGAGCCAGAAGGAGCCCTTTGCCTACCTGGACCTGTTTGACCTGCAATACGCCAGCGACCCCCAGATCTCACCAGACGGGAAGTGGATCGTGTACCGGCGCATGGGATACGACATAATGAAGGACAGATCGAGGGGCAACCTCTGGAAAATAGGCACCGATGGAAACCACCACGAAAAGTTGACCTCCCGTGAAGGCAATGAAAGTTCGGCCCGGTGGTCCCCGGACGGAACGAAGATCGCTTTCACGGCGACCACCCAAGAAGGAACGGAGATCTATCTGTACTGGACCGGCTCGGGGACGGTGGCAAGGATCTCCCAGCTTCCGTTCAGCCCCAGTTCACTTAGCTGGTCCAACAATGGCAAATATTTGGCCTTCAGCATGCATGTTCCCGAAGAGCCTCCCATCTCGGCCAAGATCCCTTC
>CAZAZM010000041.1:0-1974 GCA_964489625.1 uncultured Flavobacteriaceae bacterium
CTTCCAGTCGATCCGGTCCGCCGCGAGGAGATATCCCGCGATCGAGGAGAACACCACGCTTACGGACAGCCCGAACTTGGTCAGCTGCTTGAGGTCGTCAAGGATGTTGTACTGTAAAACGGCCGCTTTCAAGATATTATCTCCCTCTCTTATAAATCGCTGCAAATATATCCATTAATTGAGATTCGGCCCCATGAAAAAGGGAAAAAAATCTGCTCAAAATACTTTGCGATTTCTCAAAATGTTTTAAATTTGCGCCTGCCTAAGGGCGACGAGCCCGCTCCGCGAGGAAGCAGGCATACGATTCGGACGGATCGTGAGTTCATTGACTAAAACAGGCGAAAGTAGCTCAGGGGTAGAGCATCACCTTGCCAAGGTGAGGGTCGCGGGTTCAAATCCCGTCTTTCGCTCAAGAATCACACCATTTAGCGTTGCTCGGATGGTGGAATTGGTAGACACGTTGGACTTAAAATCCAATGGACAGCAATGTCCGTGCGGGTTCAAGTCCCGCTCCGAGTACAGATAAAAAAAGACCAGGTCAGATGACCTGGTTTTTTGTTTTAGAGCGGTCCCGCAGAGCTCGCTCTTTAGGGACTGCGAGAAAACAAAAAACACGGACCGCGGAGCGGCCCGGTCTTTTTTCTGACTCTGTTCGGACGGGACTCAGCGAAGCTAATTCCCGCAGGTAGCGGAGAGAAGCCGAAAGGCAATTCCCGCACGTCGCGGAGACTCGCCGCCAGGCAATTCCCGCCTTCACTCCTCTTCCGTCCAGCGACTGATCGAGATCAGGGTCCAGACCCCCTGGTTTCGCCCCAGGACATCGGAAAGTACGCTTTTCGGAGCGGGCTGTATGGTCAGGGAAACGACGTCATCGCCGGGCTTCAGTTCCCCCTGGTGCTTCAGCAAATAGAAGGTAGTCATCATTCCGCCTTCCCCGGTATAGGATTCGTATTGTTCCAGGTTGTTGACAAAGCGCCCCTTGCTGTTCTTGAAAAAGTTGACCACCTGGTCATCCGACATCTCCACAACGTAATTGACATCCCCCTGGAGGAATTCGGTGTCCGCCACTTCATCGATATTGACAAAGTGCGCACCCGACGGTAAGACTACGTCCATGTCAGCAGGCTTGTCGTCCCATCCGTCTTCTGAATCCCCGGAATCGCTGTCCAGCATTTCCTGGGTGATGACCGTAGACGCCACCACATCGCTGACCCAGGTTCCCTCAATGATTTTCAGATTGTCAAGATCCACATAGGGGCTGCTAACAGAGATCATCCGCAATTCCACTTTGTCCCCTACCTTTATATTTTCCGGTTGCTGCACGTTGGGAGAGCTGATGGTCATGGACAGGGATTTCCCTGATCTTTCCATGAGCTCTTCTGATTTTCTCCTGGCGTTGTCGTACCAATTGTCATCCATGGGCTTTGGATTGAGGTTTTCCGTCATCATGATGAACGCGCCGAAACCGCTTCCCAAAGACTGGGTGTTGACAGGGCCGACGTCGGCATTGTCCGGAGCCTTCATGTTTTCAACCGCTTCTTCAAAGGAGCCCTCATACTTGTATATCTTGGTGTCCACCGTGCCGTAAGCTTTCATCAGGGCGTCAACGGCTTTGGTCTGACCGCTCAGTTGAGCGTCATAGGTCAATTGATCGTTAAAAATTGAATTGACGTCCTGGGCAAATGATATGCAGGAAATCATCATGGCAAAAGCCGATAGAGTCAGGAATAAATTTTTCATAATAGTTATGGTTTTAAGCTAGTTTACAGTACTTTAACTTCCATTAAAGTTAGTCATCAATCATGGATTATCAAAATAATTCCAGGACATTTTGGCAAGTAATTTGGCAGGCCAGAACTTCCCGGATCAAGTTTTTGGTCATAAATACTTAACTTAGTATTTCACTAATCCCTTAATCCCATGAAAAGAACTACTTTAATCCTGTTGCTGCTCATTTCTTCTACCCCTTTGTTC
>CAZAZM010000041.1:2074-20403 GCA_964489625.1 uncultured Flavobacteriaceae bacterium
CATGAAAAGAACTACTTTAATCCTGTTGCTGCTCATTTCTTCTACCCCTTTGTTCAATACTTTCGCCCAGGAAACCGTCTCCAGGGAACTGTTCCTGACCACGCTCAACAGCGTGGCCCATCTGAAATTTGAAGATGACCAGGTGGCCAAACTGATGGAATACAACGAAGGATTTGCTGACAAGGTCTTCGAGATACTGGAAAGTGACACCGAAGAAAAACTCAAAAAGGAACAACTTGACGCATTGAGCTATACCCGGGAAGTTGATCTGCACGAGTTTCTGTCCAAACATGAAACAAACAAATATTTGAAATACATGGAAGACGAGCTCAGACCCCTTGTAAAGAAAAACAAGCTGCTCAAACACATAGCCAAGACTTAAATCTGACATTTTCATCTCAAAACCCTGATAACGAAGGATTTCTTGCCATTCCATTACCGAAAATCAACAAAAATGCCTAACTTTAATAGGTGTTGCTTTCAATTTTCCAAATCATGGTACGCTCATCCTTCCTTTTATCGTTTCTACTGCTCCTATCTTCCACAATTCTAACCGCCCAGGGCAACGGAGATCGCCTTTTTGAAGAACCCGACCCACCGGTGACCGACGTATCAGGGCTCCTCACCCTTCGACTCGAGATCCCGATCAAGACCCTCAAGAAGGAAACCAATGACAGCACCTATATCCAGAGCACCCTTTATTACAAGGAGAGCTCAAGCTGGGATTCCCTTCCGGTGGAGCTGAGAACCCGGGGCGACTTCCGACTAAAAAAATGCGTCTTCCCTCCTGTGCGAGTCAAATTTTCCAAGAAGGACATCGAGGGAACCGTCTTCGACAACAACAAGAAGCTCAAACTGGTGGTGCCCTGCAGGCATGATGACGACAAAAACGACATTTTGGTCAAGGAATACATGGCCTACAAACTTTTTGAACCGGTCACCCCCTACCATTTCCAGACCCGCCTGGTCAATTTGGAGTGGTCCCAAAAAGCATCTAAGAAGAACAGCGGATATCAGCTCAAGGGCATCCTGCTTGAAGACATCGACCACCTGGCAGAGCGTGTGGGCGGCAACGAATACGACCGGGTGATCCACCCCATGAGGCTTGACACGCTCAACTCCATACGCAACGCCTTCTTCCAGTTCATGATCGGCAACAATGACTATTCGGTCGTCCTGGGCCACAACCGCAAGGCGATCTACCACGACAACAAATTCATCGTCATCCCCTATGATTTCGACCTCTCGGGACTTGTCAATGCGGACTACGGCAAGTCTTCGGATGTGCAGAACCTGAGGTTCATGGGAGACCAGCCAGCCGAAAGATCCTACCGGGACTCTCCCAGGGATGCGGCTCTTGTCCAGCAGGTACGACAGGAGTACCTGCAGAACAAGGCCGCCATCTTCGAGGCCATGAACCGCACCCGGATCTATTTCGACAATGATGACGAATTTGCCGAAGCCGAGCTCTATGTGAACCAATTCTTCCAGATGCTGGAAGACGACAAGGTCTTTGAGCGTCGCTTCCTGAAGGCGAGCAAAAGTGAATGAGAGGAGTTCCTAATTCTTCTTGGGTCCCAGCACGAAATACATGCGCATGCTTCCGTGGTTCTTGACCTCGATCTCGCCGCGGTACTGACACTCGTAACGATCCTTGATCAGCTCATAGGTGTTCTGCGAGACGTTGATCCGGCCGGGCTCTGAGTTCGACTCCATCCTGGAGGCCACATTGACCGTGTCTCCCCAGATGTCATAGGCGAATTTCTTGGTGCCCACCACCCCGGCAACCACAGGCCCGGTGTTCAGCCCGATCCGTACGTCGAAGGGAGTGATGTTCTTCTTCATTTCTCCTTTTGACTCCTCGAGGAAGCGAATGAATTCAAAGGCCACCTCGATGATCTTGTATACGTGCTCGTCGTCGGGCTCGGGAAGTCCTCCGGCGCACATGTAGGCATCCCCTATGGTCTTGATCTTCTCCAGGCCATGCCTCTCGACGATCTCGTCAAACTTGGAAAAGTAATGGTCGACGCTGTCCACCAGCTCCTCCGGCTCAAGGTTTTGGGAATAGGAGGTGAAGCCCACAAAGTCCGTGAAAAGCACAGTCACCTGCTCGAATCTCTTGGCCCTGACCTTTCCGTGGTCCTTGAGTTCCTGGGCGGTTTCCTCGGGAAGGATGTTCAGCAGCAGATTGTCCGAACGGTCCCTTTCTTCCGCAATGATCTTGTTGGTCTCGCGGGTGAATTTATAACGCCTGTACCAGCTGAGGGCGAGCAGGCCGATGAAGAACAGCAGGATGGAGATCGCCCAGGTAATGGTTTTCTGCCTTTTCTTTTGCAGGTCCTGGATCTGAGCCTCCTTTTCCAGCAAGCCGATCTCGTCTTCCTTCTTTTGCAGGTCAAAGTCGAACTGCAGGCCCCTGATCTTGTCGTCGGTCTCCAGGTTGAAGATGGAGTCCTTGAGCTTCAGGAACTCCTCCTGGTAGACATAGGCGTTCTTGTAGTCTCCCAGGTTTCGGTAAGCCATGGACATGCCCTCGTAAATGTCCTTCAGGTCTTCGTTGACCGCCATGGATTTGGCTATGAAGACCCCTTCTTCAAAGATCTCGATCGCCTTGCGCGGATTCTCATCCAGGTAGATGCGCCCCATGGCCAAACGGGTCTGCACCAGGTCCAACGGGAGGTTCGCCTCCCTGGCTATGGCATAGGCACTGTCATAGTAGCTGATGGCCAGGTCGCGATTCCCCAGCACGTACTCTTCCTTTCCTATCATCGTCAGGTTATGTGCATAATCGGGAGTTCCCTTTGTGGTCTTCAGCGCCTTTAAATAGTATTCCAAAGCGATCTGGTGCTCACCAGACAGGCTGTACACCTCCCCGATCCCAAGCAAATAGGCAGATTGAATGTTGGGGTCGTCCAGGTCGTCCAGGTAGAATTCCAGCTGCTGGTAATAACGTATCGCCTTATCATACTCTTCCAGCTGGGTATACACACCCCCTATGTTAACCAGTGCCGTTGATATCCGAACCGGGTCTTCAAGGAATTCCGAATAGCGCAAGGATTGAAGATAGTAATCCAGGGCTCGGGCATAGCTTCCCTGGTCGTAGTAGATGACCCCCACGTTGCTCGACAGGTTGGCGATACCCAAGGTATCTTGCATGGTCTCGAACTCACCAAGGGATCTCGTCCAAAAATCAAAGACGTCCGTGAAATTCCCTCGATAGTACTCCACGATGCCGATGTTCTTCAGGGCATAGGCCTTTCCCTTCCCGAAATTAACCTTCTCTGATGCTGCGAGTGCGTCTTCAAAGTATTTCCTGGCAGAGTCAAAATCCTCCTCGAAAAAGAACTCCATGCCCAGATCATTGAGCGCATTGACGCGGGCCGTATCCCGGGATTCCTGTTCCACCAGGGCCTTCAAGCTGTCGATCCGATCCGTTTGGGCCATCAGGTCCATACAAATCAAATGGGTACTGAAAACCAGTACCCAAATAATTTTTTTGAAGATGCTTTCCTCGTTTATTCTCATTCTGCTATTTGTAAACCGTCTGGCTATATATGCCCTCAGAAGTCGTGATCCTGACAACATATACACCTGCAGCGAAGGACGAAGTGTCAATGATTATGTCTGCCTCATCGTTCTTGCTGAAGTCAACACTAGTCTGCAAAATACCATAAATATTGAAAATATCCACTGTGCCACTTTCGTAAATGGTCCTCTCTAGGTTCAATTGATCCACAAAAGGCACCGGATACAAGTGATAACTTGAATCTTCAATCGAAGTCGAGTCATATTTGGCATCACATTTTCCGGAATCCGAAGTGGCTTCGGTCGATACGGAGCTCTTGTGCGTGCTTTCATAGGTCGTAAGGTTCCAGATCAGCCTCTGACCATCAAATCTAATGGCGAAGGTATCCTCACCCGGCAAGAAGATGATTGGTGATTCTCCTTCGAATACCGCTTCTCCGATGAATTCATTGTCCGGACCATGGAGCACGTACAAGGGTTCGCTGTTCGGATTGTAGTACCTGAAGTTCGCCGTATAGTTCAAACCATCCGAGGAAGGAGTGACCTCGATGCAATCGAGATAGGTACGTACCTTTCTGTTGTTGTCTCCAAACGGATTAACATACAATTTGCCAACAGAGGCGTAGTTCAGGCTATAATTCGCCGGAGCTTCAATGTAGATGTTGAATATACCCGAATCTCCAGATTCATAGAGCTCTCCATAGTCGTTGACAAAACGATACTGAAGCCCCTCGGTAAACACCGAATCAATCGTCTCCTCATAGACATAGCCCTCGATCTCTATTGGTATCTGGGTTACGTCGATCTCCTCTCCCTGGTTGATCAGGAAGTCTCCCGTGGTAACGGTCAGCTCGGCCGGGGTAATGCCAACGCGACCATAACCAAAGCTGATGTTGAAGTTCGCTGCCAGGGCCGATAGGAAGGCGCCCGGATAGATATAATGCCTGTCATCGCTTCCGTTGGTCACGCCCAGACCGGTGAGCAGGTTCATGGCGTAGAGTCTTGATACCCCACCGTCTCCGGCACCGGGTTCCGACTCGGCGTCATCCACGTCGACGACCGCGAAGATGGAGCTGTATTCGTTCTCGTCCTCATCACCACCCAGGCCAGATTCGTTGACCACGGCTCGCAGCCTGTTCTCTATCTCAAGATCGATGATGCCATCCAGCAGGTCCTTGCCGTTCACCACGGCGCGCAGTCGGTTCACAACGGCCCTTAGCCTGTTGGTCAGGGGATCTTCTGAGATGTCGAGGTAATTCTCGAAGTGCACCGGATCCAGGTCGATGACCTTCATCTGGTTCACAACCGCCCTCAACCGGTTGTTGATCGTGTTCTCACTGGTCATCCAGCTTCCGTTCTCCAGCAAGTTCAGGATCTGCTCCTGGTTGACCACGGCCCTGAGCCGGTTGACCAGGATCAAACTGTTCTCAATGTAGAAATCCTGTGCATGTGCGGATTCGATGAGTTGAAGGAAGGCCTCATTGTCTTCGATACCCGTGTCGTCATAGAGGTATTGGAGCTCGCCCAAAATGGCCTCCCCGTACTCATATTCCTGGTCGGCCAGCTGGATGTGCAGGTCCTTTTTGGTCACCTGCAGGTTCCCCTTGATGAAATTCACCTGGAAGTTCTCGAGCTGTTCTGTGGTCAGGTCGGTCTCGAATTCAGGCAAGATAGAATAGATCCTCACGATGGGATAGGGAAACTGCGCAGGGCTGCTGTAGGTCACCGCCGGGAGTCCCAGCGATTCCAGGGTCTCGCCCTCGCCCAATCCCTCGATCCGGTAAGAAAAGGCCACGGATTGTCCGAACTCGATGGTCTCATCGTTGGCAATGATGTTGAAAGCACGTTTGTTCCCGTCAAAGAAATAGGCGGGATCAGATGGGCCTCCGTCCGTGCCTCCCGGGGTCTGGGGGTCCGTGTCAACGGTGAGCCCTGGGTTACCCGTAAACGTCGGCACTTTGGCCACGATCTGGCTCTCAGTGGAAGACACGATCTCCAGCGTCTGCCCGTCAAAAGTAACCGTAGGCGACTCAGGAAAATACTGTCCGAGTATGGTCACCTCGAAGGGCTCCGCGCTCGGAGTTTTCCCTTCTTCTATGATCAGTTCGGTGATCTTCGCCGTTTTGGCCGCGATCTGCTCAAAGACCTTCTGTGCGTCTATAAGGCCTGAGCCCACGCGGGTCGCATCCCCGGCAGCCACCGTATTATCTGCGTACAGGCCGAGTATCTGGTCAGAAAGACTGTTGGTTGCCGCACTTGCCAGGCTGGCAGGGGCCGTTCCCTCTGCAGGGAAGCCCTCCGGGAACCAGGACCTGGAAGCCGACAAGAGGATCGCGTAGGCGCCGGCAGCATGTGGAGCCGCAGCGGAGGTGCCGAAGAAATTCGGAAAATCGTCGTCGTCGAAGGCGATGTCCTGTCCGATGGATCCCACGTTGGTGTTTCCCCCGTCAGGGGCTGCAAAGTTGATGGAAGCATTGAAACCGTTCGCCAGCACCCCTCCATAAGAAGAATAGAACTGTGGAGACGGGTTCTCCCCATTGCGGAAATCGACCGAAGCGACCGCATTGGCCTGCGGTGTCATGGCGTGACCGCTGATCGTCGGGGCTCCTCCGTATTCGATGAAGTCAAGGCCGTCGGCCCTGTATGCCACATAGCGCAAGGATAGTCCCGCCGTTGGTGGGCCGTTAGCGCTGGTGATCAAAATGTTGGCCTCTCCGGATTCGGTGGCCTGGAACACGATGATCTCGGTTGGGTCCCCAAAATCATTGTCCCGGTTGTTTCCGACCAGTAGCCGGCCCAGGTCATCGACGACGTAAATGTCCAGGTCAGAGTTCGCTCCCAGGTCATTCGCCTGGGATGCCAGGGGTTCATCCCATTGGAGCACGATCATGTACACCTTGCCGCCCTCGACGCTGAACCTTTGCAGCACGTCCGGCGAGCCATCAGGGTTCGTGCCGAACACATGGGCCCTGGTATCCAAAGCGGGGTTCAGGAAATTGGTCGCAGGAGTCGAGGCCGAGGCCTGAAAAACGGCCTGGTAACCCGCATTGCCGAAGTTCCCGGCCGAGCTGAAATAGGCATTGCCCGGAGCTAGCGTGAAATCTTGAATGGCCTGTGAAACCCTGCCCAAACCGAAGAAAGGCTCGGTGATGAAGGTGATGTCATCGACGATCACGTCACATCCGGCCAGGTCAAGCCCTTGGATGCCCAGCTCGAATTCCCTTGGGGACTCTATGCCCGAATAGAAGGCGAGCTCTGCGCCCGGAACGATGTCGTGAATGATGTGCATCATGGCACGTCCTTCATCCGAGGCGGTCATTCCTTCGTATTCCTTGACCACGTCCACCGCGGTCGTGCGACCGAAGGGGTTTCCGATCCCCGGAAGGTCTCCTTCTTCCACGTCGAGGGTCGCGTTGGACTTCTGGATAAAGGGCTGCTTGTCATAGCTGTCGGAGATCACCCCGATCTTCACTCCCCTTCCGTCCACGGGAACGATCTCCCCATCCTTAACCATCCGGTAGGCGTCACGGACAAAGGAAGTCTTCTGGACCTCGTCTCCCTGTGTTGTCGTGATCCCAATGTTCTGCAAAGATGGATAGAGCGGCCTGACGAAATTGATCAAAATCGTTTCGGTGTTCAGCTCGTTCAGCCTGTTGATCGGAAAGGCCACGTCCACGGTCGAAAGGTTCTGGGCCAGGATCACTGCCGGGTCTATCAAAAAATCCGAAGCGGTCATCCCGTAGTAGGACTGCAGCCTGTTGATCAGATTCTGCGTCTCTCCTTCATTGGGCACGATCTCGATCAGCACTCGCTGCTGGTTGTCGATCTGGAAGATCAGGTCGGAAGGATTGTCACCCGCCGTGCCGTCGGCTAAGGATCCCAGCTTGGACCCGATCAGGTCATCGTATTTTCCATCTCCCCCATAGACCGGGAAGATGAACCCGTTGAAATCATCGGGGCAATGGGAAGAATTTGCGCTGGCAACCACTGTGTGTGTCTTTCCATTCGGATTGAGCACCGTCCATTCCACGGATTCCCCCGAGCTGAACTCCTTGGTAAAGGCCTTAAGGACCTGTCCTGATTTGAATGCTTTCGGGCCTTTTGATTTCTTTCCTTTGCTGGACCGAACGAAACTGTCATCGTCTCCAACGATGATCTCCTTCTTGTTCGGGTTCTCATAGCTGAAGGAGGCCTGGTACAGGCCGTTTCCAATGGGCTCCACGCAGGAGCGGACGATGATGTCCTTGACCCCGTTTCCCTTTTGGGAAAAAACGGCAGGGCCGATCATCAGGAGGATTAAAAGGAAAAAGCTTGCCTGTAAACGATTGGATCTAGGTTCGAAAAAACCGATTGGGGGGGTTAGGGGAGAGGGCATGATGTGAAGTTTTTTAGTTGATCGCTCTTACACTACATTGTGATCAATTGACGGCATGATCAAACAACAAGCAAAAGTCATGCTTACAGCATGCTCATGCAAGTCTTATGTGACGAATGGCGCTCGTTATTGTCCGAGGGCAACAAAAAACTTATCCGGCAATCACGAGCGCATCCGTCAATTAGGTTCTACGGGCAGGGTCTGGGGCTCCCTTTGGATGATCAGGAAGCCATGGACTCTCCCATTGGCAGCGTATTTCGAAGCTTTTCCAGCCATTGTTCCTTGACCGGCTGTCTTTCCTTGCGACCAAAGAACGTGTGATACGTATGGTTCTCCAGGAAATCAACCTGCATCTTGTTCCATTCCTCACGGGAATCGATCATGGAGTTCTCATAGAGCTCTTTGAACAGCAGCTCACTGATCTCCCAATAATCCTCGCGACCCAGGTAGTCCAGGTCGACGTCGCAGATGATCCTTTCCAACAGGTTGGTGGGACGCTGCGGCATGCGGGTAGCCATGATCAGGTCCGAAACCACTTTGGTCTGAAGCACGGAGAATTCAAGCTCCTTCATCAGGTCCCTGGCGATCCTGGCGCCTACCTCCTCGTGGTTGAGCGAGGTCTCGGTATAGCCGATGTCGTGGAGCAGGACCGCGAGCCTCAGGATCTGGGCCTCGTGCACTCCCAATTTGTGGTGATCAATGTACTCTTCGGCCACGTCAATGGCTCTCAGGGTGTGATCCACGCCGTGATAATGAAGATTCTCTGGAAGTTTTGTTGTCAACAGGTCCAGCACCCGTTCCTTTAGAGTAATGTATTTATCCATATTGATCTATTTTGAAATGTGACATAATTCTGCTCTATTTTATTCAAAAAATTCGTCGGGGGCATAGCAATTTCATCCTAATTGGTTTAAATATAGTGATTTAAGATGAAATAACCGCGCTTTTTCTCCATTTTTTCTTTCCTGGCCAAAATTTCAGGCGGAATCCGTTCCCTCCATGGAATTAATCCTCTTGTTCGCTTCCCTCAATCGGTTCGACATTTTCTCCAACAGCCTGTACGCCAGGGAGGAATCCTGGTGGATGGACTTGTAGAAATTCCTCTTGTCCACCGTAAGGATCTTGGCATCTCCAACGGCCCTCACCGTGCAGGAGCGAACGTCATTCTCGAACAGGCCCATTTCCCCGAAAAATTCAGTTTCTCCCAGTTCGGCCACCTTGACCTCTCCGTCGCGGGTCTCGTTGATCACCTCCACTTTTCCCTCCTGCACCACGTAGAGGCAATTCCCCATGGTTCCCTGTTTTATGATGATCTCCCCATTCTTATAGAGTTGACCGAGCTTCTTGCTTGTCATGATGATATTGATTACGTGACCATATGTTCGAACGCACAAGACTTGAGATCAGCCCTGCCAAAAGGGTGGGCCTCAAAAAGCGTTTCAGAATGTCGATATATCCGGCGCTTCCCGTGAAGGTGTCCCAAAGTGCAGCGCTGAGATCCTGGGAGGACCCGGGTTTCTCCTGCTCACGCCTCACCTGCTCAAGTACGCCTCTTTTGAGCACCGGTGACTTTTGTATGAGCCGGGTCACCCAAAAGATGAATTTGCCGGCCTTGTTGTCCCGGTCCAGGCCCTTGCAGACGGAAGCGTAGTATTTTTCGAAATCAGCTTCGCTGATGCCTTCAAAAACTGCCGTGCTCGCCGCCGCCTTCCCGGTGACAAATGCCGCACCGATCCCATTCTTGTACAATTTGGAAGAAGCAGAATCACCGATCAGCACCACACGGTCGGCATAGGCGTGGTTCCCCTGCTTCACGTTGATGAACGGGTAGCACTTGCAAGGCATGGCGCGCTCTACCGGGAAATCCTTTGGAAAACAGGATCGGACCTTTTCGGAAGTGATGAAGTTCTGAACGATGTCCTTGTCGATGTCCTCGCCCAGCAACACCAGGGTCACGTAATTCTCCTTGGGAATCAGGGCCCCGAAGGTGATCTTGGGCAGGTCCAGCAGGAATACATGCATCGAGCTCCCGAAGCTGTCGTCTATGTCAGAAGGCTTCATGAAGAACTCACTGATGTAGGTACGTGTGACCTCGGGCTGGGTGTACAAGGGGCAGACCTCCTGGAAGAGGTCAAGCGTCTTGGTGCTGAGCCCGGCAGCTCCCACCACAAGGTCATACTCCTCAGGTTCGGTTTTGGAGCAGCCGACTGCTATGGAGTCTTCCAGGCGTTCCAGGGAGGTCACCTTTTGATGTATGACCCTTGCCCCATTCTTCTCGCAGAGGTTGAGCAGGTAGTTGTCAAACCCGCGCTGGCTCTTGTCGAGGCAGCCTTTGGGCCCGCAACCCCTGAAAACCGAAGCGATCCTGTGCTCGTCCGTCGGAGTGTGGATCACCCGGGTTCCCTGCTCCGTGTGCATGGTGTAGGTATTGATCCCGCGCTGAATTATATCAGAAGGAATGACCACTCCGTCGGTGGCCAGCTGCTGCACCAGGGACTCAGAAATGATCCCTCCGCAGTGGTTGCATCCCGAGGAGCCGATCTTGGTGAAGTCCTTGGCCTCGTATATGTCAAGTTGGATGTCCAGGTCGAATCTGCGTGCGTATTCCAGTGCATAGTAGCTGAAGAAGCTACCTGCAGGTCCTCCACCGATGACAGCTATACGGGAGCCGTCCACCAGTTCCATTCCAGCAGCAGGTTCAGTTATCATTATTGCGTTCCAAGTTGGGGCTCGAAACAGTTAAAGAGGGAGCAGTGGGGGATTCGATTGCGTAAACCCGGCCTTTACGTATTCAAGCCGATTGTTTTGATCTTTTAAATATAGCTTCTTCCGGGTCGAAAAAACATGATTTTTATCATGTTAGAGGTCTCGTCCATGCAACCGGACCGAGATTCGAAATAAAATTCCGCAAAAATTTCTTTATTTTTAATACCCCGAAAACACAGCGGCAAAAGATGAAGAACTCGGTGATCCAGATCCTGAAAAAAGCGGCTATCGCCCTAGTGGGGTTGTTGTTGCTGCTGGCCCTGCTCATCGGGATCGTGTTCCAGTTCGTGCTGACCCCCGAAAAGATCACTCCCAGGGTGGTCTCCGCCCTGAACCAGAATCTCGACGCGGACCTCTCCCTCGGATCTGTGGAGCTCACCTTCTTCAAGACCTTTCCCAGCTTCAAGCTGGAGCTCGAGGAAGGCCTCATTCTCAAACCCATGGATTCCCTGGATGATCCTCACGTTTCTTACCGCCAGGATACCTTGATGGCCTTCGAGTATGCCATTGTCGACGTGAACCCGATCGCCTTCCTTCGAGACAAGATCAAGGTAAATCGCTTTTCCTTCGTCAGGCCCCGAATCTATGCCCTGGTCACGCCGGACTGGGAGGTCAACTGGGACATCCTGAAACCCGGCGATTCTGTCGTCACTGAAAAGGACAGTTTGGAGGTGGAAGCCGGTGAAAAAGAAAAATTCAAGGCGAGCATCGAGCTGAAAGACATCTCGATCGTGGACGGGCAGCTCGTGTATGACGACAGGTATACCGGAAACTACTTCAGGATAGAAGGCTTCGACATGAACCTGAGCGCCAAATACAACGAAAGCGAAATCGCCATGGAGCTGGACCTGGGGTCGGAGGACCTGGTGCTCAGGCAAAAGGAAGGCACTCTCATGGATGATATCAAAATAGGCCTTCATGCCGACCTAGGGGTGGACAGGAGCGACAGGAAGATCGAGGTCAGAAAGGCGCAGCTGACACTGAACGACCTGGACTTCAACGTTACCGGGACCCTGCTTCCCGACAGGGAAAAGAAAGAGATCGATGTGGACCTGGCACTCGACCTGCAGGTTCCGCAGCTCAACACCCTGATCGACCTGATCCCCGAAACCCTGTTCGACAAGAGCGAGAAGTACCGGGCGGGCGGAGAGGCCCATATCAGCTCAGAGATACGGGGACTCTACAAAAAAGGAGCCGTCCCGGCCATCAACGCCAGGCTCATCGTAAAAGAGGGCAGCGTCTCGTTTGACAACAAGCCGAACCAGGTCGAGCTGCTCGAGGTGGATGCCGACCTGTACCTTCCGCCTGACAAGGGAGTGGAATCGAAATTCAGCATCAACGAGTTACTGTTCAAAGGCCTGGGAACCGATCTCAGCATCAGGGGCTCCGGCAGGGACCTTTTCAACCGGGCCGCCTTCGACCTGGACTTCCAGGGCAGGGTCGACTTTGAAGCCCTCAGAAACACCCTGCCGTTCAAGAAGGCCATCGATCTCGACGGGAGGGCGGAGATGTCCCTGAAGACCAAATTCGACCTGGCGGATGTCGAAAAACAGGACTACGGGCGGATCCAGGCCCTCGGCAAGCTGGACCTGAGCGACATCGTCTTCAGCAACCCCTCCGACAGCCTGCAGCTCAAACTCAAAGGGGCCAACCTGGTGACCGGGCAGGACAGGAACAGCAAGCTGCTTACCGAGAAAAAGGCGAGGGTGATCGGCGGGCAGGTCAACCTCAAGGGGCTTGAATTCAAACAGGGCAAGAGCTCCAGGGCCGTTCTTGATGCCTTTGAGGCGCAATTCGCCACCACCCCCCTGAAAGACACGAACCAGGTGGCCACCGTGGTCGCATCCGTGCTGATCGACCAGGCCAGCGTGTCAATGGGGGACACCCTGAAGGGAAAGATCAAGTACCTGAAGGGGAACTTCGGGCTGAATCCGAAAAAAGGGAACCCGAAAGTGGCGGAGTTCGCCTCCGACTTCCAGGTCGATTCGATCGGCGGGGTGTACAAGTCGAAAAAGATAGGCCTCGTGCAGGCCGGGTATGACATCAAATCGACCCGGGAGAACAATAAATGGCGCAGCAATGGCGACCTTTCCTTCGGGACGATGTACGCATTCACCCCGGCATTCCCCCTGCCCGTCGAGATCCCTAAAACACGCATCCTCATGCGTCCGGGAGTGATCGAACTCGACCAGGCCACGATCAAATTGGGGCGTTCGGATCTTACGGCTACCGGAAGGGTATATGAAGTGGTCGATGCCTTCTTCGAGGACAAATTGTTCAAGGGAGAGCTCGAGGTCAGCTCCAAGCTGCTCCAGGTCAACGAGATGATCCAGGCGCTGAACGAGGGAGCCGCGTACAGGCAATCCGTCGCTGCAGGCAGGGCGGAATCGGAAGAAGTGCCCGTAGCTCAGGCGGACAGCCTGAAGACCGTAGAGCAGCCCCGGTCCTTCATGGTTCCCGCCAACCTCGACCTGAGGTTCCAGAGCCATCTGAAGCGAGTCATCTACAAGCGGTTTACCATCGATGACATACGAGGCCTCATCACGATCAAGGATCAGAAGATCAACATGTCTGCCCTGAAGATGAACACCATGGCGGCGAAAATGGCCACCACGGTCAACTATGAGTCAAAAGAGAAGGGAAAGGCCAACCTCGACTTCGACTTCATGCTCTACGACATAGACCTGGACAAGCTCACCGACCTCTTTCCCGTGATCGATTCGCTGCTCCCCATGGCCGATTCCTTTGAAGGCAAGGTGAACTTCCGCATGAAGGGGGCCTCGGCACTTGACAGGTCCCTTGGCATGGTAGGGCCTTCCCTGGACGCCATGGCCCACCTGGCGGGCGACGACCTGGTCGTGCTTGACGGCAAGACCTTCCAAAGGATCGCGAAGTTGCTCCTCTTCAAGAACAAGGAGCGAAATACCATTGACCGCCTGGAGTTCGCCATGGTCTTCCAGGACGCCACGATCGAGGTGTTTCCCTCGGTGATCACCGTGGACCGTTACAAAGTGGCGATCGGCGGCAGGCACAGGATGGACTTGAGCTACGACTACCACATCTCCATCCTGAAGTCCCCCATGCCCTTCAAGGCGGGCATCGACATCACGGGCACGGACGACGACCTGGACTTCAAGATCACCAAAGCCAAATACAAGCACCTGTTCTCCACCAAGGAGCGGCAGCAGAGAAAGGCCGACAGCACCCTGATCAGGCGAAAGATATCGGTCATGCGGCAGCTTCCCTTCTCGCCGAACTGATCCCGGAGCCCCTGTTTTTTCGAATTTAATGCCCCTCCTGTCAATATTTTGCGGGCTTTGACGTTAAGGATGTAGTCAAATCGCATTTGAAGACAGTAAACAAAATCCCAGTTATGAAGAAATTGAAGAGCCAAATCCTCCTGCCTCTGATGACCCTCATCCTGCTCGTGGCCTGCAACTCAAGCAAGAACCTGTACGAACAGGGCAATTATTACGAAGCCGTGATGCGAAGCGTCGAAAAGCTTCGAAAGAGCCCGAACAACAAGAATTCACGTGAGGTGCTCGCCTCGGCCTACCCCAGCGCTGTCAACAGCTTCATGGACCAGATCGAGAACAACAAGAACGCGAACATCCCCATGAGGTACACCGAAGAGGCCCGCATCTATGAGCGGCTCAACGGGATGTACGAGAGCATACAGCGATCCCCGGGGGCCAGGCAGGTGATCGACAACCCGAGAAAGTACTACAAGGCCCTCGACCGGGTCAAGCCCTATGCCGCGGAAGAGCAATACGCAGCCGGAATGGCCCTGCTGAGCCAGGGCAACCGTGAGAGCGCCAAGCAGGCCTATCACCATTTCCTGGAGGCCGACAAGTTCGTCCCCGGGTACAAGGACGTGGGCTACCAGTCGGAAGAGGCTTACAACCTGGCCATCCTTCACGTGGTCGCCAACCTGAGGCCGGTCCAGTCCAAGTTCTATGAGCTCAGCGGCGAGGAGTTCTACCGGCAGGTGAACAACACCCTGAACCGCATCGAGCAGAATGAGTTCATCCGGTTCTACAGCCCTGAGGAAGCCGAACAGCAGGGACTGCAGTATCCCGACCAGGTCATCGACATCAATTTCGAGGACTTCGTCGTCGGCGAGACCCATACCCGCGAGATCATCGAAAAGATGGAACGAGACAGCGTGAAGGTGGGCGAGATCGAACTGGCAGGCGGAAGGAAGAAGGACGTCCTGGGAAGCGTCAAGGCCGACGTGGTCATCAACCACATGGAGATCGTTTCCAGGGGTCTTGTCAGCCTGACCATCAGCCGCAGCGGACCCGACAACAAGGACCTGCTCTACCAGGATTTTCCGGGCCAGTTCACCTGGTTCCACGAATGGGGCCACTTCAACGGGGACGAGCGCGCCCTGACGCCCGAGCAGATCGAGGTTTGCCACAGGCGACGGATCGATCCGATCCCGCCCCAGCAGATGTTCGTCGAGTTCACCCGGCCCATACAGCAACAGCTCAACAACCGACTGCTCAGCTTCTACAGGGGCTATTAGGTCTCGAAGGCTTGTGCGATCTTAACGGGGAATGCTTATCTTAGTGTCTGAGTTCAACAAAAGCTTAAACACTAAGATCGCTCATGAAGATTTTTACCCGCCCCCAAATCCTGCTGCTTTTCCTGGCTGCCTTGCTGGCCTGCACGAACCTAAGCGCACAGAAGAAAGAAGACGCCTTTGACTGGCCCAAGGAGATCCTTGCCCGGGACAAGACGGTGATCACCCTGTATCAGCCCCAGCTGGAATCCTTTGAAGGCAACATCCTTGACGGACGGATGGCCATCACGATCAAGCCCGTAAAAGGCGAAATGTTGTTCGGGGCCGTCTGGTTCGAGGCGACCATGTCTACCGACACCGAAAAAAGGATCGTCACCCTGGAGGAAATGAACATCATGCGGTCCCATTTTCCGGACATCATGGATGAAGCAAAGGTCGAGCAGTTGGCCCGAATGCTCGAAACCGAGGTGGAAGCCTGGAACCTGGACATGTCCTATGACCGGCTTGCCGCTTCTCTTCAGGAGGTGGACAACCTGAAGCAACTCTCCGACCAGCTCAAGAACGACCCTCCCAGGATCTATTTCCGAACAACGCCGACGGTGCTTTTGCTGATCGACGGGGAGCCGAAGTACAGGAAAGAAGACAAGGCCGGCCTGGAATACGTGGTTAACACCACCTTCTTCATCGTCCGCGACTTGAAAACCAAAAAACACTACGTCAAGGGAGGAGACTTCTGGTATATGTCGGATGAATTGCTGAGCGGCTGGAGGCACGTGAGCAAGGTTCCCTCGAACGTGCAGCAGTTCGCCGAGGCCAACCTGGTGAAGGACGAGGACGAAGGCGCCGAAAAGCCTGTGGTCACCGAAGCGCCCGGTATCATCATTGACACCAAACCGGCAGAGCTCATCGTCGTCGACGGGGAGATCGACTACAAGCCCGTCAAGGGCACCGACCTGCTCTACGTGGACAACACCGAGAGCGACATCATCATGGACATCGCATCGCAGCAGCATTACGTGCTGATCGGGGGCCGCTGGTTCTACTCCAAATCCTTGAAGGACGGGGACTGGAAGTTCAGGGAACCCGACGACCTGCCCAAAAGCTTTGCGAAGATCCCCGAGAATTCAGACCTGACCACGGTCCGGGCCAGCGTTCCCGGGACCCCCGAGGCCCAAACGGCCCTCCTGGAGCAGTCCATCCCGCAGACTGCCACCATCGACCGGAAAACGGCGACCGTCGAGGTCAAATACGACGGTGACCCGGAATTCGAGCGCATCGAGGGGACTTCAGTGTCCTATGCACTGAACACCGACAAATCCGTACTGCGCATCGACGGAAAATACTATTGTGTGGACAATGCCGTCTGGTTCGTCTCGAACTCGCCCAAGGGCCCCTGGACAGTTTCTGACGTCAGGCCGGACGAGGTGGACGACCTGCCGCCCGAGACACCGGTGTACAACGTCAAATACACCTACATCTACGACTCGACCCCCGAGGTGGTCTACGTGGGCTACCTGCCGGGCTACACCTATTCCTATATCTACAATGGGGTCGTGGTCTACGGAACGGGCTACTATTACCGGCCCTGGTATGGCTACTACTATTACCCCAGGCCCGTGACCTTTGGTTTCGGGGTGCACTGGAATCCCTGGACCGGCTGGGGCTTCTCCTTCGGGATGAGCTGGGGCTGGATGAGCTGGGGCTTTCACCCCTACCGCTACGGATACTGGGGCGCCTGCGGCTATCGCCACGGGTACAGGCACGGCTATATGCATGGCTATTACCAGGGGCGCCGCGACGCCTACCGGCGGGGCGGCTATCCCTCGACCCGGGAAGCGTCCAGGAGGAACGTGTACAACCGACGCAGCGACGGGGTCGCCTCGACCCGCGACCGCACGCGGAACGTGAACAACAGGACCCGTCCCACCAATAAGAAGAATAACCTGTACACCGACCGCGACGGGAATGTGTACAAGAGGGACAGGCAAGGGAACTTCGACCGGCAGACCAACCCGCAAAGGCCTTCGACGCGACCCGCACAAAGGCCGTCAACCCAGCCTTCCCAGCGACCGACCACCCAGCCCTCTCAGCGACCGACCACTCGCCCGTCTACCCAGCCTTCTCAGAAGCCTGCGGCAAGGCCGGCATCCCGTCCGTCGTCAAGCCAGAACCTCAATCGCTCCTACCAGTCCAGGAGCCAGGGGGCGCAGAACTACAACAGATCACGCTCGGCCGCCTCGCGCAGCAGCTCAAGGTCCGCGGGGGTGAGGAGGAGATAGTTTATGAGTTTTGACCGTGAATTGACAGGATAAGCCAGATAAATGACCCAACCATGAAAGACGAAAGACAGAGCCCCAACCAGAACCACAAGGAGATCCCCGGAAACCCCTCCACGGCCACCAGCAGCCAGATCCAACTGAACGATCGATCCAACGGCAAGCCGCTGCGGGTCCTGAGCGAGGAAGACTGGGCCTTCTGGGTACATAACGGGTACGTGGTGATCCGAAATGCGGTGTCCCGCGAGCAGGCCGAGCGCACTGCCGATTTCATCTGGGAGTTCGAGGAAAAGGACAAGAACGACCCATCGACCTGGTATTCCCAGGCCCGGGCCGAGATCGAGATGAAGGAGCTGGCCGGTACCGGCATGGTCGAGGTCTACAACAACCAGGCCCTTTGGGACAACCGGCAGAACCAGCGGATCTATGACGCCTTTGTTGACATCTGGGGCACCGAGAAGCTCTGGGTCACCATCGACCGGGCCAACCTGAACTTCCCCATACGCCCGGGCTACGAATATAAGGGCTTCATCCACTGGGACTACGACCCCGAGACCCGACCCCAGAACGTGCAGGGCGTGCTGGCCCTTTGCGACCAGACCGACGAGAACATGGGGGGCTTCCAGTGCATCCCCGAGCTGTTTCGCACCTATGACACCTGGAAACTGACCCAGCCCGGGGACCGCGATCGCTTTCAGCCAGACGTCTCAGGCCTGGAGGAGCACATCGTCAAGGTGAAGCTCAATGCCGGGGACCTGCTGATCTTCAACAGCATGCAGCCCCATGGCATCCGCCCGAACCACTCGAAAGACAAGGTGAGGATCGCCCAGTACATCTCCATGATGCCCGCCGAGGAAGACAA
>CAZAZM010000041.1:20503-22343 GCA_964489625.1 uncultured Flavobacteriaceae bacterium
TGGATCACTGACTCAAAATCGCTCCAAAAATCGGTATAGGACTTTGAGACGACCTCTGCGTCGTTGATGATGATGGGCACGCGCAGGGCCAGGGGCGCGAAGGCCATGGCCATACGGTGGTCGTCATAGGTGTCGATGCTGACATTGGGGCGGATGTGCGACCCCGAACGGACGTGATCGGATGCCGAGGATTCAGACGGCGCTTTGAGGTGCAGGCTATGGTCCGTGACGCGGATCTCAGCCCCCAGTTTACTTAGTTCCTTCTCCAGGGCCACCAGGCGGTCGGTCTCTTTGATCTTCAGGGTGTGCAAGCCCGTTAGGTCACATCTCATTCCCAGGCCGAAACAGGTCACCGCGATGGTCTGGGCCAGGTCGGGAGAGCCCACCAGGTCGAGTTCCAGGGCCTCTGCTGCACGAGAAACCTTCTTCAGGCGGATCCGGTCGTGCTCAAAGGTGGTCTCGACGCCAAACTGGTTATAGATCTCTGCAAGCGAGCTATCTCCCTGCAGGCTTCTCTTTTTATAGGCCGAAAGGCTTACTTCGCCCTCCTCGCTAAGAGCCACCAGGCTATAGAAATAGGAGGCCGAGCTCCAGTCGGATTCCACGGTCAGGGTGGTCGGCGCGATCTCCTCTACAGGCCTGACGAAGATGTCATTCTCTTCCCAGCCGCATTCGATGCCCAGGTCCTCGAGCAGGGCCAGGGTCATGTTGATGTAGGGCACGGAGGTCACTTCGCCCAGCAGCTTCAGCCGCAGGCCGTTTTCGAGCGACGGGGCAACCAGCAAAAGGGCCGAGATGTACTGGCTGCTCACGTTGCCCTGGATGTTTACTTCCGTTTCGGCCAGCTTCCTGCCCCGGATGCGCAAAGGCGGATAGCCTTCTTTCTTTTCGTATTGGATGTCGGCGCCGAGGCTCCTTAGGGCGTCCACTAGGATGCCGATGGGGCGGTTCTGCATGCGCTCGGACCCGGTGAGCAGCACCTCTCTTCCCTCCCGGGTTGCAAAATAAGCGGTCAAAAAGCGCATGGCCGTGCCCGCATGACCGATGTCAATGGCCTGCTCCTTCGATTCCAGGGCCCTTTTCAAATAGCGTGTGTCGTCGGAGTTGGACAGGTTCTTCAGGCTGATCCCGGGAAACAGGCTCTGCAGGATCAGCAGGCGATTCGATTCGCTCTTGGAGCCGGAAACGTTTACCTCGCCCGAGACGCTTATGCCGCTCTCATGCGCAGAAATCCCTAAAAAATTGAGTTCCTTGATCAAAATCAGCTGGCTTTTTTTCGTTTTCTCTTGAAGTACAGGGTCATGATCAGGCCGTAGATCAGCGCTCCCAGGATCTTGCGAAGCAGGTACTTCGGGTTTCCCAGCCCCGTGAGAGCCTCATCGAAGGGCATCTGGGTCAGGGCGTAGAAGAACTCGATCAGCAGCACGATGACCAGGAAGATCCCTGCCGTGATCAGGTAGGTCTGGACGAAGGTATAGTCTTCAAAGCTCTTTTTCATCGCTTGGGTTTTGCGGTTTCAACTTAACGTTGCTGTGGTGGCGGTCATGGTCCCTTTTGCGCTTCAGGTCAAGCTTCTTGTCAAAGGACTCCTGCAGGTCGATCCCGGTCTGGTTGGCCAGGCAAAGCACCACGAAGAGCACGTCGGCCAGCTCCTCGCCCAGGTCCTTGCTCTTGTCGCTCTCCTTTTCGCTCTGCTCCCCGTAGCGACGGGCGATGATGCGTGCCACCTCCCCGACCTCCTCGGTCAGCTGGGCCATGTTCGTAAGCTCGTTGAAGTAGCGGACCCCGTGGTTCCTGATCCACTCGTCCACCTCCTGTTGTGCGTTCCTGATGTCCATGA
>CAZAZM010000042.1:0-20763 GCA_964489625.1 uncultured Flavobacteriaceae bacterium
TGTTCTTGTGCCTGTTCCTTGCCCATGCCACTCCGGCCCAGGTCGGGGGAGAGCGGATCTACAGCTTCCTGAACATTCCTACCTCCGCAACCCAGGCGGCCCTGGGAGGAGAGGCCCTGACGGTCAGCGACAACGTGAACCAGCCCCTGTGGAACCCGGCGACCATTTCTCGCTTCATGGACAACCAACTGGCGGTGAACTATGTCAACTACCTCGCGGGGATTAACGTGGGGTCCGCGACCTTTGCCCACCTGGTGAACCGCAGGTTCGGCACCCTGCACGCCGGGGTCCAGTACATCGATTACGGGGAGTTCATCGGGGCAGACGAGGAAGGTATAGAGACAGGGGACTTCGGCGCACGAGACCTTTCGGTCTCTGTGGGTTACGCCTACAACATTCCCTGGAGCGACTTCTATGTCGGGGCCAATGTGAAGTTTTTGAGTTCCAAGATCGAGAATTTCACCTCGCAGGGGATCGCTACCGACATCGGCATCTATTACTATTCCGATTATAGGCCCTATTCCTTTACTGCCGTGATCCGCAACCTGGGCTACCAGCTTTCTCCCTATGACCAGACCCGGGAGGAGATCGCCTATGACGTCGCCGTTGGAGCCTCCTATCGAATGGAGGACGTCCCGATCCGGTGGCACCTGACCATCAACAGCCTGCAGCAGTGGAACCTGGCCGTTCCGAACCCGTCGAACAGCAGCAGCGACCTGGACGGAAACAAGAAGGAGGAGAGCATTAGTTTTCTCGACAATATGATGCGGCATTTCGTAATTGGGGCCGAATTGTTTCCGGAGAAGAAATTTAATCTTAGATTTGGGTATAATTTCAGGAGGGCTGCAGAATTGAAGCTGACCGAGACCAGGACCTTTGCGGGGATTTCTGCTGGATTCGGTCTGAAGATGGGAAGGTTAAGATTCGATTACGCCTTCACAAAGTATCACCCGGTGGACAACAGCAGCACTTTCACGCTGTACATCGATCTCACAAGGAGGGGCTTTTGACCTTCCCTGGGATTTGGAAAAGGATCAGGAACTTATGACATACCCGACAAAAAAGATGATCATCGCCGTGGACGGCTTTTCTTCAACAGGTAAGAGTACCCTGGCCAAGAACCTGGCCAAAAGGCTGGGTTATGTGTACGTGGACACGGGAGCCATGTACCGGGCAGTGACCCTTTTCGCCATGAGACAGGGCCTGATCCGGAATGGAGCGCTGGATGAAAAGAGCCTTGTGGGTAGGCTGGACCAGATCGCTTTGGATTTTGTGTACAACCCGAAACTCGGCTTCTCCGAGATCTACCTGAACGGGGAGAAGGTGGAAGGCCCCATCCGCAGCCTGGAGGTTTCCAACCAGGTCAGCCAGGTTGCGAGGATACCCGAGGTGCGCCGCAAGCTCGTCGAGCTGCAGCAGGGCATGGCAAAGGACAAGGGAATCGTCATGGATGGCCGCGACATCGGCACCGTGGTCTTTCCCGGGGCCGAGCTAAAGATCTTCCTGACCGCTTCGCCGGAGACACGGGCGATGCGGCGGTACAGGGAAATGCTGGGTGACGGGCGGGAGATCACCTACGAATCCGTGCTTGAGAACGTGAGCCAACGGGACCTGATGGACACGACGCGCCAGGACTCCCCACTGGTCAAGGCAGGGGATGCCATCGAGATCGACAACAGCGAGATGAACGTCGAGCAGACCTTTGAGGCCGCCTACCGGCTGGTGGAGGAGGTGCTGTCCAAAAGCTGAGCCCCGAACAAGGGCATAAAACGAATTTTTCTAGGGTATATTCAGGTACTTGTGGGTTTGCAGGGAGACCTTCCACTTAGGATTCTGCATGACGTAATCCACGATCAGGGGCATCATCTTGTCCCTTTTGCTCCATTCGGGCTGCAAGAAGAGCTCGCAGTCGGGCCCGACCAGCGCGGCCTGCTCCTCGGCAAACTTGAAATCGTTCTTGTTGTAGACGATGACCTTCAGCTCATCGGCCCGGGCATAGGCCTCCGGGGTCGGAAGCTTGGTCTTTTTCGGGGAGAGGCAGAACCAGTCATAGCTGCCGCTCAGCGGATAGGCACCCGAGGTCTCGATATGCACCTTCATCCCGCGACTCTTTAATTTCCCTGTCAGGTAATCCATGCTCCACATCAGCGGCTCTCCACCCGTGATCACGACGGTGCGTGAATAGGCTTCGGCCTTCTTCACGATCTCGTCGGTGAGCGTCGGCGGATGCAGCTCGGCGTTCCAGCTCTCCTTGACGTCGCACCAGTGGCATCCCACGTCACAGCCTCCAATGCGTATGAAATAAGCCGCTTTGCCCGTATGGAAGCCCTCACCCTGTATGGTGTAGAAGTCCTCCATCAGGGGAAGCATCTCTCCTTTTTCGATCAATATTCGGGTTTCTTCGCGCATGGCGCAAAGATAGGCAGGATTCACGACATAAATGGTTTTCTATTCTGCCTCCAAAGCGTTATTTTTATCCAAACCAAAACCACGAAACCATTGAACGCAACAGAACATTTCAAGGAGACCATTGAGCAGGGCTATGCCTGCAAGGGAGAATACATCAACCTGGGGGCCGCCATGCTGGGCGAGGAGACCGTAACGGGGAGCTTCGTCAAGATCCCGCTCAAGACCATCAACCGACACGGACTGATCGCCGGTGCGACCGGCACCGGTAAGACCAAGACCCTTCAGGTATTCGCGGAGAACCTGTCGGATCAGGGGATACCCGTTCTCCTGATGGACCTCAAGGGGGATCTCAGCGGACTGGCAAAGGCCGGGCCGGGGCATCCCAAGATCGACGAGCGCCACGAGAAGATCGGTTTTCCCTACGAGGCCAAGGGCTTTCCCATAGAGATACTTACCCTGTCGGAGCAGGACGGAACGAGACTCAGGGCGACGGTATCCGAGTTCGGACCGGTGCTTCTTTCGCGGATACTCGGGCTTTCCGAGGTGCAGGAAGGGATCCTGGCCATCCTGTTCCAGTACTGCGATGACCACAAGATGGGCCTGCTCGACCTCAAGGACCTGAAGAAGGTATTGCAATACGCCACGGGTGACGGCAAGCAGGAGATCGAAGAGGAATACGGACGCATCTCCACGGCATCCACGGGGGCCATCCTGCGCAGGATAGTCGCCCTGGAGCAGCAGGGGGCAGACCTCTTCTTCGGGGAGCGCTCCTTTGACGTGAAGGACCTGTGCAGGCTTTCGGACGACGGTCGCGGCATGATCTCGGTGCTTCGACTGACCGACATCCAGGACAAGCCCCAGCTGTTCAGCACCTTCATGCTGCAGCTGCTGGCGGAGGTCTACAACACCTTCCCGGAGCTGGGAGACAGCGATCGGCCCGAGCTGGTGCTGTTCATCGACGAGGCCCACGTGGTCTTCGAGAACGCTTCAAAGACCTTGCTCGACCAGCTGGAGACCATCGTCAAGCTCATACGTTCCAAGGGGATCGGCATCTACTTCGTCACCCAGAACCCCAAGGACATACCCGCCGACATCCTCTCACAGCTCGGCCTGAAGATCCAGCACGCGCTGAGGGCCTTCACGGCCAAGGACCGCAAGGCCATCAAGCTGGCGGCCGAGAACTACCCCGACTCCGAGTTCTACGAGACCGACAAGGTGCTCACCCAGCTGGGCATCGGGGAGGCCTTTGTCTCCGCCCTGAACGAGAAGGGAATACCGACACCCCTGGCGCGCACCCTGCTGCGGGCACCCATGAGCCGCATGGACGTGCTGACCCCCGAGGAGCTTAAGGAGCAGATCTCGCGCTCGCAAATCGCTGGCAAATACAACGAGGTGATCGACAGCGACAGCGCCTACGAGATCCTCTCGAGGAAGATACAGCTGCCAGCCCCCGGGGAAAAGAAAGAAACGGGAGGCAGCAGGTCGACGGGCCGCAGCTCGAGCAGTCGCAACCGCGTGGACCCGGTGGTCAAGGTGCTGACCAGCGCCACCTTTGTCAGGGGGGTGTTCAGCATTCTGAACAAGGTATTGAAATAGATGTTTGGACGACTTGAAACCATTGTTTATCTTGCCCCGGCAAGCTATTTACAAACTCAAAATTGAAAAAGGAATGTCAAGAGCAATCGCAGTAATTCTGGTCGCCCTTTTGCTTGTGCAGTGTAGCAAGGAGGACAACCTGATCCGAAAGAAGCAACTGGGAGAGATCAATCACAAGACCAGCATCGACGAGCTGGACCGGATCTTTTCCGGGGATTCGGTGGTGAAGGCGCCCGAGGGGGCAGCATTGGTGAGGGAGTACAAGGTCTTCGACGAGGCGGGTGAGCCGTCCCTTGTCTTCGTGACCCGGATCGAGAACGATTCGATCAAGGCCCTGGAGCTGGTCAAGATCTACAGCGACTATTACGTGACGGAAAAGGGCTTGTCTACGGCCTCCACCTTCAAGGATATAAGCACCCAGTACTCCATCGATAAGATCGAGCCATCTTTCAGTTCGGCTATTCTATTTATAGATGAGTTGAATGCTACTATTTCACTGGATAAGAGCGATTTGAAGATCGAGGAATTTGATATGAGGGATATCCGGGAAGATCAGATTCCGGACCTGGCGAGGATCCGGTACATCACCCTTTGGTTCGAATAGCAAATGAAGACCGAGAGGACAAAAGTGAGGCGCCGGGCCGACCGGGGCGCCTACGACCGGGAGACCATCAACGGGATCCTGGACCGGGAATTCATCTGCCAGATCGGTTTCGTGCACGAGGGCTATCCGGTGGTGATACCGACCCTCTACGGCAGGGAAGGTGATTTCCTGTACTTCCATGGGGCCAATGCCAGTCGGATGCTGAAGACAATGGAACAGGGTCTGCCAATCTCTTTGAATGTAACGCGTACCACTGGCCTGGTACTGGCGCGATCCGCCTTTCACCATTCGCTGAACTATGAGTCCGTGACCCTCTTCGGCACCGCAAAGGTGGTGTCGGATCCTGGAAGCAAATTGCGGGCCCTGAAGGTCATCTCAGACCAGGTGCTGGAACATCGATGGGAGGAGGTCAGGCAACCCAGTGAAAAGGAGCTGAACGCGACACAGGTGCTTGAGCTGGAGATCACAGAAGGATCGGCCAAGATCAGGGCTGAGGGAGTGGGAGACGACAAGGCGGATTACGAGCTGGACATCTGGGCCGGAGTGGTTCCTATACGGCGATCCTACGGAGCTCCGCTTCCTGACGACAGGCTTAAGTCCGGGATCGGGATCCCTCCCAGCGTAGAGAACATCGAGAACAAAGAATTCTAGGCCTTATCGCGGTTCTGGCAGGCCTGAAGCGTATTCTTCAACAGCATGGCGATGGTCATGGGGCCTACGCCGCCCGGAACGGGAGTGATGTATGAGGACTTGGGGCTGACGCTTTCAAAGTCCACGTCGCCGGCCAGTCGGTAGCCCCTTTTCTTCGTTGCATCCGGAACCCGGGTGATGCCCACGTCGATCACGGTGACCCCTTCCTTGACCATATCCCCGGTCAGGAATTCGGCCATGCCCAGTGCGGCGACCACGATGTCGGCTTCGCGGGTGATACCGGCCAGGTCTTTGGTGCGGCTGTGGGTCAGGGTGACGGTGGCGTCCCCCACCTTTCGTTTTTGGCTCAGCAGGATGCTCATGGGCCTACCGACGATGTGGCTGCGGCCGATCACCACCACGTTCTTGCCTGAGGTCTCGATCTTGTAGCGTTCGAGCAGCTCGAGGATCCCATAAGGGGTAGCCGGCAGGAAGGAGGGCAGGTCCAGGCACATCTTACCCACGTTCACCGGGTGGAAGCCATCTACGTCCTTGTCGGGGTCGACCGCCATCAGCACCTTCTGCTCGTCGATCTGCTTCGGCAGGGGCAGCTGCACGATGAACCCGTCGATGTCGGCATCCCGGTTCAGAGCAGTGATCTCGTCCAACAGCTGTTCTTCCGTAGTTTCTTCGGGCAGCTCGATGAGCGTGGAATTGAAGCCTACCTGCTGGCAGGACTTCACCTTGCTGCTCACATAGGTCATGCTGGCACCGTCGTTGCCCACGATCACGGCCGCCAGGTGCGGCGTCTTAAGGCCTTTTTCCTTTCTTTTCCTTACCTCGGATGCGATCTCGTCTTTGATGTCCTGGGAAGTCTTTTTGCCGTCTAGGAGGATCATGTGTCTTTGAATTTTTGAATGTTACGTCTGTTGATTTCCCCGGGTCCTATTGCATGCCTTTCATCATCTGCATCATCTTCTTTCCTCCGCCACCCTGCATCATCTTCATCATCTTGCTCATTTGGTTGAATTGCTTCAGCAGCTGGTTGACCTCCTGAACGTTGGTGCCGGAGCCCTTGGCGATCCTCTTTTTTCTGCTGGCATTGATTATGGCGGGCTGGGAGCGTTCAGCGGGGGTCATCGAGTAGATGATGGCCTCAATTCCCTTGAAGGCGTCGTCGTCGATGTCCACATCCTTCATCATCTTGCCGGCCCCGGGGATCATGCCCACCAGGTCCTTCATGTTCCCCATCTTCTTGATCTGCTGGATCTGCTTCAGGAAGTCATCAAAGCCGAACTGGTTCTTCGCGATCTTCTTCTGAATCTTCCGGGCCTCTTCCTCGTCGTATTGCTCCTGGGCACGCTCGACCAGAGACACAACGTCTCCCATGCCGAGGATTCTGTCAGCCATCCTGTCGGGGTGGAAGACGTCGATGGCCTCCATCTTCTCACCGGTACCGATGAACTTGATGGGCTTGTTGACCACCGATTTGATCGAAAGGGCCGCACCGCCGCGGGTGTCACCGTCGAGCTTGGTCAGCACCACGCCGTCGAAGTTGAGAACGTCGTTGAACGCCTTTGCCGTGTTCACGGCATCCTGACCGGTCATGGAGTCGACCACGAAGAGGGTCTCCTCCGGCTGAACGGCCTTGTGGATGTTCGAGATCTCGTTCATCATCTGCTCGTCGACGGCCAAACGTCCCGCGGTATCGATTATCACTACGTTCTTTCCGTTGGCCTTGGCGTATTTGACCGCGTTTTCGGCGATCTCAACCGGGTTCATGTTCCCCTCTTCGGAGTAGACCTCCACGCCGATCTGCTCTCCCACTACCTTGAGCTGGTCGATCGCAGCGGGTCGGTACACGTCGCCTCCGACGAGAAGCACCTGTCTTGATTTCTTGTTCTTGAGGTAGTTGGCCAGCTTTCCGGAGAATGTGGTCTTACCCGAGCCCTGGAGTCCTGACATCAGGATCACCGTCGGGGAACCCTTGAGGTTGATGCCCACCGTTTCTCCACCCATGAGCTCGGTCAGCTCGTCCTTGACGATCTTGACCATGAGTTGACCCGGGTTGAGCGTGGTGAGCACGTTCTGTCCCATGGCCTTCTCCTTGACCGAGTTGGTGAAGTTCTTGGCGATCTTGAAGTTAACGTCCGCGTCGAGCAGGGCCCTCCTGACTTCTTTCAGGGTTTCCGCCACGTTGATCTCCGTGATGCTGCCGTGCCCTTTGAGCACGTGAAATGCCTTATCTAGTTTTTCGCTTAAGTTGTTGAACATGGTGTCAAATCAATTATCGGATTCTTCCTTCTTTCAAGGCTGCAAAGATAGGAAATTCCGCTCATGATTTGACAAAGCGCAGGGAAGTCGTGTTCACGCAGTAACGCTTGCCCGTGGTGTCGCGAGGGCCGTCATCGAAGACATGCCCCAGGTGCCCTCCGCAGCGTGAGCAGGTGATCTCCGTGCGGATCATCCCATGGCTCTTGTCGAGATGGTACTCGACCGCCCCGTCGATGGCGTCGTCGAAGGAAGGCCAGCCACAGTGGGATTCGTATTTGGTCCCGGATTCGAACAGCTGGGCGTCACAAGCTGCGCAGTGGTAGGTCCCTTTTTCGAAGTGTTGGGTATAGCCACCGTCACCCGGCATGTCGGTTCCCTTTTGCCTGAGGATGTAGTACTGCTGAGGCGTCAGGATCTCTTTCCATTCTGCCTCTGTCTTGTTGATCTTCTTGTCCATGGATGATGTTTCTTGAGCAGGGGCGACCTGCATTGCGATTAGACTTAAAAATAAAAATAAATATCTCATAATCAGAAATATGTATTGTGTTATTGCAAGTATTCAATTATGCGCTGAATAACTACAGGGCTCTTGAAGATCTTGTGATGACCCAGCCCATGGGTGATCAGCAGCTCACCCTTCTCCAGCTTTTGACGAATGGAAACGGCGCTGCTTACATTGACGAACCGGTCCTCGCTGTCATGGATGACCAGGACAGGGATCTTTATACGCTCGGCCCTTTGCTCCGAGCTCATGTAATCCAGTTTCATATTGTGCCTTTTCTCAAAGAGCTTTTGCAGGCGTTTTGCGATCTCCGGTTTGAGCTCCATCTTCCTTACGAAGTAGTCGAAGATCTCCGGGATGGAATTGTCGGCCCCGATGGTCACCAGCTTGTTGAGCTTCATTCCGCTCGCCACGGCATTGATGAGCGACATGCCCCCGAAGGAATGCCCGACGGCGGCGTGGAAGGGCCCGTACTTCTTTTCGATGACGCGGATGGCCTCGATGTATTCGAGCATGTTGGTCCTTTTGCCCTGGGAAAGGCCATGGGCCGGCCCGTCGAAGCTGATCACCATCATACGGTTCTCGAGGAGCTTGTCGGCCAGGGAATAGAGCTGGGTGCCGCGGCCGGCCCAGCCATGCACCAACAGGACCCGGGTCTTGGAGTAACCGTAGACATAGACCTGCAGCTCCTTTTTCGCCTCGGGCAGGAAGATCCGCTCCTTCTTGGCGCTGTCCCGCATCATCTGTTCCCGCTCGGGGGCCTCGAACCTTACCGGGGTTGCGAAGATCTTCGATACATAGCGCGTAGCGGCATCTTTCGAAAGGAATTGCAGCAACTTGCCGGTCAGAAGTATCACTGCCGGGATCTGGAAGGAAGGATGCGTGCTGGATTTTTTCTTGGTCACCTGGAATGGGTTGAGAGGAACAAATCTAATCAAATTCAGGTAAAAAAATTGTACATTGCCGCTCGCAAGTCAAATTGCAGGAAACGTTCAAACCTCACTAACCATGTTGCAAAAAGGGGACAGAAAGCTGATCCACAGCTGGGCCTTCTACGACTGGGCCAACTCCGTCTACTCGCTGGTGATCAGCACAGCCGTTTTTCCCATCTATTACGAGACCGTCACCGAGACCGAGAGCGGAATGGTCGATTTCCTGGGCTTCAGTTTCAACAACACCTCCCTGTACACCTACGCCCTCTCGTTTTCCTTCCTCGTGGTCGCCCTGATCTCTCCGCTCTTGTCGGGGATCGCCGACTACGTGGGAAACAAGAAGACCTATATGAAGTTCTTCTGCTATTTCGGGGGGCTCTCGGTCATGAGCCTTTACTTTTTCGAAGGGATCGACACGCTTTGGGTGGGCATCCTCTTCTCGGTTTTTGCCAGCATCGGTTTCTGGGGCAGCCTTGTCTTCTACAACGCCTACCTGCCGGAGATCGCCTACGGGGACCAGCAGGACGAGGTGAGCGCCCTGGGATTCATATACGGCTACATCGGTTCGGTGCTGCTGCTCATCTTCAACCTGACCATGGTCATGAAGCCGGAATGGTACGGCATGACTGATCCCAGCCTAGCACCGCGTATCTCCTTCCTGACGGTCGGGATCTGGTGGATGGGATTTGCACAGGTGACCTTCAGGAGGCTTCCCTACAACCTGCACAACCGCAAACCGGAGAGCGACTATGTCTTCAAGGGCTACCAGGAGCTCAAGAAAGTGCTGAGCGAGCTCAAGGACCAGCCCTCCCTGCTGAATTTCCTCACCTCCTTCTTCCTCTACAGCGTGGGCGTACAGTCGATCATCCTCCTGGCCACCATCTATGGGAAGACAGAGATCGGGCTGCCCACCAGCAGCCTGATCCTGACCATCATCGTCATACAACTCGTCGGGGTTGCCGGGGCCTACCTGTTTTCCAGGCTCTCCAAGCTCATAGGAAACCTGAGCGCCCTGAAGATCACAATCGTCATCTGGGCGCTGGCCAGCCTGAGTGCCTATTTCCTCGACGGGAATGACCCGAACGTCCAGATCAAGTTCTACGTGATCAGTGGCTTCATCGGCCTGGTCCTGGGCGCCATACAGACCCTTTCCCGTTCGACCTATTCCAAACTATTGCCCGAGAACACCCTGGATCCTACCACCTATTTCAGCTTTTTTGACGTCACCGAGAAGGTGGCCATTGTCTGGGGTACCTTCATCTTCGGGCTGGCGATCTCGATCACCGAGTCCATGCGGCTTTCCATCCTGCTGCTCTGCCTCTTCTTCGCCGCGAGCTTCGTGGTTCTGAGCATGATGAAAAAGACACGATATGTCAAATAGGGAAGGACAGGAAAGTTCATTCGACTACCTGGTTGTCGGGGGAGGTATCGTGGGGGCGGCCACGGCCTACAAGCTCAGCCTGAGATTTCCGGGGGCATCCGTGGCCCTGGTCGAAAAGGAGACGGAGCTGTCCCTTCACCAGACCGGAAGAAATTCCGGCGTGATCCATTCGGGGATCTATTACCGGCCGGGTTCGCTAAAGGCGAAGAACTGCCTGGAAGGCCGACGGCAATTGGTCGACTTCGCCCGGGAACATGAGGTTCCCCATGAGATTTGCGGCAAACTCATTCTCGCCACGCGGGAGGGGGAGCTGCCCCTGCTGGAGGACATCTACCAACGGGGTCTGCAGAACGACACCCCTGGGATACGATATCTGTCTTCAAAGGAGATCCAGGAGCTGGAACCCTATGCCCGTGGACTGAAGGCCATTTGGGTGCCCGGAGCAGGCATCATAGACTATCCGGAAGTCGTTCGAAAATTCACAGAGCTGATGATCGGGACCAATGCCCGGAACCGGCTTTTGCTGGGACAGGAGGTGGTCGGGATCCAAAGATCGGGCGATGGAGTACTGGTCGAGACCCGAGAGGGCAAAGCAGGAAGTGCCCGGAAACTAAAGGCCTCCAGGGTGATCGTCTGCGCTGGCTTGCAATCCGACCGGATCGCACGTTTGGACGGCCTGGATCTGGACATGCAGATCGTGGGCTTCCGAGGAGACTACTACGAGCTGGACCCTAAGGCCCGGCACAAGGTCAGGCATCTTATCTACCCTGTCCCTGACCCGAGATATCCATTTCTCGGGGTGCATTTCACGCCGATGACAGGAGGTCACGTGGAATGCGGCCCGAACGCCGTGTTCACCTTCAAGAGGGAAGGCTACGAAAGGACCAGCTTCGATCTCAGGGACAGCCTGGAGGCGCTTTCCTTCAGGGGCACCTGGAGCCTGTTTCGCAAGAACTGGGAAAAGGGTCTTCAGGAGTACCGCCGAGCATTTTCCAAAAAGCTTTTCCTGGAAGCGCTTCGGGCCATGATTCCTGATCTGGAAACGAAGGACATCGTTCCGACGCGCTCAGGCGTGCGTGCCCAGGCCGTGGGCGCTGACGGCCAGATGATCGACGATTTCGTCATCCGCAAGAACAGGGGAGTGGTGCATGTGATCAACGCGCCGTCTCCCGCGGCGACAGCCTGCCTGGCCATCGCCGACGAGATCCTGGAGGAGATGGACTGATCTACTGTTGCAGGTGTACGTCCATTTGCGGGAAGGGAATGTTGATTCCTCCCTCGTTGAAGGCGGCGTAGACCTTTTCGTTCATGTCGAAGAACACGCCCCAGTAGTCTTCCGTCTTGACCCAGACACGGGTTGTGAGGTTGACCGAGCTGTCGGCCAGCTCGCCCAGCCCGATAAAGGGCTCGGGGTCCTTGAGGATCCTTGGGTCCGCCTTGATGACCCCCAACAGTATCTCTCGTGCCTTCGCGACCGAATCTCCATAAGCGATCCCGTAGCTGAGGTCGACCCTGCGAGTTGCCTGGGCCGAATAGTTGATCAGGGAACCCGTGGCAAGGGGCCCGTTGGGGATGATCACGGTCTTGTTGTCTGTGGTGAGCAGGATCGTGGTGAATATCTGGATCTCCTTGACCACTCCGGTATAACCCTGTGCTTCGATGAAATCGCCCACCTTGTAGGGTTTGAACAACAGGATCACCACGCCGCCCGCAAAGTTCTGCAGGGTCCCGGAAAGTGCCATGCCCACGGCAAGGCCGGCGGCACCCAGTATGGCGATGAAGGAGGTCATCTCAACTCCGAGCATGCCCAGGACACTTATGATCAGAAGGGTTTTCAACAGGGCGCCAAAAAGGCTCTTCAGGAAGGGTTTGAGAGAAGCATCCGTTTCTCTCTTTTCCAGGATGCGCTCAAAGGAGCGTGACAGCCATTTGATGATCATGTTCCCGAGGATGTAGACGATAATGGCGCCTAGTACTTTCGGGGCATAGGTGAAGACGAGGTTGGTCGCCTGATCTGAGAGTTCGCTAAGGTTGAATTCCATCGTTGATGATTTTGGGGGTTAAAATTTTTAAATATTCAAGGTGTACAAATATAAGATTTTGGTCTGCATCCCTCCCTGGGTTCATTCCAAAATATTTTTCTTCGCGAGATGATCTCTTGGGGAAAAAGTTACTTTTGTAGTCTATACCAAGACATCAAGCCTTTTTGAGACTCAAGGACTACACTTCCGAATTCAATTACAACCTGAAGCTGGCGATACCGGTCATGATCGGTCACCTGGGCCACGTGCTTGTCGGGCTGGCTGACAACATCATGGTGGGAAGGCTGGGTGCGGCGCCCCTTGCGGCGGTATCCCTTGGGAACAGCTTTGTGTTCATCGCCTTCTCCCTGGGCATAGGGTTCTCCCTGGCGATCACGCCCCTGATCGCGGAAGCCGATGGGGAAGGGGACGATGACAAGGGGAGGAAACTGTTCCAGCACGGACTGATCCTCTGTTCCATCCTGGGAGTCAGCATGTTCGTGATGCTGATGATCGCCGCCCCGCTGATGAGGCATATGGATCAGCCCGAGGAGGTGGTGGAGCTTGCCATGCCCTACCTGAACATCGTGGCCCTGTCCATGATACCGCTGATGGTCTTCCAGGCCTTCAAGCAGTTCACCGACGGGATGTCCAAGACCAAATACGGGATGCACGCGAACGTCCTGGCCAACATCGTCAACGTGGTCCTGAACTTCGTCCTGATCTACGGTTTCTGGATCTTTCCCCGGCTTGAGCTCGTGGGAGCGGCCTACGGGACCCTGATCTCGCGATTCGTCATGCTCTACTTCATCATTTGGATACTCTATTCCAGGCCTCGATTCAAGAGCTATTTCCGCTGGATGCGCCCGGAGGAGATCAAAAAGGCCACCTTTGTCAAGATCATCGATCTCGGATTTCCAACGGCCATGCAGATGCTCTTTGAAGTGGGAGTCTTCACGGCCGCCATCTGGCTGGCGGGAACCATGGGGGTGGTGGACCAGGCGGCCAACCAGATCGCCCTGAACCTGTCCTCGATGACCTTCATGATCGCGGTGGGATTAGGGGTCACGGCGACCATACGCGTTGGGAACCAGAAGGGCCTGAGGCAGTTCGGCGAGCTGAAGCGGATCAGCCTCTCCATCTTTCTCCAGGTCTTCATCATCGAGTTCTTCTTCGCCCTGGGCTTCTTCCTGCTCAAGGACTACCTGCCCATGCTCTACATTGACAACACTGAGGTCATCATCACGGCGGCATCCCTGCTGCTGATCGCAGGCCTGTTCCAGCTGTCTGACGGGCTGCAGGTGGTGGTGCTGGGCGCACTCAGGGGCCTTCAGGACGTGAAGATCCCCACCTACATCACCTTCATCGCCTACTGGATCATAGGATTTCCGACCTGTTACCTGCTGGGCAAGACGCTGGGCCTGGGGTCCCAGGGGATCTGGATCGGTCTCCTGGCCGGGCTGACGGCCTCGGCCTTGCTGCTGCTGGCCCGGTTCAGGTACTTAACGCAAAGAATGATCGAGCATGAATAACATGGGCATCGTCTTCAATCAATCCCTCAGGAACACGCTCGTGCTGATACTGGGCTTCGCCATTGGAGGGGTCAACGTGCTTTTCCTGTACACGCATTTCCTCGACGCAGAGTATTTCGGGCTGATCACCTTCCTGCTGTCTTCGGCCAATTTGGTCATGCCCCTGCTCGTTTTCGGGATGCAGCACACCATCGTCAAGTTCTTCACGTCTTACGATCAGAAACAGCAACGGGACGACTTCCTGGTGATTACCCTGTTCCTCCCCCTGCTCGTCATTTTGCCCCTGGGCTTCCTCGGAACGGTATTCTACCGGCATATCGCCGAGTTCCTGTCCCGGGAGAACGTCATCATCGAGCAATACACCTGGCTGATCTTCATCCTGGCCGTCTGCATGGGCTATTTTGAAGTGTTCTACGCCTGGAGCCGGGTGCAGCTCAGGTCGGTCTTCGGGGGATTTGTCCGGGAGATCTTTGCGAGGGTCTTCGTTACCTTCCTTCTGCTGGCCGTCTACCTGGGTTGGATCGATAATGAAGGATTCGTTTATGCGGTGGTTTGGGTGTATTTCCTGCGGATGCTGATCATGCTTTTCTATGCTCTCAGGCTGTATATGCCTCGCTTCAGGGGCTTCAGAATGCCCGACAATATGAGGGAGATACTGACTTTTTCCTTCTATATCATCCTGGCGGGCTCTGCGGGCACCATCGTGTTGGAGATCGACAAGTTCATGATCCCGCAGATGACCGACATCTCCCAGGTGGCCTATTATTCCGTCGGGGTGTACATTGCATCCGTCATCGCCATACCCAACAGGGCCATGCAGCAGATCATCAACCCGATCACGGCCAGGGAGCTCAACGCCAACAACCTTCCCGAGGTAGGCAGCCTCTATCAAAGGAGCTCTCTAAACCTGCTCATCGTCGGCGGCCTCCTGTTCCTGCTGATCAACGCCAACATCCGGGAAATCTACCAGTTCATCGACCGGCCCGAATATGCCGCGGGCATGTTCATCGTCCTGGTGATCTCGATCTCTGAGCTCGTCAAGCTCTCCCTGGGAACCAACGGGGCCATCCTGACCAATTCCAGCCTGTACAGGGTCCTGTTCTATCTCTCGCTTGCCATGGCAGTCAGCGTTTTCATCCTGAACCGCCTGCTGATCGAACAGCTGGGAATTGACGGGGCGGCCCTGGCGACCCTGATCGTGGTTCTGGCGTTCAGCGCCATAAAGGTCTATTATGTCTATCGCAAGCTTGGCATGCAGCCCTTTACGGGAAAAACCGGTGTTCTGGTGGTCCTGATTGCCGTAGTTTTCGTAATTTTCTACCTGCTGGAATTCGACCTGCATCCGTTGATCGCCATTCTCATAAAAGGCGCGCTGATCACGGTGGTTTTCCTGTTTTCGGTGCTCAGGATGAGGATATCTGAGGATATGACGGACTTTATCAGGGGCTTGACAAGAAAAAGTTGAATGCAATATCTGATGCACATAGCGCTGGGATACGTGATGGCCTTTTTGAGCCTGACCCCGCCCGGCATGCTCAATATGACCTCGGTGAGGACTGCCCTGGAGAAGGGACCGCGCTCGGGGATGTGGTTTGCCCTCGGGGCCGCGATGGTGGTGATCCCCCAGGCCTTTATCGCCCTGGTCTTCGCCAGGTACTTTGCCGAGCATCCTGAGGTAGTGGAACGACTGAACTACGCCGGGCTGGCCGTGCTTTTTCTCCTCTCGGTGGTTTTCTTTTTTCAGGCTCGCAAGAAATTCAAAGGCGAGGGAAGCAGGAAGAAGGGAAAGAGCTTTGTGGTGGGTGCGCTCATGTCTTCCATGAACATGCTGGCGATCCCATTCTATCTCGTCCTGAGTTCGGTTCTCGAGAACCGTGGGCTCCTGATCACCGAACAGCCCTATATAAATTTGTTTGTGACGGGGGTCTTTCTCGGGGCTTTCTCCCTTTTCATGGTCTACGTGAAATTCGCCGCCGTCATACAGAAAAGGGCCCAGTTCATCGCGAGGAACATCAATTACATTTTGAGTGCCCTCTTCCTGGTCCTGGGAATTTTGACCCTGATCAAAGTAATGAAATGATATTTTATTAAATTAGCCTCAAACAATAAATTCTCATCAATGATTTCAGCCATCATCCAAAATCTGAACCGGGGTGTGAACCTTTTGAATTCCATTGATGACAGGCAGTATTCCAATAATTCAACGGCGCCTTACTATTCCAGCATAGGGGTGCACATGCGCCATATCCTGGACGTATTCGACTGCATCTTCCGGGGCCTTGACTCGGGGATGATCGACCTCTCCGACAGGCAGAGGAACGAGATGGCCGAGCAGCACGTCGACGAAGGGATAAGGTATTTCTCAGAGATCATTGGACAGCTGGAGGATCTCCAGGAGGCCGACCTCAATGCGTCGGTCAGGGTCAGGGATGACCTGGGGCTGGGCATGGTCACCGCGAACTACACGCTTGCAGCCGCCCTGATACAGGCGCACAGCCACGCCATACATCACTTTGCGAGCATCGGCTACATCATTGCCCAGCTGGGGATTAGCCTGCCGGACGGGGACTTTGGCTACAATCCCACCACGCCTAAAAAGGATCTTCACAACTGATCACAAATCCTGTGCATTCAACTTTTTCAGCATCTTGCTGTGGCTCCTGAGCCAACGCAGGTTGCCAATGTATTCCCTGACCCCCGGGTAGGGGACCTGGTGTTCACGGTGATTGACGAGCGCGATCTCGCTCATGATCTCCCAGTGCCTGTTGATGGTCTTCAGCGCATTGAGGTAGGAGGCCTCCCTGTGCGAGGCGTCATAGATGTGGGTGGGCTCGGAAATGATGCCGTTCACTTCGAGCACCTTGAAGTCCTCTCCTGCGAGCAGGGCCTCGAAGTCCCTGTATTTGATGTCGAGGCGGCCGTAATGAAAGCCTTTCATGGGGCTGCAGATCCGGTCCATCAGGGCGTGCAGCCGCTCATCGATGAGGTGGTTTCCATTGATGAACTGGGTCCCCTTGGAGTGATTTCCGATCACGGATAGAACCAGCTCTTCTCCCTCTCCGGGTATCCTGTGCAGTCTTTCCTTATGGATGATGCTGAAGACGTCCAGGTAGAGTCTCGCGCGGTCATCGTTCTTGATGAGCTGCTCAAGGCTCTGCCGTCCGTCACCCCGGATCTTCATGAACTTTTTGATCGTCACCGAGGTGACCTTGCCCTTCGTCTCGCCGGGAAGCCGGTGATAGAAGATGCCCAGCTCATTTTGGAAGGGGATGAATTCCTGGATCATCACGTCGGTCCTGACGTTTTCCAGGTAGTTGAGAAGTTCCCCGGCAGAATCCAGCTTCTTGACCAGGTAGCCCCTGAAGCCCCGGTCGGGTTTGGCGATCAGGGGAAAGCCGATCTCGAGCTCCTCCAGCTGCTTCACGATCTGCTGTGGGTCTTCTCCCTGGCCGACGAGCAGGCTGGCTGGCCGGAATTTTGGGGCCAGCAAATTGAGGCTCAGGTGCTTTGATTCCGTCCCGTTTCCGGAATAGCGGATCCCGGGATTGGCCGCCAGGTAGTGATTGGGGTGTCCCGCCTTCAGGAACCTCATGAAAAAGAAGGGGAGCAAGGGTACATAATACAGGGTTGTGGGCCAGTGTTCCCACTCGGTCAGGCGGGTCCATCGGGCACTTTTCTTCATCGGGCGAACAGTGATTTCAGGATCAGGCGGAAGGCCTGTGACACCAGGACCACCGTCAGCAGGACCAGGAAGCACCCAAGGATCAGCAGCCAGTAGCTTTGGTCCTTGCGCAGGGCCTTGAACCCGATGGTCACCACGATGGGGGAGAAAAAGAGCAGGGGCAGGGACAGGGCCAGGTACTTCATGCCTTTTTGGAAGACCGATTTGGCTTGGCTATCCTTGAAGATCTTTTCTTTCCTTTTGGTTTTGCTCATGGTTCCTGTTTATTTCGGGCCTTGCTAAATCCTCCCCGATAAATATAGGCCTCCGCCGGGAGATGTGCAAAAAAAAAGCTCCCCATGGGGAGCCTTTTGAGTAGCTATCTGGTCAAAGGACCAGTCTTCTTCAGGACAGGGCCTTGTCCAGGTTCTCCTTGAGAGCATCCAGGAAATCCTGGGTGTTCAGGTAGTCGTCTGATGTCATCTTGTCCTTGTGGATCAGGAGCGCAAGGTCCTTGGTCATTTTCCCGCTTTCCACGGTGTCGATGCAGACTTGCTCCAGGGTGTGGCAAAAATCGATCAGCTCCTGGTTGCCGTCCAGTTTGCCCCTGTGTTCCAGTCCTCTCGTCCAGGCAAAGATGGAGGCGATCGGGTTGGTGGAGGTCTCCTTGCCCTGCTGGTGCTGCCTGTAGTGTCGTGTCACCGTTCCGTGGGCCGCTTCGGCCTCAACCGTTTTTCCGTCCGGGGTGACCAGCACGGAGGTCATCAGGCCGAGAGAGCCGAATCCCTGCGCGACCGTGTCTGACTGCACGTCTCCGTCATAGTTCTTGCAGGCCCAGACGAATCCGCCTTCCCACTTCATAGCAGCCGCCACCATGTCATCGATAAGGCGATGTTCGTAGGTGATGCCGGCAGCATCGAACTTGTCTTTGAACTCGTTCTGGTACACCTCCTCGAAGATGTCCTTGAACCTTCCGTCATAGGCTTTCAGGATGGTGTTCTTGGTGCTGAAATAAAGGTTCCAGCCCTTGCTCAGGGCCTGGTTGAAGCTTGAGCGTGCAAAGCCGTAGATCGAAGAGTCTATGTTGTACATGGCCATGGCGACTCCTCCTTCCTGGAAGTTGTAGACTTCGAAGCTCTGGGGCTCGCTACCGTCTTCAGGAGTGAAGGTCAGGGTCAGTTTTCCCTTACCCTTGGTAACCAGGTCGGTTGCCCTGTACTGATCGCCGAAAGCATGCCTTCCGATGCAGATGGGCTTGGTCCAGCCCTGTACGTACCTGGGTACGTTTTTCATGATGATCGGCTCCCTGAAGATCGTTCCGCCAACGATATTGCGGATGGTTCCGTTGGGAGACCGCCACATCTTCTTCAGCCCGAATTCTTTGACCCTGGCCTCGTCCGGGGTGATGGTGGCGCATTTGATCCCCACGTTGTACTTTTTGATGGCTTCGGCAGCATCGATCGTGACCTGGTCATCCGTTTCATCACGGTATTCCACGCCAAGGTCGAAGTACTTGATATCGAGATCCAGGTAGGGAAGGATCAGTTGGTCCTTAATGAATTTCCAGATGATTCTGGTCATTTCGTCTCCGTCCAGTTCCACTACGGGATTCGCTACTTTTATTTTAGTCATTATCGCTTAGTTTTAAATTGCTGCAAATATAGTAAACAAGGCCTAAGTTCTCCCTGATTTTGGCTAAAAAATACGGTGTTAAATGATACATAAGAGGCTGGAAATGTATATGAGTATCTGAGCCATTGCCCTCAAAAGCAAAAGCCACGGAAAAGATGCAATTCTTCCATGGCTTTAGGTTTGGTCAGTGGCACTTGTCAAAGAAACGAATGCCACCACTTTTTTAAAATAGGGGGGAGCTGTTGTTCGTATTACATCAGGCCCTATTTTAAACTGCTCAGTCATTCCCAAAAACGTCTTGCGCTAAACACTTTGGTCTATGTTGCATCTGAACAGCAATAGATATGAATCTACTGGTGCTGCCGCTCTCACAGGACGATTTTCATAACATTGGGGATGTCCTGAATCGAGCACAGCTTAAACAAAAATAAAATATAGGGTATTTAAATGTATGAAAATCAGAAGGAAAACAGTAAACACGTTATTAACATCAGTTATCAACAATTGTTGATAAGGAGTGTTTCAGAGCCTCGGGATGTTCCAAAAAATAATATCCATAACAAAGATTTGACTCTTTGTTATGGATATCTGTTGAAACTTCAGCTTAAACGGGTGGCTTATCCTCACATTCTCATGTTCCAATAAATCCCTTTCAAACTGCAATCTCGTTGAAGGCCTCAACCGAAATTCCGACTCTCCGAACCCGAAGGCCCTTCCTGCCATTCCTTCGATCCTGGCATTCAGTTTGCAACCACTAACCTTTAAATCCTGATATTTATGCTAAATACAATGATCTGTAACAAGGACCAGTGGCCGCGCCAAAGTTTTTAAGCTCTGGCAGAAACAAACGCTGATCGACGTCTTCCACATCCGTCCGGGATCGCTCCCTCGCTTCACGTGACCGGCACGATCTGCTTTCATTTCTTCTTCAAATGTAAATAGCTAAAGTGTATTTTTCAAAAAAAACGACATCTTCTTTTGAACAAGATTTCAAGATGGGTTATCAACATTTGTTAAAAAAAGAATCCCTTCCGTCTGCAGACGAAAGGGATCATTCTGTTGAGTTCAGAAAGCCTTATGATCGTTTCTCCTTGATCTGGGCCTTTTTACCTGTAAGATTTCTGAAGTAGAAGATTCTTGCTCTTCTCACCTTGCCTCTCTTGTTCACTTCGATCTTTTGGATGGTGGGCAGGTTGATCGGGAAGATCCTCTCAACGCCTACGGTTCCGGACATTTTACGGATCGTAAAGGTCTCGGAGCTGCCGCTGCCTCTTCTCTGGATCACCACGCCCTTGAAGAACTGGGTTCTCGTCTTGGATCCCTCGCGGATCTCGTAATAGACGGTGATGGTGTCTCCGGCAGAAAATTTGGGGATGTCGTTCTTTTCAACGAATTCCTTCTGTACGTAATCTACTAAGTTTTCCATTGTTCCTGGTTAAAATGGTTTTGACAAAAACCAACATGCACGATTCTCGCCAGAGGTTAATTTTGCGTGTGCAAATTTAAACAATAATTCCAATTAAAAAACAAAGCCCGGATTTATTTTTCGCCCCAAGGATGCAGAGTCTAACTGCCTTTTATGCTGGGCG
>CAZAZM010000043.1:0-17696 GCA_964489625.1 uncultured Flavobacteriaceae bacterium
CAAATGTTTTCAACTAGTTTGAGGTTGAATCTGTCGGACAAGGAAGCCAGCATCAATCCTTTTTTCAGATAATCGGAAAGGTCGGCGAATAGTTCATCGATCAAAAAACCTGATAGCCGGCTCTTCCCGTCAGTCAAGCTGTCAAGAGATTCCAATATGTTTTTCCCCTTCTGTATTTCCTTAAAAATCAGTCGAATGCCTAAAATCCATCCTTCTGTGACATTGTCAATGGAGTTAATGATGCCATCAGTCAATGTCTGATCATAGAAGTTTCTCGAATAGGCAATGATCTCGTCCTTTCCAAAGCGCAGATCACCCATTCTCAATTCAAAGATTTTGCCATACGCGTTAAGAGCTCCAAGTTTAATGGGCGGATCATGTCTTGAAATTATGACGAAGTTCAGTCGACTCGGAGCAAAAGTCAGCACTTGATGCATGAAATTGTGAATCACCTTGTTCTTAATCAAGTGATAGTCGTCCAGCACGATACGCAATGGATCCGGAAGCTCGTTCAGCTCGTTGATCAAGATTTTGACAAGACTCTCGACGGAGGGTAATTCAAGGCCGTCCAGGGTGTCGGTGAACTCGGGAATAAGGTTGGGAAAGACTTGACGAATTGAAACCGAAAGATATTCAAGGTAAAGCCTGAGATCATTGCAGTCCTGCTCAAGAGAAATCCAACAGTATGCATATTCACTCTCGTCCAGCCATTGACTGACCACAACGCTTTTGCCATACCCAGCACCTGCCACAACAAGGATTAACTGTCGGGGGGAATTTTGCTCCAACTGGGAAATGATCTTTTTGCGCTTCATGAAAAGCGGTGAGGCAATGGGCTTGTATAAACGGGTTCTGAGTACCGTCACATCAAAACAGAATCAAGGATATGTGCTGAATTTAAGAAAAATGCTTGAATGAATCTCTACTTTCCGATACAGAAATTCGCGAAGATGTTACCCAGGAGGTCTTCAGTTGAGATCTCTCCTGTGATCTCTCCAAGGTGGTAAAGGGCCTGGCGGATATCTATAGCCAGCAGGTCGGATGAGATGTCCTGGTCCATGCCCTTCTGTACCTCATTCAATGCTTCCATCGCCTTGCTCAGGGCCTCGAAATGGCGGGAGTTGCTCACAATGGTCTGCTGGTTGCTGAGGGCTCCCGTGTTGACCAGGTCGGCCAGGTGTTTCAGCAGGTGCTCAATGCCCTCTTTCGTTTTGGCCGAGATCAGCAGCCAGTCCGGGTGATTCGTGATCAGTGCCTCCCGGTTCTTTGCTGAAATTCGGTCGGACTTATTGACCAACGTGAGGATCTTTTTCTCAGGATATTTCTCATGCAATACCTTGGCTTCGTCTTCTATTTTGCCTGGCTCGATCTTTTCGCCGTCGATGAGCTGCAGCACCAGCTGGGCCTTCTCGATGTTGGCAAAGGTCTTTTGGATCCCGATGCTTTCCACCACGTCAGAGGTCTCCCGTATTCCCGCCGTGTCGATGAACCGGTAGCTGACCCCGTTGAGGATCATTTCGTCCTCGATGGCGTCCCGGGTAGTCCCGGCAATGTCTGAGACGATGGCCTTTTCTTCGTTGAGCAGCGTGTTGAGCAGGGTGGACTTCCCGACATTGGGTTCGCCCACGATCGCCACCGGGATCCCGTTCTTCAGCACATTGCCCAGGGCAAAGGAGTCGATGAGTCGTTTGACCACCTCCCGGATCTTGTGAATGAGTTCCTGGAACTGGGCCCGGTCCGCAAATTCGACGTCCTCTTCCACGAAGTCGAGCTCCAGCTCGATCATTGACGCAAAATGCACCAACTGATCTCGCAGTGCGGCGATCTCCGACGAGAAGCCTCCGCGCATCTGCTGCAGGGCCATGTCATGTGAGGCTTGCGAGTCCGAGGCGATCACATCGGCCACTGCCTCTGCCTGACTCAGGTCCATCTTTCCGTTCAGAAAGGCCCTGAGGGTGAATTCCCCGGCATCCGCATGGCGTGCCCCATGCTTCAAAAACAAGTTCAGGATCTCCTGTTGGATGTAGGTCGAACCGTGGCAGGAGATCTCGACCACATTCTCCCCCGTGTAGGAGTGAGGGGCCCGGAACACAGTTACCAAAGCCTCATCCAGGATACGGTCACCCTCCCTGATAAGCCCCAGGTGCACCGTATGCGATCTCTGCTTCGAAAGCACCTTGCCTTTTCGGCGGCTTTCGAAGAAACCGGACACCAGGTCGATGGACTTTTCCCCGGAAAGCCGGATCACGGCGATGGCACCCATGCCATAGGGGGTCGCCAGTGCGATGATGGTGTCGTTGTTGATCCCGGAGGCGCTGTTTTCCATTGCTTACTTCTTATTTGGGGATGTGTCATCCGCTGCAAAGGTAATCAAGTTTGACCTCATGCAATAATTTGACAACAAGGATGTAACATGTTGAGCCGAAATGCGTCATATCTGAAAAAGCAAACCCCCTGAGAGATATGAGAGAAGACAGACAAGCCCTTATGCTGACCCACTTGAGCCAATTGCTGGACCTGATCACCGGGTTCGGCGGTTTCCTGGTTCCCCTGGTCATCTGGATGACCAAGAAGGATGAGATCTATTCCATGGACCAACATGGGAAGTCGATCGTGAACTTTCAGCTGAGTATGTTTCTCTACGCCCTGATCTGCGTGCCCCTGATCCTGCTTCTCGGGCTGGGGATCATCGGCCTGATCGGCATCGGCGTGCTGTGCTTTGTCTTCCCGATAGTCAATGCCGTACGCGCCAACAATGGGGAAGAGCCCCATTACCCGCTCACCATCAGCTTTATAAACTGATCTTCCGGCAGCGTCATATTAGCCGTGAACCTTGGCCGAAGTTCCTCGTGATTTCATGAATTCGGCCTCGTAGTTTAGCAGGCCCTGCCACTTCTCGTCCACGATCTCTCGATCCATGAACTTCCGGGCAAATCCGAGGAAGGTCGTATAGTGGTTGGCCTCGGAGATCATCAGGTCCCGGTAGAACTTCGCAAGCTCCTCGTCCTCTATGTTCTCTGAGAACACCTTGAAGCGCTCGCAGCTTCTCGCTTCTATCAGCGCCGCGATGAGCAGCCTGTGGATTAGCGCCTCCTTGCGGTCATTGGTCTTGGGGAAATAGGCCTGCAGGTGCCTGGCGTAGTCATTGCTCTGGTCGCGGCCCAGCTTCATGCCCCTTTTGACCATGAACTCGTGCACCATCTTGAAGTGCTCCATCTCCTCGATGGCGATGTCGCTCATGGCCTGCACCAGCTCGGTCTCTTCCGAATAGTTGATGATCAGGGAGACCGCATTGGAAGCAGCTTTCTGTTCTGCAAAGGCATGATCGGTGAGCACCTGCTGCAGTCCTGCGCTTGCGACCTCAACCCAGGAGGTGGCGGTTTCAAATTTCAATCCCAGCATGTTTCTTTCCTTTGGGTTTAAGAATTTCTTGAGTTGGAACGGGGCGGACCCCGACATCCAGTACAAATTTAGAGCTTAAATTTTAAAATGCCCCGGGGCCCCGGGGAGGCTTTGTCAAAAAAAACATATTTTAGAGCAAATTTTGATTTTGAAGAAACTCGAACGCAGCCTCAACCTGACCTCCGTCATCGCCATCAGCATAGGCGGGATGCTTGGGAGCGGCATCTTCGTCCTTCCCGGGATTGCGGCGGCGAAAACGGGTTCGTCCATCTGGCTTGCCTATTTGATCGCGGCTGTGTGCATCCTTCCTGCGGCCCTGTCAAAGTCGGAGCTGGCCACGGCCATGCCTTCCTCAGGAGGAACCTATCTTTACATCGAGCGGGCTTTCGGTCCCATTTTCGGAACCATCGCAGGCCTGGGGCTCTGGTTGTCCCTGTTGCTCAAGAGCGCCTTCGCCCTGGTCGGATTCGGGGCCTACCTGGCCGTGCTGGCCAATGCGTCGAACGGCTTCACAAAATATGTCGCGATCTTCTTTTTGGCAATTATATTGATGCTCAACATCTTTGGTGTGAAGAAGGTGGGCAAGGTGCAGATCGTTATAGTGGCGATCAGCCTGCTCACGCTTTCCGGGGTCCTGATCTTTGGTCTTCCAAGGGTCGATAAGGAACTTCTTGACCCTTTTTTGACTGACGGAAGCCTTGGGCTCTTCTCAACGGTGGCTTTTGTTTACATCTCTTATGCCGGTGTCACCAAGGTCGCGGCAATTGCTGGGGAGATAAAGAACCCGAGCAAGAACCTGCCCCTGGCCATGATCCTCTCTTTGATAATCATGGCCCTGATCTACGTGTTCATCGCCTTCACCCTGGTAGGCAACCTGCCCATGGAGCAGTTGTCCACCGACCTCAGGCCCATCTATTCGGTGGCCAACAAACTGGGAGGTCCCGTGATCGGAACTCTCACTGCCGTGGTAGGGGTGATCACCCTGATCTCCATGGCGAATTCCGGTGTTCTTGCGGCGTCCCGATTTCCCTTTGCCATGGCCATGGACAAATTGCTGCCGGATTTTATGGGCAAGATCCATCCTCGATTTCTCACGCCGGTCTCCTCCATCGTTCTTACCTGCCTGACCATGGCACTTGTGATCCTCTTCCTGGACGTCGAGAAGATCGCCAAGCTGGCCAGCGCCTTCATGGTGACCATGTTCATTTCGGTGAACATCTGTGTGGTCATCCTGAGGGAGACCTCGGCCCAGTGGTACAATCCGACCTATCGCTCGCCCATGTACCCTGTCGTGCAGATCTTCGGGATCATCACCGGCTTTCTCCTGCTGATCTTCCTGGGGATGATGCCGCTGGTCGCGGTGGTGACGATCTTCCTGCTCGGTTTCGTGATCTACTTCTTCTACGGAAAGAAGACGGCCCGAATCGGCATACTCAGGAAATACGGTCACCGACCGGCCCTTTACATGCTCTACAAGAAGAAGCGAAGGGGAGGGATGCAGATCCAGGAACCGCCCCGCCGGGTGAACACCTCCATCCTGGACGGCAAGATCGCCTCGGACGCCGGGGTGGTTATTCCATTGCTGGGCAATGAGAAGTCCCCGGAGATGCTGGTTGAGATCGGCGCCGCCCTGAACAAGAAGACCGTCACACAGGCGGTCAACATCACCGAGGTGCCCAATCAGACCTTCCTGGACGCGGTCATGGAAGACAATCCCGTCATAAAATCCCTGGGCAGGAGGTTTTCGGGACTGGCCCGGGCACGTGATGTCGAGATCGACTTCGAGGCCGTGGTGACCCATGATCTGTCAAACACCATACAGGAGCTCAGTGAGCAGACCAACTGCGACTGGATGGTCATGGGCTGGGACGCCCGTGCGCACAAGGGCTTTCTCATACGCAACCCCATCGGTTGGTTCGTCACCCACGTGAGGTCGGACTTCGCCCTCTTCCGGGACAATGGCGTTCGCCACATCTCCAAGGTGGTCATGGCACTTCGGCCGGGGAGAAAGGATAAAAATTTCGTTGCCATCGCCGACAGGGTCTGCCAGTTCTACAAGGCCTCGCTCACCCTTCTCCACGTGGTGCCCGAGAACATGTCAGATGCCGAGATCACCGAGATGGAGCAGGCCTCAGTACGCTTGCTGATGAAGGCCTCCTCAGAATCCAAGGTCCTCATCAAGCGGTCAAAGGATCCCATAGAGTCCATCTCACTTATTTCAGCCGAGTATGACCTGCTGATCATTGGTACCCCGGAAAAGGGAAACTGGCAGAACGTGCTCTTTGGCAAGAACAAGGACAAGTTTGCAGACAGCTCGGCCTGTTCGGTGCTGAGACTGACCGTCAAGGATTAGGGTCTCTAAAGCTCTAGATTGAAGGTCTTGCGAAGCAGGGAGATGTTCTTGTTCTTTTCCTTGAGCAATTCGTATTTCTCCTGGGGCGTATAGGCAAATCGCTTTTCATTCTCTTCCCGTACCTCGACGACAAAATCCACGTTGTGGTTGTTCAACTCCCTGCGGATCGCCTTGAGCACCTTGGGACGCACCCTTAGCAGCTCCTTTTTCATCAACTGGTTCGGGTAGCTCAGGTGGATCTGGTGTCCTTTGAGGGTGGGTTTGTCCGCCATCAGGATCGAGGCCAGGATCTTCTCGCCACTGCTGTGAAGCCCGTCGATATAGTCGGACCAGACCTGGTTGAAGGTCTCCTCGGTGAAGTGCTCCCTAGGCAGTTCCTCCTTTTTCTTTTCCCGTACCCGTTTCAGCCTTTGTTCTTCCTCCTCTTTCTGTCTTTTCACGCTAGCCAGGGACAGCGCGGATTTTCTCCTGCCACCCACACCGTTTTGCAGGGTAACGGGTTTTGCAGGCTCGGGTTGGGGTGCCTCGGATTTTTTTACGGGCTCGTTTTCAGACTGGGGTTGCGCGACCGGTTCCCTCTTCAGGGTCGTGGCCACCACTTCCTTCCTGACCCGGGTCATGGTGATGAAGTTCACTGAGGGTACGATGAAGCCTTTAGATTTTTTTTTTGCCATCAAAAGTGATGGAGGCGATCTTCATTAAATTGAGCTCTACAAGGAGCCTCTGGTTCTTGCTCGACTTGTAGTTCAGGTCGCATTCGTTCGCCAGGTCGATGGCCCGCATCAGGAAGCGGAGGTCCGCCTTCTGGGCCTGTTCGAGATATTGTTTCTTGGTTCGATCTCCGACCTCGAGCAGCGGGATGGTCGCCGGATCCTTGGCCACGAGCAGGTCCCTGAAATGTGAGGCAAGCCCGGTGATGAAGTGGTGTCCCTCAAAGCCTTTTGATAGGATGTCATTGAATGCGATCAGCACTTCAGGGATCTTGTTTTCAATCAGCAGGTCCGTGATCCCGAAATAGACCTCGTGGTCCAGCACGTTGAGGTTCGAAGCCACCGCCTCGCGGGTCAGCTCGCTTCCGGAGAAGCTCACCACCCGGTCAAAGATGGACAGGGCGTCTCTCAGGGCGCCGTCCGCCTTCTGCGCGATGATGTGCAGGGCGTCATCCTCGGCGTTCACCCGTTCTCCCTGTGCGATCTTGTGCAGGTATTCCTTGATGTCCTGGACCCCGATCCTCCTGAAGTCAAAGATCTGGCAACGGGAGAGGATGGTCGGGATGATCTTGTGCTTTTCTGTTGTCGCCAGGATGAAGATGGCATGGGCAGGGGGTTCCTCCAGTGTCTTGAGAAAGGCGTTGAAGGCCGACTGCGACAGCATGTGGACCTCGTCTATGATGTATACCTTGAACTTGCCCGTCTGAGGCGGGATCCGCACCTGGTCCGTCAGGTTGCGAATGTCGTCCACCGAATTGTTCGAAGCGGCGTCCAGTTCGAAGATGTTGAAGGCAAAGTCCTCATCTCCGGTAGAGTGCTCCATGACCTCCTCGTTGATCCGCTTGGCCAGGATCCTCGCGCAGGTCGTTTTTCCGACTCCCCTGGGCCCGGTGAACAGCAGGGCCTGGGCCAGGTGGTTGTTGCGGATGGCGTTTTCCAGGGTGTTGGTGATCGCCGTCTGGCCCACCACGTCGGCAAAGACCTGGGGTCGGTATTTTCGGGCTGAGACGATGAATTGTTCCATGGAAAGCGCTATTGGGCAAAAGTATAAATTACACCGGCTAATTACAACAAAAATTGGCGAATGAGCGGGAAACCGGTGGTTTTTTTTTCAACAATCCGGAAGGGGCAGGGTTTGCGGGTCAGGAGATTAATGCTTAGCTTTGATAGACATCCAAATTGATTAAAAAATGAAAGCACTCAAGATTGTTTTACTTGGTTTTGCACTTATTCTCGTCAGCACTGCAGGAGCCCAGCGCGTAATGCTCAGGGCAGACGATTTCGGAATGTCCCACGCGGTGAACATGGCCCTTGACGACATGGTGAAGTCAGGAATTCCTTTCAACGCCTCGGTCATGATGGTCACCCCCTGGGTACAGGAGGCCGCGGACATCCTCAAGGACGCCCCGCAGGTATCCGTCGGGTTGCACCTTACCCTGACCTCCGAGTTCGAGCAGCTCAAATGGGGCCCGATCTCGGGAAAGGCTGCGGTTCCAAGCCTGGTGGACGAACGAGGCTATTTTTATACGTCGGTGAGTGACTTTCTGACCAGCAATTACGATCTCAAAGAGGTGGAGACCGAGCTCAGGGCCCAGATCGACCGGGCCATGGCCATGGGCATGAAGGTGGACTATCTGGACCACCACATGGGGATCGCGAGATCCACGCCCGAGATCGCGGCAGTGGTAGAAGGGCTGGCAAAGGAATACGGCCTGGTCATCTGCAGGTATTTCGACGAGAACATGGCAGCTGACATCTGGGGCAGACCCGTCGATCAGAAGCGAAACGCGGTCATGGAAGCCATGGAGCAGCTCGACCCTGACAAATTGAACCTCTTTGTCTTTCATACGGCCCGGGACAACACGGAGATCTCGAGGCTGGATGACCTGAACACCGACCTGATGTCGGATCCCAAAACGGGGTATTCCATTCTCGGCAAGCACAGGAATGCGGAACTGAACGTGTTCCTGTCAGAAGAAATGAAAAAGGCCCTGCAGGGGAAAGAGGTGATCACCTACGGGGACCTCAAAAGAGAGCAGGCCGAGATGCAGCGGGGCGGCATCATACACGCCTCCATGGAAGAGGCCCGGGCGGCCTATTCCGGACGCTAGCCGTAGATCTTGTCGTACAGGTGCTTGTAGCGTTTCAGGATCACTTCCCTCTTGGGTTTGAAGGTGGGGGTGAGCAGGTCGTTGTCAACAGACCAGGCCTCCGGTGCGATCTCGATCCTTTTGATGGTCTCCCACTGTCCGAAGTGCTTGTTACCGTTCTCGATCTCCTCCATGATCCTGTCGTGCACCTCTTTGCTGGCGGCCATTTCCTCCGGTGAGCTGCCACAGTCCACGTTGTGCCTGCGTGCCCATTCCCGGACGAAATCGAAATTGGGCTGCACGATGGCAGCCGGCATCTTCTGTCCTTCCCCGATCACGAGGATCTGCTCGATGAACCTCGATTGCTTCATCTGGTTCTCAAGCAGGGTGGGGGAAATGTACTTTCCTCCCGAGGTCTTGAAGATCTCCTTCTTGCGGCCGGTGATCTTGAGAAAGCCTTCCTTGTCTATTTCGCCCTTGTCCCCGGTATGGAAGTATTCCCCGGTCATCACTTCGGCTGTCTTTTCGGGATCCTTGTAATAGCCCTGCATCACATTGGGGCCCTTGACCAGGATCTCTCCGTCCTCGGCGATCTTGATCTCGACATTGTCTATGGCCTTGCCCACTGTCCCGATCTTGAACATCTTGTTCGCGTACATGTTGACCGACACCACGGGAGAGGTTTCGGTCAGGCCGTATCCTTCCATGACCTGCATCCCGGCGGCCGCAAAGATCCGGGTCAACCGGGGCTGCAGGGCAGCGGAGCCCGAGACCATGGTCGTCAGGTTGCCTCCAAGGGCCTCCCGCCACTTGCTGAAAATGAGTTTGTTGGCCAGGGCCAGCTTCTTCTCGTACCACCAGCCGTTGCGCCCGTAGGGCTCATACTCCAGTCCCACCTCGACGGCCCAGAAGAAAAGCCTTTTCTTGATGCCGGTCAGGTCGGCTCCTTTGGCGATGATGCTGTCGTAGATCTTCTCCAGGAGACGGGGTACCACGCTCATGAAGTTGGGCTTCACCTCTTTGACGTTGTCGGCGATCTTCTCGATGGATTCGGCATAGTGTATGGTGATCCCGCTGTAGATGTAGAGGTAGTGGAGCATCCGCTCGAACACATGACATACCGGGAGGAAGCTCAGTACGGTGCTTTCGCCCCCGACGATGGGCAAGCGGGGAATGCTGTCGAGGACGTTGCTCACTATGTTGTGGTGCGAGAGCATGACCCCTTTCGGCACCCCTGTGGTGCCGGAGGTGTAGATGATGGTCGCCAGGTCCGAGGGCTTCACCTTGTCCTTGAGCTTGTCCACCTTTTGCTGAAGCTCCAGGTCGGATCCGAGGGTGAAGATGTCCTCCCAATGGTCGCAACCGTTCACCCGGTTGAAGGAATAGATGCCCTTGAGGCTCTTCACTTCTGGCTTCACCTTTTCAGCCTTGGCAAAAAGCTCCTCGTCAGACAGGAAGCAGTACTTCACCTCGGCGTGGTTGAAGATGTACTTGTAGTCTTCTTCGCTGATGGTGGGATAGATGGGAACGTTGATCGCTCCGATCTGGAGGATGGCAAGGTCCATGATGTTCCATTCCGTGCGATTGGTCGTGGAGATCAGGGCGACCCTGTCACCTGCCTTGACACCCAGTTGCAGGAGTCCGCGACTTGCGATGTTCGCCCTTTCCACGAACTCATGTGAGGAGGTGGCTTCCCATTCTCCCGTGACCTTGGAGACCAGGGACTTGCTGAGGTTGTATTTTTCCAGTTGGTAATAGGCGAAATCAAAGATTCGCGTGACTTCATTTGGCATCGTCCGTTGATTTGATTGATTGGGTGATTTGCGTATTGCAAAATAAATAATTTATCTCAATTGCCGAAAATGGGAATTGGGGTAAAAAATCAGCTTCAATTCTTGTCTTGTCATGGATCAATTATATCTTTGCAGCTTAAGCCGGAAGCCGCAAGGTTCCCGTTGAAAATGAACATCAGATGAAAATATCATACAACTGGTTAAAGGATTTTCTCAGCATCAACCTCGATGCCGAACGCGTGGGTGAGATCCTTACCGATCTGGGCCTCGAGGTCGAGGGAATCGAGCATTTCGAGTCCGTGAAGGGAGGCCTGGAAGGTGTCGTGGTGGGCAAGGTGCTTACCTGCGAGAAGCACCCGAATGCAGACAGGCTGAAAGTGACCACGGTAGACCTGGGGCAGGGCGAGCCTGTTCAGATCGTTTGCGGGGCGCCGAACGTGGCGGCCGGGCAGAAGGTGCCCGTGGCGACGGTAGGTACCACCCTGCACCCCCAGAGCGGGGAACCCTTCAAGATCAACAAGGGAAAGATCAGGGGAGAGGTCAGCATGGGCATGATCTGCGCCGAGGACGAGCTCGGACTGGGAGACAGCCATGACGGGATCATGGTGCTTGAGAAAGGGCTAAAGCCGGGAACCCCGGGCAGCGAGGTGTTCGAGATCTACACTGACCAGGTTTTCGAGATCGGATTGACCCCGAACCGGGCGGATGCCATGAGTCACCTCGGGGTGGCACGTGACCTGTATGCCGGGCTTCTGCAAATGGAAGAGACAAGAAAGAAGCTGATCACTCCGTCGGTAAGCGATTTTCACGTCGATGAGCGGACCTGTGCCTTCAAGATCGATGTGCAGGATACGAAGCTGGTTCCCAGGTATTGCGGGATCACGATCACGGACCTGAAGATCGGGGAATCTCCCCAATGGCTGCAGAACAGGCTCCGGGCCATTGGCCTGGGCCCGATAAACAACGTGGTCGACATCACCAACTACGTGCTGCACGAGCTGGGTCAGCCCCTGCATGCCTTTGACGCCGACAAGATCGGCAAGGGTACCGTACGCGTCAGGACCTTGCCCACGGGAACGAAGTTCGTGACCCTCGACGGGGTGGAGCGAGAGCTGCACAAAGAAGATATTATGATCTGCGACGGAGACAATAAGCCCATGTGCATCGGGGGCGTCTTTGGAGGAATGAATTCCGGGGTGACGGAGGAAACCACGTCCATCTTCCTGGAAAGTGCCTACTTCGATCCGATCTCGATCCGCAAGACGGCCAAGCGCCACGGATTGAATACGGATGCCTCCTTCAGGTTCGAACGGGGGATCGATCCCAACACGGTGGAATATGCCCTTAAGAGAGCGGCTATCCTGATCGCCGATATCGCGGATGGAAAGATCGTTTCTGACATCACCGACGTGTATCCGAACAAGATCGAGGATCACCAGGTGCGCCTGTCCTATGAAAAGGCCTTCAGGCTCATCGGGGAGGAGATCCCCGCGGATACCATCAAGAACATCCTTGCCTCATTGGACATTCGGATCGATAACCAGACGGAGTCCGGTTTGGGTCTTACTATACCCGCCTACCGCGTGGATGTCACCCGGGAGGCTGATATCGTTGAGGAAATACTACGCGTGTATGGTTACAACAACGTGGAGATCCCGGCCAAGATCAAGACCTCCGTGGAGACTTCCGACGGGATGAATAAAGAGAAGATCGAGGCGGTTTCCGCTGATTTCCTGGTCTCCAACGGGGTCTACGAGTCGATGAGCAATTCGCTCACCAAACCGGAATACGCATCGCTTTCCGAGAGCATTCGTGAAGAGCGCAACGTAGGCATACTCAATGCCCTGAGCAACGACCTGTCCGTGATGCGCCAATCCATGCTCTTCGGCCTGCTGGAATCCATCTCGTACAACCTGAACCGGAAGACCAGCAGCCTGAGGCTCTTCGAATTCGGCAATACCTATCACAAATACGAAAGTGGCTATGCGGAAAACAAGCACCTGGCCATGGTCTTCACGGGAAACCGTACCCGGGAACACTGGGGACATGAGACTCAGAGCTCGGACTTCTTCTACATGAAAGGGGTGATCCAGGGCCTGTTGGAGCGCCTGGGGATCGACCAGGTGAAGCCCGGCAAACTGAAGAGCGATCTCATCTCTGAGGGAATGACCCTGAATCTCGGCAAGCTTCGCCTGGTCGAATTCGGCGTTGTGAGCAAGCGTGTTCTCAACGCATTCGGGATCAAGCAGGAGGTCTTGTTCGCCGACTTCGACTGGGACAAGGTGCTCGAGCATGCGGGAAGAAAACAAGTGAGGGTCGAGGAGTTGCCACGGTATCCCGAGGTCAGGAGGGACCTGGCCCTTTTGCTTGACAGGGAGGTGAGCTTTGTCGACCTTTACAATTTTGCCCACCAGTCTGAGAAGAAGCTCCTGAAACGCATGGATCTGTTTGACGTCTACCTTGGGGACAAGCTTCCGGAAGGGAAGAAGTCCTATGCCTTGAGCTTCATCCTTCAGGATGACAGCAAAACGCTGACAGACAAACAGATAGACAAGACCATGAAAAAGCTGCAGTCCGGTTTTGAACATCAGTTCAGGGCCGAGTTGCGCTAGATCTAAAAAACCAATAGGGTTCAGCCCATGAGTGCGTACAAATCCATAGTCCGAAAGATCCTGTTCAACTTCGATCCTGAAGCCGTTCATCATTTCACGTTCAGGATGATCAAACTGATGTTCCGTCTTCCCGGGGTGCCTGGAATCGTGCGGAAACAGTTCAGTTTTGAGCACCCTTCGCTCGAACGTGAGGTCTTCGGCCTTAAGTTCAGGAACCCGGTGGGTCTTGCGGCGGGTTTTGACAAGAATGCCCTCCTGTACGATGAGTTCGCGGGCTACGGCTTTGGATTTGTCGAGGTGGGCACGGTGACTCCGCGCCCTCAGCCGGGAAATCCGAAGAAGAGATTGTTCCGGCTCAAGCAGGACGAAGCCATCATCAACCGCATGGGCTTCAACAACGATGGGGTCGAGCAGATCGCCGCTCGCCTGAGAAAGAGGCGGACCGACGTGATCATCGGCGGAAACATCGGAAAGAACAAGGTTACCCCCAATGAGAATGCGACAGAAGACTACCTGATCTGCTTTGAGAAGCTCTTCGAGGTGGTGGACTATTTTGTCGTTAATGTAAGTTCCCCGAACACCCCCAACCTGAGGGCCCTGCAGGACAAGGAGCCTCTTACGCGCCTGTTGACCGCCCTTCAGGAACGGAATTCCGGAAAACCCAGATCAAAGCCCATACTTTTGAAGATCGCTCCGGACCTCAGTGACGAGCAGTTGCTGGACATCATAGACATTGTTAGGGACACTGGGATCGCCGGGGTTATCGCAACCAACACTACCATCTCGCGTGAGGGCCTGACCTCGGAGAGCAAGGATGAAACAGGGGGATTGAGCGGCAAACCCTTGAGAGAGCGTTCCACCGAGGTGATCCGTTTCCTTGCGGAGAAGTCGGGCAAGTCCTTCCCCATCATCGGGGTAGGGGGCATACACTCCGCCCGCGACGCAAAAGAGAAATTGGAAGCAGGGGCAGACCTGGTGCAGCTCTACACGGGATTCATATATGAAGGGCCCGCGCTGGTCAGGGAGATCAACAAATACCTGGCAGCTAAGTGAACTAGGAATTGAACCTGTGATTGGCTATGCTCGAAGTGCTGAAGTAGTTTTCTTCGGGATAGTAGATGAACAGGAGAGAGCCGTTCTTTATCGTTTGCACGATCTTTTCAAAACCCTTTTGAGGCAATGAGGGGCAGCCCAGGCTTCTCCCGAGCCTGCCGTATTTTTCGATGAAATTCCGTGAAACGTAGTCCGCTGCATGGATCACTATGGCCCGGACCCTTGCGTTGCTGTTGGAGCCTTCCAGCCCGTCCAGGCGAAGCGAAAGACCGTGCTTGCCTTGGTAGGTCTCAGCGGTTTTGTAGAAACCCAGGCTGGTCTTGAAGGAGCCTTCCATGTTGGAAAAGGACCTGGCGTATTCTCCACCTGAATTCCTTCCGTGCGCCACCACGCTCTTGTGCTCGACCCTCTTCTCGGAAAGATTGATCAGGAAGAACCGGTTCTTGTTGGCGGAACGGCTCATGTCAATGATCGTGAGATAGGTCGTATTCTCGATCTTGTCCTCCAGCTGCAGTTTCACGAATCCTTTCAAAGCGGTCTGGAAGGCTTTGAAGTCGAGGTCCTTTTCGTCCAGCTCCGCGTACAGGCTTCTCGCATAAGCGGCAAAGTCCTCAAGGACCACCTTGGGCGGATTGGCGGCTTGTGCCGGCAGGTGCAGGAACAAGGCAAGCACCAGTGCAAAAACAATTGATTTCTTGTTCATTTCCCTCTTTGTTAGGTTGGCAGTTGGAGGGGAAGCTGATTCAATTCGATCAGGGGATCCGGGCAAAATTAAAATAAAAACTTGAAATTGAGTCAGTTTGTTAACAAATTTTAGCTTATCCGAAACCTTTCAGGAATAGAGGCTCCTGTGTTTCACCGGGTCGCTTTCGTGCATGACCTTGTATACGCCTTCGAAGATGTCGTTCACCGAGGGTTTGGAGAAATAGTCTCCATCGGTTCCATAGGCGGGGCGATGTGCCTTGGCCGTGATGGTCACCGGCTTGCTGTCAAGGTAATAATACGCTCCCTGGCGATTGACGATCTCGTCAAGCAGGTAGGCAGAGGCTCCTCCCGGAATGTCCTCGTCAATGATCACCAGTCGGTTGGTCTTCTGAATGCTCAGCAGCACCTCTTGTTCGAGGTCGAAGGGTAGCAGGGTCTGGGCGTCGATGATCTCCGCGTCTATCCCCACCTGGGAAAGGTCGACCGAGGCCTCCTCAACCAGCCTGAGGGTAGAGCCATAGGACACCAGGGTAATATCGCTGCCCTCTTTGATGACCTCCACTTTTCCAATCGGGGTGGTGAATTCCCCGAGGTTGACAGGAACTCTTTCCTTCAGCCTGTACCCGTTGAGATTCTCCACGATGATCGCCGGCTCGTCGGATTTGAGCAGGGCGTTGTAAAAGCCCGCGGCTTTGGTCATGTTCCTGGGAACCAGCACATAGACTCCACGCAGCAAGTTCAGCAGGCTTCCCATCTGAGATCCGGAATGCCAGATCCCTTCAAGGCGGTGCCCCCGGGTCCTGACGATCAACGGCGCCACCTGCTTTCCAAAGGTCCTGTAGCGGAGCGTGGCCAGGTCGTCGGTCAGCACCTGAGTGGCATAGAAGAGGTAGTCGAGGTACTGGATCTCGGCGATCGGCCTCAGGCCCCTCATGGCCATCCCTATGCCCTGGCCGATGATGGTCGCCTCTCGGATACCGGTGTCATAGACCCGTTCCTCTCCGTGTTTTTCCTGCAATCCCTCCAGTCCCTGGTTAACGTCTCCGATCTTTCCGGAATCTTCCCCGAAGATCAGTATTTCCTTGTGCTTGCTCAGAAGTACGTCGAAATTGTCCCTAAGGATGATCCTGGCGTCAACCTCTTCCAGGGCGTCGTCGTACTCAGGCTCGATCTCCTCGATGTCGGTGGCCCTGCTGGGCAGCTCGCTGTAGAGGTGATCGCTGTATTTTGGCTGTTGCAGGGCGTGATATTCCTTGATCCAGTTCTGCAGCACCTGCTTTTCTTCGAACTCCTCGTCTTTTAGGTACATGAGCGATTTTCGCCCGATCGTCAGTATGTTCTTTCGGATGGGTTCATCGATCTCAGCAAGCTCTCTCTTGAGCTTGTCCAGGAAAATGGAATTCTGGCTTTTGATGGCAGCTCCCTCTAGCAGCTTCACCAGGGTAGCCCTTTCCTGCAGCATGGGCCTAAGAAAATCATTCCATGCATCCCGTTTGGCCTGCATCACCTCTTTTTTCGCCTCCTTTTCCATGGAAACGAGATCTTCTTCGCTATCCACGAACTTCAGGATCTCCCCGTCCTGGTCTTCCAGCTCGAATCCTAGGATCCATTCCCTCATCTTTTGAATGCAGTCATGCTCCTTCTCCCACTTGAGCCTTTCCTCGCTCTTGTATCGTTCATGGGATCCTGAGGTGGAATGTCCCTGGGGTTGGGTCAGCTCGGTGACATGGATCAGCACGGGCACGTGCTCCTCCCGAGCGATCTTTCCCGCCCGGTTATAGACATCGACCAGCCGGGTGTAGTCCCAGCCTTCGACCGTGAACATCTCAAAGCCGGGGCCGTCTCCCTCTCTCTGAAAGCCTTTCAGTATCTCAGAGATGCTTTCTTTGGTCGTCTGATATTTTGAATGCACCGAGATGCCGTAGTCGTCATCCCAGATGCTGATCACCATGGGTACCTTGAGCACTCCCGCCGCATTTATTGCCTCAAAGAAGGGGCCTTCCGAGGTGCTGGCATTTCCGATGGTTCCCCAGGCAACCTCGTTGCCACCGTTCGAGAACCTGTGATCCGGATCCAGGCCCTCTATGGCCTTGAATTTCTTGGAGGCCTCGGCCAGTCCGACCAGGCGCGGCATCTGGCCAGCGGTGGGCGAAATGTCCGAACTCACGTTGTACTGTTTGCTCAGTTCCTTCCAGCTTCCGTCCTTGTTGACAGAATGGGTTGCAAAATGCCCGTTCATCTGCCTTCCGGCAGAATAGGGATCGGCTTCGATGTCAGGGTGGGCGTAAAGGCTTGCGAAGAAGTGCCTGGGATCGTATTTTCCTATGGCCATCATGAAGGTCTGGTCACGGTAGTACCCCGCTCTCCAGTCTCCCTTTCTGAAGGCCTTGGCCATTGCGAGCTGCGGGACTTCCTTGCCGCCGCCGAAGATCCCGAACTTGGCCTTCCCGGTCAGCACCTCCCTTCTTCCCATCAGGCTGCATTCCCGGCTTACCAGTGCGGTTTTGTAATCGGTAAGGACCTCGTTCTTGAACTCTTGAAATGAAAGTTTTTTCGGGTTTTCGGTAACCTTATCGATCATGTTTGTAAGCCTTTAGGAAGTGAAGCAAATATAGGAAAAAAAAGGGGAAAATCCGGCTGTTTGTAACTCCCTGTACATCAGTGCTCGCGAGCCCTTCGAATCAATAGAACCCTCTCTTGACCAGGTTGTAGATCCGCTCGAAGTCGATGGTCACCACAAAGCGTATCCTTGAGGCATAATCCGAGAATTCCGGCTCGAAGCCAAGCGAGGACTGCAGGGGGAAATAGACCTCGAGAAAGTTGGGAATGAAGTTCAATCGAATCCCGCTGTCATACCTGAATTCTGCATTCTCACCCTTGTTCTTGAAATAGCCTGCATCGGCATACACCTCGATCCAGCGCCAGATGCTGGCACTCACATTGGTGCTGAGCAGCCACTGGTTGACGAACTGGTCGGG
>CAZAZM010000044.1:0-9607 GCA_964489625.1 uncultured Flavobacteriaceae bacterium
GCGGTCTTCCACGACGTGCTGATCGTGCTCTCGATCTTCTCCCTGTTCTACAAGGTCCTGCCTTTCGACATGGAGATCGGGCAGTCGTTCATCGCAGCCATACTGACAGTTGTCGGTTACTCGCTGAATGACACGGTGGTCATCTTTGACCGCATCCGTGAGTTCGCGGGCAAGCATCCTGGCTGGAAGTATGACAGAACAGTCAATACTGCACTGAGCAGCACCCTGGGAAGGACGGTGAATACCTCGCTGACCACGCTCATCGTGCTCCTGGCGATCTTCCTGTTCGGCGGTGATTCGATCAAAGGCTTCATGTTCGCCCTGATCGTTGGGGTCATCGTGGGTACCTATTCTTCACTTTTCATCGCGTCTCCGATCATGTACGACACGACTGAAAAACTGAGCAAGAAGAAAAAGAAGTAAGACTGAAACGCACCCGATAAGGTGTCGGCGTGCCACAGTTATCCAGATACAAAACCTTTTGGGCAAATTGCCCGAAAGGTTTTTAGTTTTTAGTAATTTTGCACTCTCCGAGACAGCCTGTATCTCGGGGAGATCAAATGCCAGACCATGAATGAAAAGGGCAGCATACGAATCAAGGACAAGACCTTCGTCCCCTTCATCGACCGGGAGCGAATAAAGACCTATGTCCAGTTCCTCGCCAGGAGGATCGCAGAGGAGATGGAGCCGGGTGAGGTGCCTGTATTCGTGGGCATTCTCAACGGTTCATTCATGTTCGCAGCCGATTTCATCCGGGAATACCCGAAGGACTGCCACATCACCTTCGTGAAAATGGCCTCCTACCAGGGAGTCAATTCAACGGGAAAGGTCAAGCACCTGGTGGGCATTAATGAAGACCTGACCGGGAAAACGGTGATCATCCTGGAAGATATCATCGACACCGGGAACACCCTGGCAGAGATCTACGAGGTATTCCGGGACCAGAATGTCAGGCAGCTCAAGGTCGCCACCCTGTTCTTCAAACCGGACGTCTTCAGGAAGGAGCTTCCCATCGACTACATAGGCAAGTCGATCGAGGACAGGTTTGTCGTTGGGTACGGGCTGGACTATGACGGGCTCGGGCGCAACCTGCCCGACCTATATCAGCTGGCAGAGTGAGAAAATTGAAAGAACGTCAAAATCTATAATCCATGAAGAACATAGTCCTATTCGGTCCTCCGGGCGCAGGAAAAGGAACCCAGGCACTCCTGTTGAAAGACAAGTACGAGCTGGTCCACATCTCCACCGGGGACGTGTTCAGGTACAACATCAAGAATCAAACCGAGCTGGGCAAGCTGGCCAAGTCCTACATAGACAACGGGGACCTGGTTCCCGACGAGGTGACCATCGACATGCTCAAAGCGGAAGTGAACAACAATCCCGGGGCCAAAGGCTTCATTTTCGACGGCTTTCCCAGGACGGAATCACAGGCGGAGGCCCTTGACGCCTTCCTCGGGGAGAAAGATGCACAGATCAACGGCATGGTGGCCCTGGAGGTTCCGGAAGACCTCCTCATCGAAAGGATCCTCAACCGTGGAAAGACCAGCGGCCGGGCTGACGACCAGGACGTCGAAAAGATCAGGAACCGCTTCCAGGAATACGAATCCAAGACAGCCGTTCTCAAGGACTACTACCAGAAGCAGGACAAGTACTTCGGCGTGGACGGCGTTGGCCGCATCGAGGACATCACCTCCCGGCTGGAAAAGGTCTTCGACCAACTCTGATCCGATCTTCCCATGACAGAAGGCAACTTTGTAGACTACATCAAGATCTGGGCCGCTTCGGGCCACGGGGGAAAGGGCTCGGCCCATCTCCACCGGGAGAAGTACGTCGCAAAGGGAGGCCCTGACGGAGGTGACGGAGGCCGTGGCGGGCATGTCATCCTCAAAGGGAGCAAGAACATGTGGACCCTCTACCACCTGAAGTTCAAAAAGCATTTCAAGGCCGAGCACGGCGCTGGGGGCGGAAAGAACCGCAGCACGGGAAAGGACGGTGAGGACGTCTACGTCGAAGTTCCCCTGGGGACGGTCGTGAGGGATGGGGAAACCCAGGAAATGCTCTTCGAGATCACCCGTGACGGGGAAGAGGTGATCCTCTGCGAAGGAGGCAAGGGAGGAAAAGGGAACTGGCATTTCAAGTCAGCCACCAATCAAACCCCTCGCTACGCCCAACCCGGACTCGAAGGAAGCGAAGGCTGGTTCCAGCTGGAGTTGAAGATCCTGGCGGATGTGGGCCTTGTGGGCTTCCCCAACGCCGGCAAATCCACCCTGCTGTCGGTGATCACCTCGGCCAAGCCCAAGATCGCCGACTACGAATTCACCACGCTGAAGCCCAACCTGGGCATCGTGGAGTACCGCGACTTCAGGAGCTTCGTCATGGCGGACATTCCAGGGATCATCGAAGGCGCCGCTGAAGGAAAAGGACTGGGGCACAGGTTCCTCAGGCACATAGAGCGCAATTCCACCCTGCTGTTCATGATCCCTGCGGACAGCAAGGACGTCAAGGCCGAATACAGGATCCTGTTGAACGAGCTGAAAAAGCACAACCCGGAGCTGCTGGACAAGCAAAGGCTGCTGGCGATCACAAAAAGTGACCTGCTCGACGAGGAGCTGGAAAAGGAGCTGCAGAAGGAGCTTCCGGCTGACCTTCCGCACGTGTTCATCTCCTCCCTGACCGGCAAGGGCATCACAGAGCTTAAGGACAGGCTCTGGGACATGCTCAACTGAACCGGTTCATTCCCTGACCTCGAACAGGCCTGAAAGCAGGCTGTCCACATTGAAGAACAGGAACAGAATGACGATCAGGAGGATCAGGAGGATCACCATCCTCTTGATGTTCGGCTTCTTCCTCTTGATGAATTTGGTCTCAGTCATAAAACCTCAATTTACAACCTATCTAAGGTACCCAAATCCTGACGGGAATCAAAATTATTCCGGCGCTTTTGTCGCCCTCAGCATTTCCCTCTTCCCGGGCGGGCCGGGCAGCCTTTCCACGGAGAATCCCACTTCCTGCATGGCTCTTCGCACGCTTCCCTTGGCCGAATAGGTCACCAGGACCCCGCCAGGCCTCATGGACTCGTGCATGTTGCCAAAAATTTCGGGGGTCCAAAGCTCCGGCTGCACCCGCGGTCCGAAGGCGTCAAAGTAGACCAGGTCAAACTCTTCCGAGGACCTGAACTCGGAGAACATGATCTTCTGCTTGAAAAGGCGAAAACCCTCAGTGATCTCAGCTTCGGTGCCCCAGGGGCTCTCATGGAGCTTCCTGAACAGGGGGCTCAGCTCCTGCACGCCCAGGGAATCCGGGTAGTCCAGCTCCCGGACGACCTCCAGCTCGACCGGATAGGCCTCCAGGCCTCGGTAGCGAACCGCCAGGTTCCTTCGGCCGGCCTCGAGCAGGGTTATGAAAGCGTTCAGCCCCGTGCCGAACCCGATCTCCAGGATGCTCAGACCAGCCCCTTCCTCAAACCGGTCCAGCCCCATGCGGATGAACACGTGATAGGCCTCCCGGACGGCCCCGTGGCGGGAATGATAGGTCTCGTCCCAATCGGGGAGATACAGGCTCCTGGAACCATCCGAGGTCGTGATGATCTTTCTCTCCATAAGGCGATATTGTGGCACAAAGGTAACCAATAAATTCCCCCCGGGCCGGGTGCTATTTAAGGCATAATGCCTATTTTTGTCTAAAAATCAACGAGTATGAGCTTAGAAGTCAGTCAGAAGATCCAGATCGAGAGAGCCGTGAGCTCAAGGATCGGAGAAGTGGATTTTGACAACCTTCCCTTCGGAAGATACCCGACCGATCACATGCTGGTCTGCGACTATGCGGATGGAAAATGGTCAGCCCCGAAGATCATTCCCTACCAGAACATAAGCCTGGACCCTTCGGCCAAGATCTTCCACTATGGCCAGTCCATCTTTGAAGGCATGAAGGCCTACAAGGACGAACAGGGACGAATCTTCCTGTTCAGGCCCCTTGAGAACCAGAAGAGGCTCAACATCTCAGCCAAACGGCTGGCTATGCCTGAGCTTCCGGAAGAATACTTCATGGAAGGGCTGACCGCGCTGCTAAAACTCGAAAAGGACTGGATCCCTACGACCAAGGACAGTTCACTGTACATAAGGCCCTTCATGTTTGCCTCAGGGACCGGCTTCCACGCCTCTCCCTCCGACAAATACAAGTTCGTGATCGCCTTTTCACCCTCCGGACCCTACTTCGGCGGAAAGATCAAGGTGCTGATAGAGGAGAAATATGCCCGTGCGGCCAACGGCGGGGTGGGCTTCGCCAAGGCAGGAGGAAACTATGCCGGCCAGTTCTATCCCACCAACCTGGCCATTGAAAGGGGCTATCAGCAGGTGATCTGGACCGATGACAATACACACGAGTTCATCGAAGAGGCCGGAGCGATGAACATCTTCATCCGGATCGGAGACAAGTTGCTCACAGCACCCACCAACGACAGGATACTCGACGGCGTTACCCGTAAGAGCATCATAGCCGTGGCCCAGGACATGGGCATTGAGGTCGAGGTGAGAAAGATCCACGTGGGCGAGCTGATCGAAGCCCATGAAAAAGGCCTGCTGCAGGAGATGTTCGGTGCCGGTACAGCCGCGGTGATCTCCCCGATCTCAGGCTTCGGATACAAGGAAAAGGATTATATGCTGCCCGAGCCTGCCCGATCCTATGCGGACCTGCTGAAAAAGACCATCACCGACATTCAGTACAACCGGGGCGAGGACAAGTTCAGCTGGCGCTACGAGGTGAAGTAAGCCTCAATAGTCAGGCCTAGATCACTTCAGGATGCTTTCGATGTCCGGTTTGAAGTAGTTAGGTCCTTTCATCACCTTGCCGTCTTCGCGGTAGATGGGCTGGCCATTGCTACCCAGCTTGCTCATGTTGCTTCGCTGGATCTCGTTGAAGACCTCCTCGATCTTGTACTGCATCCCGTGTTCCAGAATGGTCCCGCAAAGGATGTAGAGCATGTCGCCAAGGGCGTCTGCCACTTCGACCAGGTCCCCGTTTCGGGCCGCTTCCAGGTATTCTTCGTTTTCCTCGGCCATCAGGTTGAACCTGAGCTGGAGCTTTTCTTCGGGAAGGGAGGCGACAGGCTCCTGCCGGATCCCGAGTCCGAAGGCTTCGTGAAAGTCCTGCACCGCTTTGAGTTTATCGGTCATAATCGTCTAAGGGTTTCTGAGTTTATTGGCTTCTCGGTCTGTTTTAAAAGAATTTGTTCAGGATCCCGGGAGGCAAAACCCGCATCAGCAATGCGATGAGGGACCAGCGGCGGGTGACGTAGACCCTGCGCTTCTTCCTTTTTATGCCCGAGTAGATCTGGCCCACGGCCTTGTCCAGGGGGGCCATCCAGAAGGTCTCCCCGGTGATGATGTCCGTGTCCACATAGCCCGGGAGAATGTTGGTCACCGTGATCTTTGCCTTTTTGGTCTTGTCCGCCTTCATCCAGAGGGATTCCAGGTAGTTGGACTGAAAGGCCTTGGAGGCGTGGTAGGCCGGCACGTGCCGGTTGCCCACCATGGAGGCGATCGAGGTGATGCCCACCAGGTGCCCGAAGCCCTGGTCGCGGAAATACCTGTAGGCAAGCTGGTAGACCCTGGCGGCTCCCATCACGTTGGTGTTGAGCGTAGGGAGGTCCTTGTCCCAATCCAGGTCGAAGTTGTTCTCGCCGATGCCAGAGTTGTGCACGATCAGGTCCACCCTGCCCAGGGAAGAAGGCAGCTCATCAAAGAGCCTTCCAGTGTCTTCCAGGTCGGTGATGTCATGCTGCCGGACCAGATAGGATCCAGGGTTCTCGCTGTGCAGGGACTGCAGCCGCTCAAGCCTTCTCCCCGTGATCAGCACCCGGTACCCGTCGGCGGACAGGCGTCTTGAAAGCTCAAGGCCTATCCCGGAAGTGGCCCCGAATACGATGGCATGTTTGGTCATATTGTCTTGCCTTTTTGTCTTACCTTTGTTCCCGTAAATATAACTAAAATGTTCTCCAGGGGACAAATCCTGTTTGCCGCACTATTCGCACTCGCCTTCGCGGGTGCCATGATCTGGAGCTACCGGAAGGACATTCCGCTCCACAAGACCTACTACAACAAAGTCTGGGTCGTTGCCCTGGGCATCGTTCTCGTGATCGCCCTGTTCGCGGCGATCACCTTTTGGCTGCATGGATAAGTACTGCCGGACCTGTTGAGCCTCAGATCGACTCAACCTGCTTTTCTGCCGGCACGATCTTGTAGAGCTTGTCGCTCGGCCTGATCCGGAATTCAAGGGGAATGGTCACCGAGTCTCCACGCGATGCAGTGTCTGCCTTGACGTCGTTCACGTACATCTCAGAAACCTGCAGCTCCTTGGCACCGGTCGTCGGGCCCGTGATCAGGATGGTGTCGCCCGCCTTCAGGTCGAAGGCCTCGAGCTTGAACTCGCCTATGCTGGCCTTCGGGAAGAAGTGCACTCCCTTTCCGATGTAGACCTTCTTCTGCGTGGCATGGGACCCGGAACCCTGGCTCCACTCCCCGAGCTTCTGCCCCAGGTAGTATCCGTTCCAGAACCCGCGGTTGTAGACCTTTTCCAGCTCCAGCATCCAGTCGATCACCTTCTCACGGTCATAGGTGCCCGCCGTGATCGAGTCGATGGCGTCACGGTAGCAACGGATGACCTTGGCCACGTATTCCGGGGCCCTGCCGCGTCCTTCTATCTTCAGTACCTTGATGCCGGCGTCGGCCACCTGGTCCAGGATGTCGATGGTGCACAGGTCCTTGGGTGACATGATGTACTCGTTGTCGATCTCCATCTCGAAGCCCGATTCCTGGTCGATCACGGTGTACTTCTTCCTGCAGTTCTGCTTGCAGGCTCCCCGGTTGGCCGATGAGTTGTAGGAATGCAGGCTCATGTAGCACTTGCCCGAGACCGCCATGCAGAGCGCCCCGTGACCGAAGATCTCGATCTCGACCAGGCGTCCGGCCGGGCCCTTGATCTGCTCCTTCTCGATCTGCTCGGTGATCTTCTTGACCTGGCGCAGGCTGAGCTCGCGGCTCAGCACGATGGTGTCGGCGAACATGGCGTAGAATTTCAGGGTCTCGATATTGGTCACATTGATCTGGGTGGAGATGTGAACTTCCATTCCCTCCTGCCGGGCCGTGGCGATGACGGCCTGGTCCATGGCGATGACCGCCGTGATGTCTGCCTCCTTGGCCTTTTTGATCAGCGTCTTGACGATGCTCAGGTCGTGGTCGTAAATGATGGTGTTGAGGGTCAAATAGGTCCTGACATTCTTCGCCTTGCAACGATCGGAGATCTCCTGCAGGTCGTCCAGGGTGAAATTGATCGAAGCCCGGGCCCTCATGTTGAGCTGCTCCACCCCGAAATACACCGAATCGGCACCGTTGTCAAGCGCGGCCTGCAGGGACTCGAAATTCCCGGCCGGCGCCATCAATTCGATCTTGCTCTCGCTGTTCACTACCATGACGTCAATTTTTCTGAGCTGCAAAAATACGACATATTCCATAAACCTGCCTCTGTTTAAAATTTTCAGGTCCTTGAAAAAATTGAAATATTCTAAACATTTCCGAAATTAACTGAAGGGACGGTGCCCCGTATCGATGATAAATTGTGATATTTGCAGCTTTAAAACCCGTTCATTAAACAGTTGAAAATGAAAATTGCAGTTGTAGGAGCTACCGGGATGGTAGGAAACGTGATGCTCAGGGTACTGGAGGAACGCAATTTCCCGGTATCGGAGCTTTTATTGGTCGCCTCGGAGCGATCGGTGGGAAAGACCATGAAATTCAAGGGAAAGGAACACACCGTAATAGGGCTGGAAGAGGCCGTGAGGGCTAAGCCCGACATCGCCCTGTTCTCAGCCGGCGGGGGAACCTCCCTGGAATGGGCGCCGAAGTTCGCTGAGGCAGGCACCACCGTGGTGGACAATTCTTCGGCCTGGAGAATGGACCCCACTAAAAAGCTCGTCGTCCCCGAGATCAATGCCTCCGTGCTGACCCCGGAAGACAAGATCATCGCCAACCCCAATTGCTCTACCATACAGATGGTAGTGGCCCTGGCGCCCCTCCACCGAAAGTACAAGATCAAGAGGCTGGTGATCTCGACCTACCAGTCGATCACGGGAACAGGCGTCAAGGCCGTTCAGCAGCTGGAGAACGAATACAGGGGCGTCGAGGGAGAGATGGCCTACCCCTATCCGATCCACCGCAACGCTTTGCCGCATTGCGACGTGTTCGAGCCCAATGGCTACACCAAGGAAGAGATGAAGCTGGTGCGCGAGACCCAGAAGATCCTGGACGACCGGACCATTGCGGTCACGGCCACCGCCGTGCGCATCCCCGTGGTGGGCGGGCACTCGGAGAGCATCAACGTGGAGTTCGAGAACGATTACGACCTGGACGAGGTGAGGAGCCTGCTCTCACAGACGGAAGGGGTGATCGTTCAGGACAACCTGGAGACCAACACCTACCCCATGCCCCGGTTCGCCGAAGGCAGGGACGAGGTTTTCGTGGGCCGGATCAGAAGAGACGAATCACAGCCGAGGAGCCTGAACCTTTGGGTGGTGAGCGATAACCTCCGCAAGGGAGCGGCCACCAACACCATACAGATCGCGGAATACCTGGCCAAAAACCAGCTGGTCAGCGCCTGACACTTTGGCCGGATTCCCCATATCCGACATTAACCAATCAAAAAAGGCTGTCCTCGCGGACAGCCTTTTTCTTTATAATTCCAATCAATTATTTTTCCACTTTCAGGACCTCCTTGATCACCTGCTCCAGGTTGTGCTTGGGCAATGCGCCCTGTGCCATTTGGGGCTGGTCGTCTGAAGGGCAGAACAGCATGGAAGGAATGCTTCTGATCCCAAAGGCTGCAGAAAGCTCCTGCTCCACCTCCGTGTCCACCTTGTAGATGTCCACCTTGCCTGCGTACTCCTCGGAAAGCTCTTCCAGTATCGGGGCCACCATCTTGCAGGGGCCGCACCAGTCTGCATAGAAGTCAATGATGCAGGGCTTGTCTCCCTCGAATTTCCATTCTTTATTCTGTTCGTAGTTGAAGACCTTCTTTAGGAACGTCTCTTTGGTCAATAACTCGGTCATCGTATTCAATTTAAATTTAACTCTTGTTTTCCAATGTTATAGCAAATGCCGTACCACTGTCAATTCAGATGCAAATTGACGGATTTATTGACATTCTGTCGGTCACCTATGTTACAGTAATTTGAAAAACAAATATTTAGCCACAGGCCTGGACCGGTTTCCCGTCAAACGGGTATATGAGCCTTCTTCATGCTGATGTGAAATTCCTGGTACAGCTCGAGCAGGTTCATGATGGCGGATATGAGGTCTTTGGTCTCCAGCAGGTTCCCGAAATACAGGGTCGTGTTCTTGGCACTGCTCTCCTCGGTCCGGATCCTGTCGATCTGCTTCTGGATCGAATGGGATACGTGATCGAAGAGCTCCTGCTTCTCGGCCATGATGATCGCGATGTTGTCAAAGTCGCGATTCTCAAAGGTCAGGGAGATGTCCGAGAGCATTTTGGACAGCTGCTCGTCGATGATCGCCAGGTCATCCGTCTGTGATTTCTTCAGGTTCTTGTGATTGTTGTT
>CAZAZM010000044.1:9707-16423 GCA_964489625.1 uncultured Flavobacteriaceae bacterium
TCATCGATCACCTCCTTGGCGGTGATGAGCTCGGCCCTCTTGATCACCCTCTGCTGGGCCTTTTCCTTCTCTTCGTTTCTGTGCAAGATGTAGTTCCTCGCCAGCAGCACGAATACGAGCAAAAGGATCAGGCCTACGGCCGTTATTCCTCCCAAATGTATGAGATAGGTAAAGATCCCGGCGGTGACAAAGGCGATGAAGGCCGTGAAGAACCATCCGCCGATGACGTTGAGCACCCCGGCCACACGATAGACCGCGCTTTCCCGGTCCCATGCCCGGTCGGCGAGCGAGGTTCCCATGGCCACCATGAAGGTGACATAGGTGGTTGACAGGGGGAGCTTGTAAGAGGTCGCAATGGAGATCAGGATCCCGGCGACCATCAGGTTCGTCGAAGCCCTCACCGCATCGAAGGCGGGCAGCTCGTAAGATTTGTTCTTGGGCAGGTTCACCACGGGCTTGTCGAACTTCTTTGAAACCTTGCTCCTCACTGAGCCCGGAACCACTGCGCTTATTGCTTTCATCGCCCCGAGGGAGGATCTCACGATCACCCTGGACAGGGCATTCGGCTCGAAACGCTCATGACCTTCGGTCTGGCGTGCCAGGTTCACCTCGGTCGCGGCCACCTTCCTGGCCTTGGAGGAAAACCACAGGGTCACCACCATGATCATGCCTGCGATGAAGAGAAAGAGAGAAGGCGTCGGGACCTTGCCCGCGAGTACCTCCATGCTGAAATCACCGGCTGCAACTCCGGAGACGCTCCAGGCCTCATAGGAATTCCAGGCTGCCATAGGCACCCCGATGAAGTTCACGAGGTCGTTCCCCGCGAAGGCGAGGGCCAGGGCAAAGGTGCCCACCGTTATGATGATCTTGTACAGGTTGATCTTGAAAACCGAGGTCAGCAGGTAGGAAAGAGAGGTCCAGACCGCGAAGGAGATCGCAATGATCATGGTCTCGTTGCCTTCCAGGCTGCCTTTGATGTCGTCGTAGTAATTGGTCCCCTTCAGGCCCTTCATGAAGATGAAATAGGTGATCGCCGTAAGTGCTATCCCGCTGAACAGGGCTGAATAGCCCTTGGGTTTCTGCTCAAAATTGAAGCTCAGGAAAAGCCTTGACAGGTACTGTACGATGGCCCCTATGGTAAAGGCCACAATGACCGAAAGGAATATCCCGGAGATGATGAGCACCGCCTTTTCCGTGTTGATGTATTGGGACAGGTTGGCCAGGGTCTGGTCATCGGCCACCATGATCTTTATGATGGCCATGGCCACTGCCGCCCCCAACAGCTCGAACACGATGGAGACCGTGGTCGATGTGGGCATGCCTAAGGTGTTGAAGAAATCCAGCAACAGCACGTCCGTCACCATGACCGCCATGAAAATGATCATGATCTCATCGAAGTAGAACTCCCCGGGGTTGAAAATGCCCTTACGAGCCACCTCCATCATGCCGCTCGAAAAGATGGCCCCGATCGCGATACCCAGGCTGGCCACGATCATGATCGTTCGCATTGACACTACCTTCGAGCCGATCGCAGAGTTCAAAAAGTTCACCGCGTCATTGCTCACTCCCACCACGAGATCAATGGCCGCGAGAGCAACCAGCGCAATGATCATCAAAATGTAAATGTTCTCCATTCTTGATACTAAGTTTATCATTGCAAAGCTATGACCAAATTCAAATACTCGTGTTAAGTTAATGTTACCATTTGCCTCAAAGTAACCCGTTTTACTCAGGTTTCGGACTATACAAAGTCCTACTGCAGAGCCGTTGGCAGCCCCCAACGCTTATCCGGCAAATGATGGTATATTTGCTAAAATCTGCTGCATGAAATTACGATTCCTTGCGCCGGCACTGGCAATGCTTCTATTGTATTCCTGCGAAAAGCACAAAAAAGACAACATGGATCAAGAACACAGACACACCAACAGCCTGATCAACGAAACCAGCCCCTACCTGCTTCAGCACGCCCACAACCCGGTCGACTGGCACCCCTGGAACCCGGAGACCCTCGAGCTTGCCAAGAAAGAGGACAAGCTGCTGCTGATCTCGGTGGGCTATGCCGCCTGCCACTGGTGCCACGTTATGGAGCACGAGAGCTTCGAGGATTCGGCCGTGGCAGCCATCATGAACGAGCATTTCATCAACGTCAAGGTTGATCGCGAGGAACGCCCGGACGTGGATCAGATCTACATGAGTGCGGTGCAGCTGCTGACCGGCCGCGGAGGATGGCCCCTGAACTGCGTCGCCCTTCCGGACGGGAGACCCATCTGGGGAGGCACCTATTTTCCAAAGGACAATTGGATCAACGTACTGACCCAGCTCGCAAACCTATACGCCAATGAGCGGGAAAAGGCCCTGGAATACGCCGAGCAGCTGACCCAGGGGGTGCGGCAGACCGGGTTGGTCGCCCTCAATGACGGGCCGGCCGAATTCACGATCGGGGAGATCCAGGCCTCGCTGGACAACTGGAAGCCGAACATGGACCTCAGGAACGGAGGCCGGCGAGGGGCCCCCAAGTTCCCCATGCCCGTGAACATCGACTTCCTGCTGCGATACGGAATGCAGCGACAGGACCAGCAGATCAAGGACTATGTCAGCACCTCTTTAACCCAGATGGCCTACGGGGGCATCTATGACCAGGTGGGCGGGGGCTTTGCCCGCTATTCGGTGGATGACCACTGGCACATCCCCCACTTTGAGAAGATGCTGTACGACAACGGGCAGCTGCTGTCCCTGTATTCCAGGGCCTTCAAGGCGAACGGGGAGGCCTTGTATCGGGAAGTGGTCAGGGAAACCGCAGATTTTCTGGAGCGCGAGCTCTACGACGGGAACGGCGGGTTCTATTCCTCGCTCGACGCGGACAGCGAGAACGAGCAGGGCGAGCTGGAGGAAGGCGCCTTTTACGTCTGGACCCGGGAGGAGCTGCAAAGCATCCTGGGATCGGATTTTGACCTGTTCGCAGCCTATTACAACATCAACGACTACGGAAAATGGGAAAAGGACGTCTACCACCTGATCCGGTCGGTATCGGATGAGACCTTCTGCAAGGAGCAGGGTCTTGAGCTGCCTGCACTCAGGGACAAGGTGGAAGGATGGAAGCAGACCTTGCTGGAGGAGCGGGCGAAACGGGTGAGGCCCAGGCTCGATGACAAGATCCTGACCTCCTGGAACGCGCTCACGCTCAAGGGCTATGTAGATGCCTACGCCGCCTTTCAAGAGGAACGCTACCTGGAGATGGCCCTGAAGAGCGCTCACTTCCTCCAACGCAACATGGTGCAGCCCGACGGGGGGCTCTACAGGAACCACAAGGCCGGGAAAAGCACCATCGACGCCTACCTGGAAGACTACGCAACCCTGATCGACGCCTATATCTCGCTGTACGAAGTGACCCTGGAAGAAACCTGGCTGCAGTCGGCCAAGCAGTTCGCGGATTACTGCTATGACCATTTCTATGACGACAGGAGCAAGATGTTCTTCTTCACTTCGGATCGGGAGCAGAGCCTGATCTCGAGAAAGATCGAGACCGACGACAACGTGATCCCTTCCTCCAATGCCATCATGGCGGACAACCTCTTCAGGCTGGGTCATTATTACGGGAACAGGCACTACCAGAACAGCGCCAGGACCATGCTGAACAACATGAAACGGAACCTGGTCGAATACGGGGCCGGTTCGGCCCGATGGCTAGGGCTCTACGCAAACTTGCTGGGGGATTACTACGAGATCGCCGTGGTGGGCCCGGAGGCCGGGCAGCTCGTCCGGGAGATCAACCGGGAATTCATCCCAAACAAACTGATCGCCGGGAGCAAGAAGGCAAGCTCCCTGCCTTTGCTCCAGCACAAGTACAATGAAAAGGAGACCACCATCTATGTCTGCATCGACGGGGCCTGCAAGCTCCCGGTCAAAAGCACGGACAAGGCGCTGGAACAGATCGACATCAGTTTCTGACTTGTGGCCTGTATCTAAAAGTATCGCTTGGGCTTGCCGGCTATGAAATCCTTGAGGTAGTAGGGTTCAAAATAGGCCAGGTCCTCGAATTCCTGGTTCTGGAACCGGGTCTCCGCCAGGGCAGCCATCTCCCTGGATGAAGGGTAGCTGAGATCGGTGAACACCGCGTTCGGGTGCCGGATGACCTCGCGAGTCTTCCTGGCTCCGTCACCGAGAAAACAGACCTTTCCTCTCTCGAGGTACTCTGAGAAGGATTCCGGACCGATCACTTCGGCCCGCGTTTCACGGATTCGGGCATAGTCCTTATCAAAAACCGCCGAGTAGACTTCCATGCGCCGGGCATCGAGAAGGGGAACGATCATCGAGCCTTCTGTACAGTTGACCTGTCGTGCCAGGCTTTCCAGGGTGGGAACCGAGATGAGCGGCCTGTCGAGGGCATAGCAAAGCCCCTTGGCCGTCGAAACCCCGATCCTGAGGCCCGTATAGGAACCCGGGCCCTTGCTCACTGCGATCGCATCCAGGTCGGAGAGCTCATGCTCCGAGGAGGCCATCACTTCCAGCACGAAGCTGTGCAACTTCTCGGCATGTGAGAACTTCTCTTCCCAAAGCTCCCGGATCGCGATCACCTCTCCATCCCTGGCCAGGGAAACGGAGCAGTTCTTGGTAGCGGATTCGATGCAGAGGATCAGTGCCATGCTGTTCTTTGATCTATTTCTTTGCGGCTAGTTGAGGTTATGGACCGGGATTCCATAGTAGAACTCCAGCAACTTCACCCGGAAGATGAAATCGTATTTGGCCCTGAGAAAGTCTGAGTTCGCCTGGACCAGCCTGTTCTTGATCTGGCTGAAGTCAAAGGAGTTCAGGACGCCCACGTCAAATCGCTCCTGGGCATATTCGAAAGAGACCTCCCGGGCTTCCAAAGAGCGCTTGGTCGCGTCGTAGAGCTTGAGAGCACCGACCGCGTCGGCATAGACCTGGTGAATGGTCCGCTCCAGGTTGAGCTCTTCCTGCTCCAGCTGGTACTTCTGCTGCTCGTGGTTGATCTTGGCCCTCCTCACGTTGTTCGAGGCGTTGAAACCGTTCAATATTGGGATGTTCAGGCTCAGGCCGAAGGCATAACCCTTGTTGCGGTCGATCTGGTCGAAAAAGCTTTCCGCTGGCCCGGTGGTGGCAATGAAATTCGGCGAGATCACGTTGTCTCCCGTGGTCTCCACCTGTCCGATGATACGGGTGGGATCATTGGGATCGATCTCAGCGCCCGTGATGATGTCCCTGTCGGAGTACCGTGAGTTCCACTGGTAGAAGCCTGCCAACGTAGGCTGAAGGGCCCCTTTTGCCAGTTTGATGTCTGCCTCAGCGATCTCTATGTTGGTCCTGGCCACCTTGATCTCGTTCCTGTTCTCAAGAGCCGTCTGGTAGATCTTGTCCACAGAGTAGTCGGCCAGGTTCAACAGGGGCAGGGTCTCTATCTCTTCGTCCGCCACCTGGAAATTGTCATAGTCTTCCAGCTGCAGCAGCTGAGCCAGGCTGATCAGCGCGAGTCGCACGTTGTTCTCCGTGATGATCAGGTTCTGCTCGTCATTGGCTAGCGTGGCCTGCACGTCGAGCAGGTCTCCCTGGGGCAGGGTTCCGGCCTCAACCAGGCGGGTGGTTCTTTCCAGCTGCTCCCGGGTGATCTCCACCTGGGGCTTGGCGACGTTCACTGCCTCTTTGGCAAATAGCACGTCAAGGTAGGCGTTGATCACGAAAAGGGAGATGTCGTCCTTCATCTTGTCAAGCTGGTACTGGCTGGCGAGGATGCTCAGCTCGGCCCTTCTCAGCTCGTTCTGGTTCCTGAGCCCGCGGTAGATCGGTACGGAAGAGGAGATGCCCCCCTGCGTGGTCTGGGAGGTCTGGTTCACGAGCAGCCCCGTGGCAACGTCCGTGGTCAGACCCGAGTTCCAGGCCGCCGAGCTGTTGATGTTGAGGTTAGGGATGAAATTGCCGATGGCCTGTCTTTTGTCTACCTCCGCAAGGTCTATGTTGTTCTCGCTCTGCTTCACCTGGATGTTGTTCTCCAGGGCGTAATTGACACAATCCTCCAGTGTCCATCTCTTATTCGCAAGGTCCGGGTCCTGAGCCTGGAGGGATAGAAAGAAACTGAAAAACAGGATCAGGGTTAGTGGTGCTTTCATAAAAGTGATTTCAATATTGGAATTCGATTAATATGACGAGGCCTTGAAAAAAATGTTACACAATTTCTCAAATTATATCCCGTAAATCGGAAGGCCCGGATCATGAGGCGGCAGAACTGCGCTTCCAATTCCTGTAAAACAGGTAGGAGGCCACGGCCACCACCAGGTAGGGAAAAGCCATCAGGTAGACGATTCCCGAATTGATCCCTTCGGCCACCTCCTCGCCTCCCTGCTCTACCACGGCCCTGCACATGGCGCACTGCGCCCTCAGGTTCCCCGAGGACAAGAAGAGTGCTAGCACGGGCAAAACCCACCACAAGGGCCCTTTTTCTTTTCTTATGCGAATTCCTCTGAGCATGCTGCGAGTTATGAAAACGATGTTGCAAAAACGATGTTGCAAAAATAATCCAAGAGCGCCACCTGGACAAATGTTGCGGACCAGAAAACGCCTAGTAATAAGGAGAGATCATGGCATAGACCAAAACCCCGCTCACGGTCACGTACAGCCAGATGGGGAAAGTGATCCTGGCGATCTTTTTGTGCCTCTCCACATCCCGCTCCAGCCCCCTGACAAAGGTCAGCAGTACGAAGGGT
>CAZAZM010000045.1:0-15772 GCA_964489625.1 uncultured Flavobacteriaceae bacterium
CAGCTGATCATCAACAAGGAGCTGGGACTGGCCAGGAACGAGAACCCGCTGCAGGGGTCCTTCATCATCGAGGAGCTCACCGACCTGGTCGAGGAAGCCGTCTATGCCGAATTTGACAGGATCACCGAGCGAGGAGGGGTTCTGGGCGCCATGGAGACCATGTACCAGCGCTCAAAGATCCAGGAAGAGAGCCTCTATTACGAAGAGCTCAAGCACATGGGCAAGATCGACATCATCGGGGTCAACACCTTCCTCAACAGCAAGGGCTCACCAACGGTGCTTCCCAGGGAGGTGATCCGGGCCACCGAGGAGGAGAAGCAGAGCCAGATCAACACGGTGAGGCAGCTCCACAAGGCCTATGGTCCCGAAGCGAAGGAGAGGATCGCGCAACTGAAGAGGACTGCCCTTGAGAACGGCAACGTCTTCGAGAGCATCATGGAAGCCTCGAAGGTCTGCAGCCTCGGGCAGATCACCGAGGCCCTGTTCGAGGTCGGAGGCCAGTACAGGAGGAATATGTAGAACGCCGTTCGAGAATTCCTTGCCGGGATTGCCTTTACTTTTGTAGATTTACGGAGAAATGGCCTTTCAACCTATGAGAAAAATCGTTCGGATCCTGCTGCTGCTCCTGGCAGTGAGCCTCATCTGCCTCTCATGCAGGGAGGCCGCAGAGACCGAGGCCGGCACGGACGACAAGCAGTACGTCAGGGATCACTACTCCAAGCGGGAGGTGACCATTGAGATGAGGGACGGGATCCGGCTGCACACCAGCATCTACACCCCCAGGGACACCTCCAGGACCTATCCCATACTCCTCAAGCGAACGCCATACAGCTGCCGCCCTTACGGAGAGGACGAATACCCCGAGCGGATCGGCCCCAACAGGTACATGATGGAAGAAGGCTATATCGTGGTCTACCAGGACGTGCGCGGCCGCTGGATGAGCGAGGGGACCTATGACAACATGAGGGCCTACATCCCGGAGAAGAGCTCGGACAGCCAGGTCGATGAGAGCTCGGACACCTATGACACCATCGAATGGCTGATCAAGCACGTTCCGCACAACAACGGCAAGGTGGGAACCTACGGGATCTCCTACCCGGGCTTCTATGCCACCTATTCGGCCATTGACGCGCACCCGGCACTCCGCGCGACTTCTCCCCAGGCCTGCATTGGGGACTTCTTCTTTGACGACTTCCATCACAACGGCGCCTATCTGCTCAGCTATTTCCGGGCGACCCCGGTCTTTGGAACCCCCAAAAGCGAGCCCACCGACACGGTGTGGTACGAGATGCCCGACCTCAAAACCGATGACCAGTACCAGTTCTTTCTCGACGCCGGGCCCCTGAAGAACCTGGACCGATATTTCAACTACGAGGCGATTGACGATCCCGGGGCAGGCAGTGAGAAGGGAGTGAAGGATTTCTTCTGGAAGGAGCTTACCGAGCACCCGAACTACGATACGCTCTGGCAGAAAAAGGGAATCATACAGCACCTGAAGAACATCAAACCCAGCGTTGCCACCATGGTGGTCGGGGGATGGTTTGACGCCGAGGACCTCTATGGGCCCCTCGAGACCTACAAGAACATAGAGCGACACAATCCGGGCAATTACAATACCCTGGTCTTCGGGCCCTGGGACCACGGGGGATGGTCGAGAACGAACACCAGGAACGCAGTCGGGAACTACTATTTCGGAGATTCAATCTCAGACTTCTTCCAGCGGGAGATCGAATCCCGTTTTTTCGCCCATTTCCTGAAGGGGGAAGGCGGCCCGGAGTCCGGTCTGCCCGAGGCTTATGTGTTTGATACCGGGAGCAGGTCCTGGAGCCGCTATGAGAGCTGGCCCCCGAAGGGATTGCAGAAGAGAACCTACTTCCTGTCGGAGAACCGGAAGCTGAGAGAGCAAAAGAGCGGGGAGCAGCAGCCAAAGGAAAAAGGCATTCGCTTCTTCAGCGACCTGGAGCATCCCGTCCCCTACTCCGAAGACATCAAAACCGTTTTCACTCCCCGGAAATACATGACGGACGACCAGCGATTCGCGGCCAGGAGGCCCGATGTCCTGGTCTTTGAGACGGAGGTGCTCGACGAGGACCTTACCCTGGCCGGGGACATCCTGGCCAAACTGCAGGTGGCCACAACGGGGACCGACGCCGACTGGGTGGTCAAGATCATCGACGTGCACCCCATGGAGCCCAGGGAAAGCAACGAGGAGATGCAGGACCATCTCAAGCTGAGCAACTATCACCTGATGGTCAGGAGCGAGGTGATGCGGGGCAGGTTCAGGAACAGCTTCTCCTCACCGGAGCCATTCGTCCCGAATCAGAAGACCGCGGTGAACATCAAGCTGCAGGACGTGTACCACACCTTCAGAAAGGGGCACAAGCTGCAGGTGCAGGTCCAGAGCACCTGGTTCCCGCTTATCGACCTCAACCCGCAGACCTTCGTACCCAATATCTACAAGGCCGACGAGAAGGATTTCCAGTCCCAGACGCACACGGTGTTCACCTCCTCGTCCATCGAGTTCAACCTAATGAAAAAATAAGGCGGCGGCATGATGGAAGCTACATCCAATGGAAAAGGGAACCGGATCAAGTGGGGCTTGTTCCTCTTTGCACCTGTGCTCTTTCTCCTGTTGGTCTTCGGTGCCGACCTCGAGCCCGGCAAGCCTGAGATCACCTACACCCTGGCCGTGGCGCTGCTCATGGCCCTGTGGTGGATCACGGAGATCGTCCCCCTGGCCGTGACCTCCCTGCTGCCCTTTGTGCTCTTTCCCATGTTGGGAGTGATGAATGGGAAAGAAGTCGCCGGCAACTACTTCAACGACATCATCTTCCTGTTTCTGGGGGGCTTCCTGTTCGCCCTGGCCATGCAGAAATGGAACCTGCACCGCAGAATAGCGCTGAAGCTGATGCTCATGGTCGGGAACAGCCCGGCGCGCATGATGCTCGGATTCATGCTGGCGACCTCCTTTTTGTCCATGTGGATCTCGAACACGGCAACGACCATGCTCATGGTGCCCATACTGATCTCCATCATTTTGAAGCTGGAGGAGGTGAACAGCCGTGCCAGCATACAGCCCTTCGCTACGGGACTCTTGCTTGCGGTGGCTTACAGCGCATCGATCGGAGGGATCTCCACCCTGGTGGGCACCCCGCCAAACCTGTCTTTCGCCCGCATCTTCGCGATCTATTTTCCCAATGCCCCCGAGATCTCATTTGCCGCCTGGTTCTTTTACGCCTTCCCGATCTTCCTGATCCTCTTCTCGATCACCTTCCTGTACCTCTACCTGGTCTTTGTCAGAAGGCACAAGGGGAGCTGGAAGAGCATCGACAACCAGACCATCGCACAGGAATACAGGAAGCTGGGACCCTGGATCCGGGAACAGAAGATCATCGCCTTCTTTTTCGTGCTCCTCGCCCTGCTCTGGTTCACCCGGGCAGACCTGGAGCTGGGCTCCATCACCATCAAGGGCTGGTCGAGCCTGTTCAAGCATCCGAAATACCTCAATGACGGGATCGTGGCCATAGCCATCTCCATAGTGCTCTTTCTCATTCCGGCAAGGAGCAGCAAGAGCCGGTTCATCATGGACTGGCGAACGGCCGAAAAGATCCCCTGGGAGATCATTCTCCTCTTTGGCGGGGGCTTTGCGCTTGCCAGCGGATTCAAGGAGTCCGGGCTTTCCCAGTGGTTTGGGGATCAGCTGGTCTGGCTCAAGGAAGTGCATCCCTTCATCATCGTGCTGGCCGTATCCCTGCTGATCACCTTCCTGACGGAGCTTACCTCCAACGTGGCGACGGTGGAGACCTTTCTGCCGGTGCTGGCGGGATTGGCCATGAGCATCGAGTTCAATCCCCTGCTCTTCATGCTGCCCGCAACGATCTCGGCCTCCCTGGCCTTCATGCTGCCCTCGGCAACCGCCCCGAACGCCATCATCTTCGGGACCAAGAGGCTCAAGGTCATCGACATGTCCCGAACCGGGATCGCACTGAATTTCGTCGGGGTCGTCATCGTGACCCTGGCCACCTATTACCTGGCGACCGCGATATTCGACATCAGCCTGTCCGCGTTTCCGGAATGGGCACAACACTGATCGGGGAAAAAGCAATCATCCATGGCTAAAGAGAAAGAAAAGCACAGGAACGGACCGGACATCATGGGAACTGCCATGCTGGACTATGTCAAGGGGCGGTCCTGGGAGAACATCCGCACCTGGACCTCGGTCGGCGGAATGGACGAGCTGCCCCTGCCCTATCTGTTCAGAAGCTACGAGCAGATGCCCGCCCTGGAGCGCGAGGCCCTGGACCTCTCGCGGGGCAAGGTGCTGGACATCGGTTGCGGTGCAGGTTCCCATGCCCTGTGGCTGCAGGAAAAGGGACTGGAAGTAAAGGCCATAGACGTCTCGGCAGGAGCCGTAGAGACCTGCAGAGCAAGAGGCCTTGCCTCGGCAGAGGTCCTTGACATCTGGGAGCTAAAAGAAGAACGCTATGACACCCTGCTTCTGTTGATGAACGGCATGGGCATTTGCAGCAAGCTCGGAAAACTGACCCGTCTCCTGAAACACTTGAGGCAGCTGCTCAAACCCGGCGGGCAGATCCTTGCCGACTCCTCCGACATCATCTATATGTATGAATCCGCGGATTTTGAAGAAGATGATGAAGACGAGCTTCCAAGTCTGCCTGCAGACCATTATTACGGGGAAGTGACCTTCCAGACCTTTTACAAGGAACTCCGGGGCGAACCTTTCCCGTGGCTCTACGTGGATTTCTACAACCTGCAGCTCCATGCCTCCGCAGCCGGGCTGAGATGCGAGCTCGTGCTGCAGGGAGAGCACTACGACTACCTGGCCAGGCTCACGCCTTCCGACTCAATGCCAACAGAATGATGCAGGCCACCAGGCAAATGCCTCCCATGAGGTACCAGGTCGCCTCGAAACCGAACCTCTCCGAGAACTGGAGGCCCGTGTTGGGACCCAGGATGTGCGCAAAGGAAAAGGACATGCTGTACAGGGCCATGTAGGCTCCCTGGCTTCCCCTGCGGGAGCGATCCAGGGCATAGGAGTTGGAAAAGGGAAAGCCCAGCATCTCCCCGAAGGACATCAGAACAATGCCCAGGATGGCGACGCTGACCCAGGGCGCCAGGTTCAAAACGACGAAGCTCAGCATCAGCATAAAAGTTCCGGCAATGACGATCTTGAGGTCCTCCAGGCGACCATTTTCCAGGGAATGAACGATGGGCATTTCAAGCAAGAAGATCAAAAAGCCGTTCATGGCGAGCATGAGTCCGATATTGCCTTCGCTCATTCCCAGCACCTGGTTGTAGTAGAGGGGAATGGTCGAGAAATACTGCATGAATGTGAATCCAACCAGGAACATGGCCAGCCAAAAGACCAGGTATTGCCTGTCCCGATAGGGAGAAAAGGCCCGTTTGGCGACCTTTTCCTCTTCCGTGGCCACAGGGCTCTTCTGTTTCAGATACCTGAAAATGACCCATGCGGCGACCAGACAGCTGATGCCGTCCACCCAGAACAGCCCCTTGTAGCTGATGTAGGTTATGATGAGGCCTCCCAGGGCGGGGCCCAGTGAAAACCCGAGGTTGATCGCCAGGCGGATCAGGGTGACGGATCGCCTGCGGTTCTCAGGCTTGCTGTAATCGTCCAGGGCCACCCAGATGGCCGGTCGAAACATGTCTGCCACCAGGGTCAGGACGAAGATCCCGGCACAGAACCCGTAGAAGCTCTCTATGAACTGCAAGCCCAGGAATACCAGGCCCGTGACATTAAGGCTCCAGAGCATGACCCTGTAGTAGCCCAGATGATCGGAAAGCTTGCCCCCGAGGAATACCCCCATGACCGAGCCCAGGCCGTAGCAGGTCATGATCCATCCCACCTGGCCCATGCTGAAGCCCAGTGAACGCGTGAGATAGAGCGACAGAAAGGGGATCACCATGGCGCCCGCCCTGTTGACCAGCGTGGTCAGGGCCAGGAACCAGACTTCCCTGGACAAACCTTTGTAGGGATGGATCAATTTGCTCAGCATGGCGTAAATATAGTTTCTTAATCTCTATCTTTAGCTCTGAATTGTTTCCGTGACAACAGGTAACCAGAAAAAATTGACATCATGAAAAAAGCGCTTGCTTTGCTGCTCCTCTGCCTGGTCGCGAGCTGCGGCCCGAAGGAAAGCAGCCCCTTTGAAGAGGCAATGGCCTTTCAGGCAGAGTTGAATGCCCAGTTCGCCAACGAGGAAGAGTCCCCCCTGACCGAGGAGGACCTCGCCACTTTCGAGGAACTGGAGTTCTTCCCGGTAGACACTTCTTTCAGGATAAAGGCCAGGCTGACCTTTCACGAAGACAGCCAACCCTTCATGATGAAGACCACCACAGATCGTCTTCCGGTGTACAGGCTTTTCGCCACGGCAAACTTCACCCTGAAAGGCCAGCCATGCTCCCTGGAGATCTACCAGAGCCAGGACCTGCTGACAGACCCGGAATACAGCGACTATCTCTTCCTACCCTTTACGGACCGGACCAACGGGAACAGCAGCTACGGAGGCGGGCGCTACATGGACCTGAGGGTTCCCGAAGGCGATGAGATCACGCTGGACTTCAACCAGTCCTACAATCCCTATTGTGCGTACAACTCAGAGTATTCCTGTCCCATCCCCCCGTCTCAGAACCACCTCGACCTGGAGGTGAGTGCAGGGGTCATGGCCTATGGAAAGCATTGAACCGACAGGATCAGAGCCAACGGGACAGGTATAGTCCCGCGAATACGGCTCCAAAGCCCAGCAACAGGGTGACGGCGAGATAGGGAAGCAGGTTGAAGTACTCCCCGCTTTTGATGTACAGGTGGTTCTCATAGGCAAAGGTCGAAAAGGTCGTGAAACCTCCGCAGAATCCGGTTGCCAGCAACAGCGAATTGGTCTGGCTGAGGTATCCCGTCTTCGCGGAATAACCGAAGATGAGGCCGATGATCAGGCTTCCCAGCACGTTGGCCAGGAGGGTTCCGAATGGAATGGCATTCTCAAAATTATTCAGCTTCAGGCTCAGCCAATACCTCGCCACGCTGCCCAGCCCTCCTCCGATAAAAACCAGCAATGCCTGCTTCAAAATCGTTCAGTTAATCTAATTCCACGCCTTTGAGCTGTCTCCAGCTCCATTTACCGGTGATGGTGCCCCTGTCCAGGGTCACGACACCCGGGTTGGATCGCACGATGGTCTTCAGGGTCGTCTCGTCACAGAAGAGCAATTCGAAGTCCAGTCCGAATTCCTTTTTCAGCCTGTCATAGTCCTCCTGGGTGGAAGCGGAAAAGAAATAGACCCTGTAGCCCTTTTCCATGGCCTTCTCGGTGAAGATGCTCACCTGGGTAAGACCCTTTGGGTCCGCCTTTTGCAGGTTGTAGGAGACCACAAGCATCAACCTGTCCTCCTCCATCAGCATCTCCGTGATGTCTTCCCCGTCGCGTTCCATGGTGAAGTCATGGATGGGAGGAACATAGCCTTCCTTCAGGGTACGGGTCTTGCGATCCACAAAGGTCGCTCCTTCAATGTTCCAGGGCTTGTCCTCGGTACTGAAGACCCGGTCCTCGCCATCAACGTTGTAGATCCATGTGTCTTCATAGACCGGTTTCTCGGCGTCCTCAGGAATGGCCATCCCCTCGGGGATGCTCTTGCCCACAGCGTAGGGCCTGAAATCCATGATGGGCAGGTAGCGAAGCACATAGAATACGATCCCCGCAAAAACCACCAGGGAAACCAGGGAGATCCATTTGGCCACGATCTCTGAACCGATCGGCTGTATGTCATAGACCCGGATCATCAGGAAGATCACGAGAACGATCAGGACCACGTTCTTGTAGAAGGTCTCCCAGGGAGTCAGCTTGACGGCATCCCCGAAACATCCGCAATCCGTCACCTTGTCGTAATAGGCCGAATACCAGGTCAAAAACAGGAAGATCAGGCTGAGAACGAACAGGCTCCACACGGTGATCCTGGGTTTGTAACCCACCAGGAGCATCACCCCGAGCATGATCTCCGCCAGGATGAGCAGGATGGAAAACTGCAGGGCGAAGGGCGCCAGGAACTCGAGGTTGAGCACGTCCGCGCCAAAATACTCTTCAAACTTGTATGCGGATCCCAAAGGGTCCACGAGCTTGACGAAGCCTGAAAAAATAAAGGTTGCCGATACCAGCAGCCTTACGATCTGTGTGATCCAGTTCATTGCTTGTTCTCTTTTTCTTCGATCAGGATAAGGGCAAAGATCGCATAGTTGATCATGTCCTGGTAATTTGCGTCTATTCCTTCAGAAACCAGGGTTTTGCCCTTGTTGTCCTCGATCTGCTTGACGCGAAGCAGCTTCTGCAGGATCAGGTCGGTGAGCGAGCTGATGCGCATGTCCCTCCAGGCCTCCCCATAATCGTGGTTCTTGTCTTCCATGAGGGCCTTGGTCTTCTGAATGTACTCATCGTAAAGGGCTGTCGCCTCCTCCAGTTCCAGGTCCGGTTGCTCCGCCACTCCCCTGTCGAGCTGGATCAGGGCCATGACCGAGTAATTGATGATGCCGATGAACTCGGGGATCTCGTCTTCCTCGACCCTTCTCTTCCCGGTCTCCTGCAACTGCCTGATGCGCTGTGCTTTGATAAAGATCTGATCGGTGAGCGAAGGGATCCTGAGTATTCTCCAGGCACTGCCGTAATCCGCCATCTTGTTGATGAACAACGAGCGGCACCGGGCCACTACGGCATCATACTGGCTTGAGGTATTCTCCATCTGATGAATAATCTTTCTTTGGATAATGAGTCAGACGAAATTATGAAAAACTGCCGATAATATACCCTCGCTTTGCTTATTTTTACAAAAAAGTAGCACCCTCTAAACAGTAGGAATTTGAAACGATTGGCAGTATTTTGCGGTTCGAGCAAAGGTTTCAGTGAAGAATATGCGAAGTGCGCAGGAGACCTCGGAAGGTACCTGGCCCGCTCCGGAATCGGAATGGTCTACGGAGGCGGGAAGATCGGGCTTATGGGGGCCATTGCAGACGCCATCATCGACGAGGGTGGTGAGGTGATCGGGGTGATCCCGGGCCTGCTGCGACACGAAGAGGTTGCCCATACCCGGGTCGAGCGCATGATCGTCACCCGGAAGATGTCGAAGAGAAAGGTGCGGATCAGCAAGCTGGTTGACGGATACATCGCCATGCCCGGGGGCTTTGGAACCCTGGACGAGGTATTCGAGGCCCTGACACTGGGGCAGCTGGGGATCGAGTCCAAACCCGTGGGCCTGCTCAACGTGAGGAACTACTTTGATCCCACGATTCAGCAGCTGGACCACATGGTCAGGGAGGGCTTTTTGAGCAAGGAGAACAGAGAGATGCTTCTCGTGAGCGAGTCGATAGAAGATCTACTCAGGCAGATGTCGGAATACGAAGCTCCCCGGATGTCAAAGATCGTGAGGTCAAAAACAGGCAGCTGAACAATATTGACACGCACAAGATGAGAAAATCCATCAATTGCCTCGGAAAGCTCATAGACCTGGAAACACCGAAGGTCATGGGCATCCTCAATCTGACCCCCGACTCCTTCTACGACGGGGGAAGATACACCGGGGAATCCGAGATCCTGAAAAGAGTTGAACGCATGGTCAGTGACGGTGCGACCTTTGTCGATCTGGGAGCCTATTCTTCCCGACCCGGAGCCCAGCACGTGAGCCTGGAGGAGGAGCGGTCAAGGCTCCTGCCCGCATTGAGGTCCATCCTGAAGGAATTTCCCGATCTCCTTGTCTCGATAGACACTTTCAGAAGCCAGATCGCAAGGGAAAGCATTGAGGCAGGAGCTGCTATGGTCAACGACATCTCAGCCGGGTCTTTGGATGATTCCATGTTCAAGACGATTGCCGAGCTCCAGGTTCCCTATGTCATCATGCACATGCGGGGCACTCCACAGGACATGCAGGAACACACTGGTTATGATAACCTGGTCAGGGAGGTCATCCTCTATTTCTCGGAACGTGTTTTTACGCTCAGGGAGCTGGGCGTCAACGACATCATCATAGACCCCGGATACGGATTCAGCAAGACCCTTGAGCAGAATTACGAGCTGCTCGGGCGATCAGAGCTGCTCAAGGCCCTGGAACTTCCCGTCCTGACAGGTGTTTCACGAAAATCCATGCTGTACAGGGTACTGGAATCGGGCCCGGAGGAGGCCCTGGCCGCGACCGTAACGGCCCAGGCCGTTGCCCTGTTGAAAGGAACGAGCATCCTCCGCGTTCACGACGTGCGTGAGGCAGTACAGAGCATACAGATCATTGAAAAGATAAAACCCTGGTCCAATGCGCTTTAGATCTTTATTCCTTTTTTGCCTGCTTCTGACTCTGGCGAGCTGCGCCAAAAAGGAGGTGATGCTCCCGGTGATCGCCGCAGACGGGATCGGGCAGACCGAGAACCACTCGAGCATCTGGATCTTTTTTGAGGTCTCGGGCCAGGACACCCTGGCCGTGCTGAACAAGGCCAACAAAATGCTTAATACCCACTGGATCTTCAACATAGATCGCCGTCTGAGCATGAAAGAGGTCATCCCTGTGCTGCAAACCATGCAGCAGGACCGGAACAAGGACTCCATGCACAAGAAAGAGGGAATGAAGAACTATTTCAGCTTTGCAGACAGCAAGAACCAGCGCATCTCCCTGGTGGATTTCCCGCCGATCGACTTTGTCAGATCCGACGAATTCGACCATAGGGGGGCCATGACTTCAGATTCAACCTGCGTGATCGGATTGACCCTGCTCGGCGAGAATTGCCGCATAGGAGACCGCGACTATGTCATCGAGGATGTCGACCGCATCGCGGAAGCTTTGAAGGGCTGCCCCGACGGGAAGCAGGGATCCTTCAGACTGATCTACAGCGAGAACCTGGGATTTCAGGAGTACCTGGCAGCCCGTGCACACCTGGCTTCCGCCAGCCTCCCGTTGGACAGCACGGAGATCGTTCAAAGCTCAAAATAATTCTTACTTTTACAAAAAGCTCTGCCCTTGGACCAGATCAATTTTTTGAACATCAGCTTCCTGGACATTCTGGACATTGTCCTGGTAGCCGTTCTCCTTTTTTACATCTTCAGGCTCATCCGTGGCACGGCCGCGATCAACATCTTTATCGGGATCGCCATCATCTACCTCATCTGGAAGCTGACCCAGGCACTGCAAATGGAGCTGCTCAGTGACATTCTCGGCAAATTCCTTGGCGGTGGATTCATCGCCCTGATCATCGTCTTTCAGCAGGAGATCAGGAAGTTCCTCCTGATGGTGGGATCCACGAACATTGCTTCGAAAAAAGGCTTCCTAAAGAATTTCAAACTCTTCAAGACGGAACTGGCCGCCAACAACCACATTGACGACATCGTGAGCTTCTGTGACGAGATGTCGAGGATAAAGACCGGGGCCCTGATCGTCCTGAAAAGGAACAACAGCCTGGAATTCGTCAAGATGACCGGCGATGAGATGCAGATCAGGGTGAACAAGCCCATTCTGAAAAGCATATTCTATAAGAACAGTCCCCTGCACGACGGTGCGGTCATCGTCGAAAATGATGTGATCACGGCAACAAGGGTCATACTACCCATAGAGAACACCATAGAGATCCCTTCCCATTTCGGGCTCAGGCACCGGGCAGGGCTTGGTATCACGACCCGGACAGATGCCCTGGCGCTCATCGTTTCGGAGGAGTCGGGTCAGATCTCCTACATAAACAACGGGGCTTTCATCCTGTTCGAGGACATAGGTGAACTGGCCGATATCATCAAGGAGGACCTCAGCTAACTCGCCTTTTTCTGAACGAACTGTATATTGTACAATTTGCTGTAGTAGCCCTTCTTTCTCAACAGCTGCCTGTGATTTCCGATCTCCACGATCTTCCCGTCTTCCATGACGATGATCTTGTCGGCCTTCTGTATGGTGGCCAGTCGGTGGGCGATGATGATCGAGGTCCGGTTACGGGTGATCTTTTCGGTTGCATCCTGGATCAGCTTCTCTGAATGAGCGTCTATGGAGGAGGTCGCCTCGTCCAGCACCAGGATGGCCGGATTGGTCACATAAGCCCGCAGGAAGGCGATGAGCTGCCGCTGACCCACGGAGAGCATGACTCCCCTTTCCTTGACGTTGTAGTCGTAGCCTCCGGGCAGGGTCATGATGAAGTCGTGGATACCGATCTCCTTAGCCGCTTTTTCGACCACTTCCCGGGAGATGCTGTCATCCTTCAGGGTGATGTTGTTGAAGATCGAATCTGAGAAGAGGAAGACATCCTGCAGGACCACCGCGATCTGCGCTCTAAGGTCATGCAGCTTGTACCTGTATATGTCATGCCCGTCAATGAGGATCTGACCCGAATCGATGTCGTAAAACCGATTGAGCAGGTTGATGATGGTGGATTTACCCGCGCCTGTGGCACCCACGATGGCAACCGTCTCCCCGGGTTCCACCTCCACTGAAATGCCTTTGATCACTTCTTCTCCCTCGATATAGCTGAACCGGACATCCTTGAGCTCCACGCGCCCCTTGAAGTGCTCGATCGGGAGATCTCCCTTGTCATTCTCATTTTCTTCAGCATCGATGATCTTGAATACGCGTTCTGCAGCCACCATGCCCATCTGAAGGGTGTTGAACTTGTCGGCGATCTGCCTCAAGGGCCTGAAGAGCATGTTGTTCATCATGATGAAGCTAATGATCTCACCTGCGGTCACCGAGCTGTTGGTCGCCGCATTAAGCCCTCCGTACCATACCACCAGTCCGATGGCGATCGAGGGCAGGACCTCCGCCACGGGAAAGAAGATGGAGTTGTACCAGACGGTTCGGATCCAGGCCTTCTTGTGTTTCTCGTTGATCTCCCTGAACTTGTCATATTCGATCTTTTCCCGGGTGAATAACTGCACGATGCTCATCCCTGTGATCCGCTCCTGCACGAAGCTGTTGAGGTTGGCCACCTGGGTCCTGACCTCCTGAAAGGCAGATTTCATGGCCTTTTGGAAGATCTTGGTTGCGAAGACCAGTATGGGGAGGATGGAGAATACGATCAGGGCCAGCTTCCAGTTCATCAGCAGCATGACCGCTGCCACAACCGCCATTTTCAAGAGGTCGCTTATGATCATGAACAGGCCCTCGCCGAACACGCTGGCTATGGTCTCTATGTCCGAGACCACGCGGGTGACCAGCCTTCCCACCGACGACCTGTTGAAATAGCCCATCTTGAAATGCAGCAGGTGCCGGAACAGCTGCGCCCGAATATCCTTGATGATGTTCTGCCCCAGCCAGTTCGCGTAGTAGATGAAGAGGAATTGGAAAAGGACTTCCATGATCAATGCCCCCAGCATCAGGAGCACGAACACGAGCAACAGCTCCGCATTCCTGGAATAGATGTACTGATCGATCACCTGCTTGAGCAGGGTCGGCCTGACAGCCGCAAACAGAGCCACGGAAACGACCGATATTGCCGACAGGACAAACTGGGTGCGATACTTCCTTGCATAGCGCATCAGCCTGGCGAACAACTTGTAGTCGTACACCTTTCCGCTTACCTTCTCCTTTTCCGATCTGTCAGACATGTCAGTCTATGAATATTTGTTCCGGGTACCTCACACGTGTCAGGTACAAGCCTTCCGCCTTGGCCGAGGGGCCTGCCTCCTTTCTGTCCCTGCTTTCCAGGATCCTCCTGAAATCGGCGACTTCCCTCTTGCCCCGACCGATCTCCATCAGGGTGCCCACAATGGCCCTGACCATGTTTCTCAAAAAGCGGTTCGCGGTGATCTGAAACACCAGGAGCTCTCCTTCCTGCTTCCAACCCGCCTCTTCGATCTTGCAAAGATAGGTCTTGACGTCAGATTTGGAGCGGGAGAAACACTGAAAATCCTCATACTCCAACAACATTTTCGCGGCTTCGTTCATTTTTTCAAGGTCCAGGCCCCGTGTCCTGAGCTGAAGCACCGTTCCGATCATGAATGGATTCTTGCCGTTGTGGATCCTGTACTCGTAGCTCCTGCTGAAGGCGTCAAACCGCGCATGTGCCTCCTCCTTCACCTTCCGGATCCGAAAAATAGCGATATCGTCCGGCAAAAAAGAATTCAGCCTGTATTTTAACTTTTCTTTATCGACTTCAAGGGCCGTGTCGAAGTGCAAAAAGAACTGGCTTGCGTGAACCCCCGTGTCGGTCCTTCCGCAGCCGACGACAGGGATCTTATCTCCAAGCAGCTTTCCAAGGGCCTCTTCAATGGTTTCCTGAACCGTTGAATCTCCGGGCTGGATCTGCCATCCATGGTAAGCCTGGCCGTTGTAGGCGAGTTCAATGAAGTATCTCAAAAACCCTTAATTTTGCGCTTGGCAAAGATAACCATTTTAATCAACAGGGAATTGGCGACCAAGATACTGCTGCTGTCCGACACGCACGGACACATTGACGATAAGATCCTGGGATATTGCCGGGAGGCGGATGAGGTATGGCACGCCGGTGACATAGGTGATCCGCAGGTTACGGACAGAATTCGGGAGGTGGCTTCCCTGCGTGCCGTTTATGGGAACATTGACGGACATGAGATCCGAAGCCAGTTCCCCCTGGACAACCGCTTCAAAGTCGAGGAGGTCGAGGTCTGGATCACGCATATCGGGGGCTATCCGGGTCGCTATGAGCCCCGTGTGAGGGAAATTCTCAGGCTTAATCCTCCAAAGCTCTTCATTTCAGGCCATTCCCACATCCTGAAGGTGCAGTACGACAAAAAGCACCGGCTCCTTCACATGAATCCCGGAGCCGTCGGAAAATACGGTTTTCACACGGCGAGAACCATGCTGAGGTTCGAAATAGAAAAATCCGACATTAAAAACCTGGAGGTGATCGAGTTTCCGAGAAGGTAAGGCCCGGCTATGCGATCTCGACGGCTTCCGGCTGGTGGATCGGCACGGAGATGAAGATGCTGGTTCCCTCGCCCACCTTGGAATTGATGTTGAAAACCCCTTTCATGATCTTGATCCGGGCATCAATGTGGCTCAGGCCCAGTCCGTCCTTTCTGCGCGCTCCCTTCACATCAAATCCCTGTCCGTCATCAATGATCTGTATGATCAGCTTGTCGCCATTTCGTTCGATCAGGTTGATGGAGGCGTTGCTGGCCTTGCTGTGCTTGATGATGTTGTTGGTCAGCTCCTCAATGATATTGTAGATCTTGATCTCGAATTTCTGGTCGTATCTCTTGATTCCATTGTCATCGCTTATGAACTCGAGCTCCGAATTCGAATATTTCTCACACAGGTCGTGAACGGCAAAGGCGAGCCCGAACTTCAAAAGCACCGATGAGATCAGCTCATGGGAAAGATCGCGGATCTTCACAGAGGCCTCGTTCACGATCTCCTGGGCCTTGGTGATCTCGATAGGCGCATCTCCGTTCAGCTGGCTTCTTGAGGCCTGCAGGTGCAGATTGGCAGATGATAACAGGGCGCTGACGCTGTCATGCAGGATCTCAGCAATGGACTTCCTCTCTTTCTCCTTGGCGTCAATGGTAGCGTTGATGATCCGGGTCTGCAGGTTGTTGTGAATCTGCTCGAGCTTGTTTTGCTCTGTAAGTTTATAGTTCTTGTAAAAGATGAAGGCCAGCACCAGAAAGGTGAGCGTGATAAAGGCCATCCCATAGAAAAGCACCTGGGCCCTAAAAGTCTTTCCTTTCTCCTCTTCGGTCCGTTGCTCCTCAAGCGCCAGGTTGTATTTCGCTTCTACCTCGGCGAGGTTTTCCGCCAGGTGTTCCCTATTGATCTG
>CAZAZM010000046.1:0-15566 GCA_964489625.1 uncultured Flavobacteriaceae bacterium
TGGTGCGCGCCTCGACCTTTTCCTCCAGCGCCTTGCGCTGGTTGACCAGAATGCGTGTCCTGGACCGAACGATGGCATAGACCAGCAACAGGAACCCAAGGACGTAGAGGGCATAGGCCCACCAGGTCTGGTACCAGGGGGGAAGAATACTGAATCCAACTGAGGCCTCCTCGGTTTCATCTCCAAAAAGGCTTTTTGCCTTGACTTTGAAGCGGTACTTCCCTGGGGGCAAATTGATGTATTCACGGTTCGCCTGTTTGCCCCATTCCGACCAATCTTCGTCCAGGCCTTCGAGAAAGGTCTTGTACTGCATTTGATTCTGGGAGATAAAAAAGGGAGCGGCAAAGCCGAAACGGATCGTGTTGTCCGAAGAGCTCAGCTCCAACTTTTCAGGAAGCTCAACATGACCCGCGTAAATTACGGAGTCGTTCGAGACGGAAATATTCCTTATCAGCGTCTTGAATTCGGGCAATTGAGTTTTCTCCAGGTTTCCCTCGTAACGGATCACTCCGTCAGGGCCATGGAACCAGGCGACCTGGGTTCCATCCGGCCTCGGATCTTCTGGGTGCACCCACCAAATGGCTGAATTGGTCAGTTCCTTTAAAATGGGCTCGCTAATCTGATACTCCCCATTTTCATCTTTTTGACCGATGTAAAGCTGCCCCTCAATTCGGAGCCAGATTTTTCCTTCTGCGTCCTTAACCGGTGGAAAGACCCCGCCTCCTTCTCCCTTCAAAACTTTATTGAAGTAGAATTCTTTTTCCTTGAACTTTTGATCTGTCTGGTCAAAAATGAATGTTTTTGGAATTCCATCACCATTGTTGACAAAGAACTGGATTTCGTCGTCGTGCCTCCAGAATCCAATATTTCCTTCTGACAGTCCGTCGTCCGGACCGAAGGTTTTGATCTCAGATTCCTTGAAGTTCAGTTTTCCGTCAACGTATTTGGGAACAAATAGCCTGATCTGATTTTCGTTGTCAAGTTGACCCAACCATGCACTTCCGTCTTCATTTTCCTCGAAATTGCCCTGGTTGTCAAGAATGATGTCGAGAGTGTTGTCTTCCAGTTCAAATTGTCGTTTGTCACGGTTATAGTAAAAACTCGCCATTCCCTGGTTATGGGAAGCGTATACCCGATTGGAATCGATCCGGGAAACTACCAAATTGTTCACCCTTAGGTCATAATTGATGCTTTCGCGCACGTATTTCCATGTATATCCTTCAACCTCCATGAATCCCATGTCGCTCGTACCGGTGAACAGCCTTCCATCAAACTCAAAGAAAACCCTTCCCTGACCAAAGGTACCTTCCATGTACTCCACGTGATTGTCCCCATCCGTAAGGGTGTAGATACCGTTGTTGGTCCCCATGTACAGGATGTTTCCAAATTTATGAACACTGAAAACCACATTTGTTGGAAGTCCCATATTGGAATCGATCACCGTCAGAGAGGTGTTCATATTCACGCTCGATATTCCATTGAAGAGCATCAGCCAAAGAACGTTTCGGCTGTCTACGAAGGCAAAGTCGGCACTGCCATCCTGCAATCCATTGTCCGTGGTGAATTTCTGGATCAGTTTTCCTTCATGATCTATAAGATAGGCTCCGTCGCTAAAGGTGTTCAATAAAAAATTGCCATTGTCCAGGGCAACGCCGGGCAGGTATAGATTCTCTTCTATCAGGTCATCGGCCTCGGTCTTGAAGGGGTGAAATTCCTTGCCGTCATAGATGAAAAAGCCCTGGGTTCGCGTGCCGATCAGAATTCTTTCTTCGTCATAAGGCAAGATCACATAGATTCTTTCATCCGCGAATTTCTCACCGCCAGGTACCACTTCGAAGGTGTTGTCTTCGGTCAGGTAACATAGGCCTCTGCCCCATATTCTCAAGTAGTAAACCCCATCAATAATTTTTCCGACATGATATCCTTCTTTGGATTCAACGATTTCAAAAGATTCACCATCCCAAAAATAGAGCTTGAACTCTGTTCTGTAAATGACTTTACCCTTGTAGTAGTCAAGTTCCCAAACGTCTTGAAAATCTCTGTGCTCTTCGGGTATTTTATCTTTGAGGGATACATACTTCAATTCGCCGTTTGATTTTTTTTCCAGGTAGCCCATATCTCCGGTCCTGCCTACGTAAATATTTCCTTTGTCATCTTGCGCAAGGCTTCTGCAACCGCTGTCCGGCACCACGGACCAGTTGACTCCGTCGTAGACGAGAACTCCGGCCCCATTGGCAAAATACATTACCCCATCCTGGTCTTCAATGGCCCACCAGTTCGCCGGACCTCCTTCATAGTCCTGATACCTGTAGTTGGTGATCAAAGGTCTGCCCACCTGCTGCTGCGCAAGAACCGGGGCTGAAAAAAATAAGAGTGATACAAGTAATCCCAGGGCATAGCAGTTCCTGGAGAGGGTGTGATGAGTAAGGCGTAACATAGTTGATCTATTGATAGGAATTGAGGTCAAATCCTGATTTGATTCGTCCTAAAATACAAAAATTATTGTTACGCGCTGATAATTAGTTTCATATCGGCTCTGCCTCCAAAAAAAGCGGACACACCCGAGTCGAATGTGTCCGCTTATGTGTAAACTTCAATGATGTCGCTAACCCAGCACGGGCTGATTTTCCGCCAGGAAGGGTTGGTGATAATGACGTTTTCCTGTTGCCTTGTACAGGGCGTTTGCCACGGCTCCCATGATGGGAGGGAAGGGAGGTTCTCCCAGCCCGGTCGGGTCAACTTCATTAGGCACGAAGTGCACGTCGATAGATTTGGGGGCTTCTCCGTTTCGGATCAGCCTGTACTTGTCAAAATTGGTCTGCTCGGCAGCGCCTTCCCTGAAGGTGATCTGTGAATAGAGGGCGTGTCCGATTCCGTCCACGATTCCACCCTCGGCCAGGTTGATCGCCGCATCCGGGTTTACCACAATTCCGCAGTCGATGGCGCAACTGACTCGCTGGATCACGGGTTTGCCGTTCACGATCTCCATGTCAAGCACCTGGGCCACGTAGCTGTTGTGGCAGAAGTATGCGGACACCCCGCGGTGCACACCGGATTCCTCCTTGCCCCAGTCCGATTTTTCCCTGACCAGTTCCAGGACTCCTGCATAGCGTGCTGCCTCATAGTCGTTGTTCTCTCCAACTGGGTCGTTCTTGGCCCGTTCCAGGAGCTCCAAACGGAAGTCGATCGGATCTTTTCCGGCTAGCTCAGCCACCTCATCCAGGAAGGATTGTTCCGCTCCTGCTATGAAGTTGGAGCGCGGAGCGCGGAAGGCACCCACGGAGATGTTCGAGTCAATGGCCCATTCCTCCGCCAGGTAGTTGTCGACTGCACCAGCAGGGAAGCGGTTGGCCGCAAGCGGGCTTTCAGGCACGCCTCCCGTTCGCACGTGGAAGGCGATCAGGTTGTTGTTCTCGTCCAGGCCTGCCCGGTAGGTGGCGTGATACGAGGGTCGATAGGTCCCGAAGGTCATGTCGTCCTCTCGAGAGTAGACCAGCTTGACCGGGGCGTTCATCTTTTGCGAGATCACTGCGGCTTCCGTGAGGAAATGCCCGTAGAGCCTCCTTCCGAATCCTCCTCCCATGCGGGTCATCTGTATGTCGACCTGCTCCAGTGACATTCCGAGGCGCTCGGCAACGCTCCTCTCCATGAACTCGGGTGTTTGCACAGGACCCACGAGCTCCGCCTTGTCAGCGGTGACGTGAGCGAAGAAATTCATGGGCTCCATGGTGTTGTGCGCCAGGAAGGGGCAGGTGTAGGTGCGTTCGATCACCTTGGCGGCCTTTTTGAAGGCGGCCTCGGGGTTTCCGTCTTTTCTTACCTCCTTGCCTCCTTTGGCCGACATTTCAGCCATCTGGGTCTTGTGAGCCTGGGTGCTTTCAAGTCCTGCCGGGGTTCGTTTGGGAAACTCGCGCCCGAACAGGCTCATGGTCTCGGTCATCTCCGGGGCGGGCTCCCATTCTACTCGGAGCGCCTTTTTGGCATTCATCACTTCCCAGGTGGAGTTTCCGACGACAACCACCAGGTCTGTGAAGGCACTGGTGTCGAAGGCGCTTTTGCTGTATCCGTCATTGAAGGTCTTCATGGTGAAGACTCCTTTTATTCCCGGCATGGCCTCCGCAGAGCTTCCGTCATACGATTTCAATCGAAGCCCAAAGGCGGGCGGATGGGCGATCATGGCAATGAGCATGCCCTCACGCTTGTAATCCAGCCCATAAAGGGGCTGTCCGGTAACGATCTTCGGACCGTCAACATTCTTTCTGGAGGTTCCTATGATCTTGAAGTCCTTGACGTCTTTGAGCTCCACCTCGGTGGGTACGGGAACCTGGGAGGCCGCAGCGGCCATCTCCCCATAGGTTGCCGATTTTCCGGTGCCCTTGTGATACAGCAGTCCTTCAGACGAAGTGACCTCTGCAAGCGGAACCTGCCAGGCATCGGCTGCCGCCTGTCGCAGCATGGTCCTTGCCGCTGCTCCAGCCATGCGAAGACTTTCCCATCCCTGCCGTATGGATTGGCTTCCACCGGCGAGTTGACGCGTGAAGATAGCAGTGTCCAGCGGCGCCTGCTCGACCAGCACGTCATTCCAGTTCACGTCTAGCTCTTCTGCCACGATCATCGGCATGGAGGTCTTGACGTTCTGCCCGATCTCAGGATTTGGTGACATGATGCTCACCATTCCATTCTCGCCTATTTTCAGGTAGCCGTTGATCTTGAACCATTCCTTGGGCATTTTTCTGATCTTCTCAGGGCTTGGGTTGCAGGAGGCCAGCCAGCTGAAGCCCAGCATCATTCCGCCGCCTGCCAGCGCTGTGGATTTCAGGAAGGATCGTCGCCCGTATGTTGTTTTTACTAAGGTCATTTTGATGGGTTTAAAGGTTTGTTCAAGAATTGGCCGCGGCTTTGATGGCGGCTTTGATTCTCGTGTAGGTTCCGCAGCGGCACAGGTTGCCATGCATGGCGGATTCGATCTCCTCGTCGCTTGGATTCGGGTTGTTCTTCAGGAAGGCTGCCGCCGTCATGATCTGACCCGCCTGGCAGTATCCGCACTGGTAGACGTCGGTTTCCAACCAGGCCTTCTGCACCGGGTGGTCGCCGTTCTCGGACAGTCCTTCGATGGTCGTTATCTCCTGGTTTCCGATGGAGGAAACGGGGAGCTGGCAGGAGCGGACTGCGACCCCTTCAAGATGGATCGTGCAGGATCCGCACTGGGATATCCCGCAGCCGTATTTGGTTCCGACCAGGTTCAGGTGGTCTCTCAGAACCCAAAGCACCGGGGTCGAAGGATCCACGTCCACCTGCTGTTTTTTTCCGTTAACGGTTAAGTTATAGATTGCCATGATGTTAAATTTTAGGGAAATTAAGAAAAATTCTTCAAGACTGTTTACAAAAATCAATCAGTTTCATAAATAGAATAGATACTATGCATTTTCAAGGCTGTCGTGAAACCGTGCTATGTAAGCGAGGTCCGAAATTTGGAAGGGCTGATCTCTGCGTGCTTTTTAAAGAAATTGCTGAAGTGGGTCACTTCCTTGAATTCCAGCGCATAAGCTATATCAGAGATCGCCCAGTGGCTGCTCTTCAGGAGAGCTTTGGATTCTTTTAGGATACGTTCGGCAATTATCTGTGAGGTGGTCTTGCCGGTGGTCTCCTTGATGGCCCGGTTAAGGTGGTTCACGTGCACATTCAACTGCTCGGCGAATTGCGATGGCGACCTGAGGTTCATCCTGACGTGGTCCTCGTCGATCGGGAATTGTCTCTCGAGCAGTTCCAGGAAGAGGGTTGAAATGCGCTGCGAGGCGTTGGAATCCCTTTTGTCGAAATGGCTGAAGGGGTTCATCTTCATCCCGTAATGCACCAGCTCCATGACCAGGTTGCGAATGGCGTCGTATTTATAGGTGTATTCCGAATTGATCTCGTCAAACATACGCTTGAATATTCGGGCCACTTTCTCCTCCTGGTCCTGGCTCAGCTCAAAGAGATGCTCTCCCTGGGGTTGGAAGACCGGGAAGCTGTCAATGTTCCCATAGCCATCAAAAAAGGCCCTGTCGAAGATGCAGTAGACCCCGCTCTCGATCTCTTCCGTATTCTCCCATTTGTAAGGGATCTGAGGATTGGAAAAGGACAGGGCCTGCTTCTCGACCCGAATGGTCCTGTCGGCATAGTGTACCGTGCCTCCACCGATCACCAGCATGATCTTGTAGAAGTCGCGTCGCTTGTAAGGAACCGGCCTGGCGTTCTTGCCGATGAACGGGTCCAGCTTGAAGATGTTGAAGTGGCCTATATCCTTGCGCAGGCTGTCGGGGATCCAGTCGAATTTACGCTTGTAGAATTCCTCGAGGTTTTCCGGTTTTTCCATGGTTTCAAATGTTTAGCCAGTAGGTGATTTTCAGGTTGATCGACCTGTATCTCGGCGACACCGGATCGATGTAGTAGTTGTCGTTGTATACCAGGTAGAGATCCGATAGGGGGGCAAAGCGCCATTGAAGGCGTGAATTTATGCCAAGGTTCTCCCGCTGGTTGCTGTACTGGATCAGGGTGGACCAGAACAGGGATTTGCTGAAGGTGATCTCCACCCTGGGGGTCAGGAGCCAGATGTCCGCATCCGCGTGTGGATCGGGAAGGCGGATCCCGTCATAGTTCAGGGCCATGCTGATCTGGGCCCAGGGCTGGAATCGCAGACCTACCTGCCCAGCCACGGAATAGCTGGTGCCATTGTAGAACTGACCCCCGGAGACCGATCCACCATAGGTAAACAGCTTGGTCGCATTCGAGCGATATTCCGCAGTTCCCCGGTAAAAGCTGTAGTCCGTATTTGCAGGGAGGGGCACGGCGTCATCTGTTCGCGTGGGGTCAAATTCATCCGTCAGGTATATGTAGTCGTTGGAAACACCCGCTGACAGGGTGGCCTGGTCCTTGAATTCGGCTTCCCACCTGAGTCGGAAGAGCCGATCCGTGTTCTGGAAGTCCAGGGTGGGCCGCCAGAAATTGATCATCAAAAAGTTGAAGGCGTGACGGCCTATAGGGCTTGATTGGGGGTAGAATTTCTTTTCCAGGAAGATGCCGTGCTTCAAAATGTCGTTCCGGGGCACAAAGCCCAGGTCCGATCTGAACTCCTCGTCCACGAAGGTCAGGTCCGTGACAAAAGTGTAATTGCGCGTGTTGTACCTCACCATGGCCTGGGAAGAGAAGTTTCCCTCGCTGTCACCGGGCTGGAAGGATTTGTGTGCATAAAGCCTCCCCGTCCATACGTTGTTGGACGTGGCCAAATTGAAATCGGCACCCACGACCCGGTTGAACTCGTCGGATTCATCCAGGAAATCATAGTCCCCAAAGGCCTGGCGGTTGATGAAGAAGACCCCTATGTTGGATCGCGAGAAGATCCTTCGTTGAAGAACGAACATGCTGTTGTTGTTCGACGGGATCTCGTTGGGTTTGTCCTCCGCGGTCTGTATGTTCAAAAATCCCAGCCGCCAGTCCTTGTTCAGTTTTCCGCTTAGACGCACTCCGGCCAGGATCTGGTTCTCGATCGTATTGTCGGCGGTGTCCGTTGCGATCCCGATCCTCCGGGAGAAAAAGGGCCTGGCCTCGTTGAAGGTATTGCCAAAGCTCTCAAAGAGGTCGCTGTTGTCGATAAAGAACTGCCTCTTCTCAGGCAAACGGATCTCGAAACGGGTCAGGTTGGTGATGATGTCATCCACCTCCACGTTTGAAAAATCAGGGTTGATCGTGATGTCCAGGTTCATCCCGTTTCCGATGGCTACCTTGGCATCACCTCCGATCTTGTACCTCAGGTCATTTTCCTGGACTTCATAGTCCCTCTCTGCGATCGTATTGAGATAGGGGATGAGGCTCAGAGGTGTGCGCGATCGACCCAGGGGCCTTTCAAACTCCAAAACGCCCATGTAGGCCAGGCTTGACAGCTGCTGATTCTGCGGGACCCTTTCCCAGGTGCTCTGCTCATTGGTCTGCAGGTTCCAGCGATAGGCCCTGAACCTCCAGCTTTGCCCTCCCTCAACGAATTTTAATGAGGTGAAGGGAATGGCGATCTCAACGTTGTAATGATCCTCGTGCATTTGGCTTTCCGCCTGCCATTTGATATCCCAGGTATTGTTGAAACTCGTTCCACCCTCGGACACCTGACCTTCTCGCTGGACTCCATAGGGGGTCACACCAAAGAAGAAGGCGTTTGTCCCGTCATTGAAGGTGTCAAACAACAGCGAGACGTTATCATTGGTCGTACCCCCGAAATCCCTCCGCAGAGAGGATACCACATAGTCGCTTCCTGATGATTCCGCCCTGAAAGAAACGTACAGGGTTGTCTCGTCGTAAAGTACCCTCACTTCCGTCTGGTGCTTTGCCCTGACCGAGTCCGTGGGAAAGAACTGCCAAAAATCAGTACCCTTCTCTGCCGTCCTCCACACCTCTTCGTCTAGGTTGCCATCAATGGTGATCGGCTCGGTGATGAACCGCGCATGCAGGGTTTTGGGTTCGCTCTGGGCCTGCGCATGCCAGCTTGCGACTGTGAAAAACAAGAAAGAAAGGGTCAGTGCAGGGAGGTATTCAAAGATGTTCCTTTTGATCATCGGATGAAGTTCTGTATACAATACAAATTTCAAACATAGCATTAAGAAACACTAATAAAATTCAAACAAATATTTGCAGAATTCAAATAATTTTCAGGCGGATGTTTGATAGAGTCAAATTTTTGGAAAAAAGTAATGAATTCGGGCCGCAAGTCGGGTTTTGTTGTCTTTTAAGCCGTATTTTTGCGGGATGCTGAAAGTCTCTGACATCTCGTTCGCCTACCAGCCAGGAACCCCGGTCCTGGAAGGGATCAGCTTTGTACTGGATCAGGGAGAGCACCTTTGCGTCATGGGGGAGAGCGGATGCGGAAAATCCACCCTGCTCAAGGCAGTCTATGGGCTGCTTGACCTCGACAAGGGTTCGATCGAATGGAAGGGGAAACCTGTCCTTGGGCCGGCTTATCACCTGGTTCCCGGGATGCCCTTTTTCAAATACGTGGCCCAGGACTACGACCTTATGCCTTTTACCTCTGTCGAGGACAATATCGCCAAGTACCTTTCCAGGGTCGATCTGGAAGAGACCGCCAGGAGGACCCGGGAGCTCCTGGAGCTGATCGACATGCTCCCTTTTGCCGAGGTCAGGACCAAGGACCTGAGCGGGGGTCAGAAGCAGCGAGTTGCCCTGGCAAGGGCACTGGCAAGAGACCCCGAGTTGTTGATGCTCGACGAGCCTTTCAGCCAGGTCGACAACTTCAAGAAGAACGACCTGAGAAGAAGGCTGTTCTCCTATTTGAAAGAGAAGAACATCGCCTGTCTGGTAGCGACGCATGACAGCGATGACGCCCTTTCCTTTGCGGACAAGATGATCGTGATCAGGGACCATGGCCTTGTTGCCCACGGAAGTCCTGGGGATCTATACATGAGCCCCCCATCCCGTTACGTAGCTTCCCTGTTCGACGACGTGAACGTGCTGGAATCGAATGGAGCCAAAAAGCTGCTTTATCCGCATCAGATCCGGATCACGGACAGGTCCCCGATGCAGGCGACGGTCGTGAGATCCTTTTACATGGGCTCGCACTGGCTCTTGCAGCTTGACCTCCAGGGCCAGGTGATCTATGTGAGACATCACGAGAGCCTCGAACCGAATTCCACAACGTCGGTCGAGATACCCGTATCGCCGGTATAAAATACCGGGCAACCCTTCCCAAATTTGTTTAATTTTTCGTAACTTAAACTGCTCTAATTCGATAGAGCATTTATTAACCCCATACATTACATTATGGAAGAAAAAAAACTAGGCCCTGACTCCGGATCCTCAAATGGAATGAGCCGAAGAGGATTCCTCAGGGGAGCGGGATTATCCACCGCTGGAAGCGTGCTGTTGTCCTCAGAGGTGTTCGCCTTCGAATACGTCGAGGAAACGGGCAAAGACCTGGGCCCGGACGCCATGACACTTCAGATGAAGGTCAATGGAAGGATCAGGTCACTGAGCGTCGAACCAAGAACCACCCTGGCTTCCGCCTTGCGGGATCACCTGGAGCTTACAGGTACCAAGGTCGTGTGCGACCGGGGGTCCTGTTCGGCCTGCACCGTTTACATTGACGGCAAGCCGGTCAACTCCTGCATGATGTCCGTATTTGATGTTGGGGACCGCGAGGTCACCACCATAGAAGGTCTTGCACGGGACGGGGAGCTTCATCCCGTTCAGGAGGCTTTCATCGAACACGACGCTTCACAATGCGGCTACTGCACCCCGGGGATGGTGATGTCATGTGCTCACCTGCTGGACAACAACAAGAATCCGACCCTGGAGGATGTCAAAGATGCGACGCGCGGAAACCTCTGCCGTTGCGGTACCTACCCTCATGTTTTCAAGGCTACCCTGGCCGCAGCTAAAAAATCAAGTTAAGATGGATACAAGAAAAGAGAAATTCCCATTCGGGATCCCGGGGCACAACCTCACCGAGATAGAAAGAGAGATCCCCTCCGGTGAACCACCAGCATGGCCGGTGAATGAAAAACTGAAGACGATAGGGAAAAGGGTGCACAGAATAGACGCCCTGGACAAGGTCACCGGCAAGGCCAAATACACCTCCGACATCAAGCTGCCGGGGATGCTTTATGCGAAAATGCTCAGATCCACCGTGCCACATGCGACCATTCGTTCAATTGACATATCGAAGGCACAGAACCTGCCCGGTGTCCATGCCATTCACCTGATCGAGAACAAACAGAAAGAAGGTGAAGAGAAGGATGAGGGAAGGTACCCTATGGTCAAGTATGTCGGGCAGCCCCTGGGCGGGGTTGCGGCCGAGAGCCTGGCCATAGCCAAGGATGCCATATCCCTGATCACGGTGAATTACGATACCAAGCCTTTCGTCATTGACGTCGAAGAGGCGATGAAGGCAGACGCGCCCATCGTCTTTGACCAGCCCATCGAACAGCAACAGGATGGGGGAGACGTGGGCGAGACTCACGACGGCTCCAAGGGAGAAGGGAATGTGAGGGGCCCATCCACCAGCAGTTTCTTCGGTGGCCCCAGGGGTGACCTGGAGCAGGGCTTCGGCGAAGCGGATGTCATCGTTGAACGAACCTATCGAACCCAGGTGCATACCCACATGCCACTTGAGACCCATGGGGTGGTCGTCGACTGGCGACCTGACCTGATGACGGTTTATGCCTCGACGCAGAACACCGCAGCGGTGCGGAATGAGATGGCAAGTGTCTTCGGTTTGCCCAAAAGCAAGGTAAGGGTTGTCTGCGAGTTCATGGGAGGAGGCTTTGGTGCCAAGCACAGTGCCGGAAGTTTTGGACCCATGGCAGCGAACCTGGCCAAAAAAACAGGAAGACCCGTCTGGCTGATGCTCGACAGGCAAGAAGAGCATCTCGCAGAAGGGAATCGCCCTAATTCGATCCAATACCTCAAGATCGGGGCTAAAAAGGATGGTACCTTGACTGCCATACAACAAAGATCACACGGAACTGCAGGGGTTGCCCTGGGTGCCGGGGTCGGCCGCATCGCGCAGGTGCTTTACAGCTGCCCGAACTTTGCCACAGAGCAATACGACGTTCTGACCCATGCCGGGCCTGGAGCGGCCTGGAGGGCCCCGGGCAATGTCCAGGGAGCCTTCGGTCTCGAGCAGGCCATCGACGAACTGGCCGAGAGGCTTGAAATGGACCCGCTGAAGCTCAGGGACCGCATAGACAAGAGCGAAGTCAGGAAGGTGGAGCGCGAGCGAGGCGCCAAGGCCTTTGACTGGTCGAGAAGAAAGGCTCCGGGAAGTGGAACAGGAGCGGTTCGCAAAGGATTCGGGGTGGCCCAGTCCACCTGGCCGCGATTCGTAACGCTTGACTCCTCCGTGGAAGTCAAGATCCACAACGACGGTGGAGTGGAAGTGCGCTCCAGCGTGCAGGACATAGGCACGGGAACGAAGACCATTCTTGCCCAGGTCGTGGCAGAAGAGCTGGGACTGCAGGTGAAGGACATCACGGTGAACATTGGAGACACCTTCTTCCCGGTTGGCCCGGGTTCAGGGGGTAGTGTGGTGACCGGTTCCATTACGCCGCCCACCCGAAACGCAGCCTTCGAAGTCAAGAAGGAACTTCTCGGCATGGTGGCGAAGAAATGGGAGGTCAGTGCAGCTGACTTGTCCATCGTGGATGGGAACGTGGTGCACAAGTCCGATGCGACGAAAAAAATGACCTTCCGGGAAGCCACCCGCTTGATGCGCACCAGCCAGATCAGCAAAGTGGCCAGCAGGCAGGATGACTACGAAGGATTCCAACAGCCCTGGGGCCTGGCCTATGGAGACCTGGGATCGGTGCAGTTCGCCGAGGTCACGGTTAACACGGACACGGGCTTTGTGAAGGTCGACCGGATCGTGGCTGCCCACAGCTGTGGACGCCCATTGAACCAGGGTCAGCTCGAAAGCCAGATCAATGGGGGCGTCATACAGGGAGTATCCTACGCGCTCTATGAGAACAGGGTCATGGACAATGCCACAGGGCACATGATGAACGCCAATGTGGACCAGTACAAGACCCCGTTGTCCATGGAGATCCCACAGATCGACAGCCTGATCATTGAAGAGTATTCGGCTCGCTCCTCAACGGACGCCTACGGCATCGGGGAGCCTGCGAACATCGCTACTGCGGCGGCAGTCGCCAACGCGGTCTACAATGCGATCGGGGTCAGGATCTACGAGATTCCCATTACACCCGCGAGCATTCTTAAGGCATTGAATAAAGTAGAGGTAAAGGCTTGATGGATTGAGCCCAAAATAAATTCAAAGACATGAACAAATTTAGTTGGTACGAAGCCAAATCTGTGGAGGACGCCCTTCAGCAGGTGAACTCAACGGTATCCCAGCAGCTGTATAATCCCACAAGCGACGCGGCCGTCATCAAATCCGGCGGCATTGACCTGTTCGACTGGGTGAAGGAGGGCTTGCTCAAACCGCAGAAGATCATTAATATTCGAAATATTCCGGGCCTGGACAAAATGACCTTTGATGCAAAGGAAGGGCTCAGGATCGGGGCGAATGTGATCCTGTCGGACATCGGTTCCAGCCCCGAGATCAAAGAAAAGTACCTCGCGCTGCACCAGGCCGTGAATCACGCAGCAACCCCCCAGTTGAGGAACGTTTCGACCCTTGGAGGGAATATCGCCCAACGCAACCGCTGCTGGTACTTTCGCTCCGTGGATCACAAATGCTTCCGCAAGTCCGGTGACCGGTGCTTTGCCAGGCATTCCGAGACCGGGGAGAACGAGAATCACGCCATCATTGACAACGGCTCCTGCGTGAGCGTTCACGCCTCTTCCATTGCTACGGCCCTGATGGCATTCAAAGCCACTGTCGTCATTGCGGGAGCAGATGGCAAGAAGAGAAATGTGCCCATGGATGAGTTCTTCGTTCCGGCAGGGAAGGACATTGCTATGGAGACCATTCTCGGTCCGAAAGATATCATCCTCGAGGTGATCCTGCCTGCTCCGGGCAAGAATGAGAAAAGCTTCTATGTGAAACAGGTAGCAAGGGAATCCTATGACTGGTCCCTGGGAGACGTGGCTGTGGTCATGGAGACTTCCGGCAATACCTGCAAGTCGGCCAGCATCGTGCTGGGAGCGGCAGCTCCCGTTCCTTACAGGTCGATTCAGGCAGAGGAGGCCATGGCGAAAAAAGAGATCAACGAAGCGAATGCCAGTGCAGCGGCCGAGGCGGCCATGTCGGTTGCCAGACCGCTTTCGAAGAACGGGTACAAGGTGCCGCTCTTCAAGTCGATCATTCGGCAGGCCATAGTCGAACTCGCATAGTGTAAGCTCTATGGAGGCAGGCAATAAGAATCTGTGCAGGTTTCTGCGCGCGCGCAATCCCTATGGTATGATGGAAGGTGGGGAGCACCCCTGGTTGCTGCTGGACGATGCCAACACCATCTTTTGGTGCATCAATTCAGCCGGAGCCATGGGCCCCGACAGCGGCCTGGTCTCTCCCAAACGTTGCATCGAGGGCAGGACTTGTTTTGAGCCCGAGAGTTCCGATCTTTAAATAATCATTAAATTTGAGAGGAGAAGAATATATCTTTTTTCTCTTGGATATCTTTATGTCAAATTTTGGATAACAGAATTAAAATTAACCTAAAACCTTAAATTATGGATGACAATTTGTTAAAATCGCTGAGTAGTTACGTGACTCCGGATCTGATCTCCCAGGCCGCTTCGATGCTTGGGGAATCTGAAAGCGGGATATCTAAAGGAATGTCTTCTGCAATCCCGTCATTGCTTGGAGGCCTGTTGAGCAAGGCAGACAGCTCGAGCGTAATGGACGGATTGATGGGGCTTGTGAATCAAAAGGGATTTGACGCCGACAGCATTTTGTCGGACCTGCCATCCCTCTTGTCCGGCAAAGGAAGCAAATCTGTCATGGACAGTGGGGGCTCCATGCTGAACATGCTCTTTGGGGACCAAGAGTCAGGAATGTTCGATATGCTTGCGAATTCAGCAGGCATCAAGAGTTCATCGGCAAAGGCCTTGATGGGGATGGCCGCTCCCATGGTTTTGGGCTACATCAAGAAATCCGGATTTGATGCCTCCAGCCTTGTAAGTTCCCTGCTTTCACAGAAAAATGACATAACCTCCATGCTGCCCAAGGGAATGAATTCCCTGATGGGTCTTGACAGTTCTCTTGGCGACAAGATCAAGCGGGCCGTCGACAAGGTAGAGGAAGAGGTCAAGGAGACCGTTGAGAAAGTTGAAGATTCCTTTGAGGAAAAACCCAAGAACAAGTGGTTGTGGCCGGTGATCATCATCGTTGCGATCCTCGTGGTGTTCTTTTTGATGCGTAATTGTGGCGGTGACGAGCCTACAGCCCCGGCCACGGATCAGATCGAGACCGAAGCCGTCCAGGCGACCTACGGTAAGGCAACCCAGGAGGAATTGGATGCATCCTACGAGGTCGGCGCGGATCCTGACGCCGAGACGATCGCAAAGTTCCAGGAAAGGGCTGGCAAGACCTTCGAGCAATACCGGGGCTATTGCTATGTTGAAGAGGCCTGGTTGAATCCTGCCTGGCAGACGGATCGCACGGTTGCCGGAGCGGCAGCTGCTGACCACAAGGCGAAGACCGGTCACAACACAGGAGTTCGTTGGAAATAGAACCCCGATTTCCGGGCATCTCCTAAAGATGCCCGGAAGGGTTTACCCCGCACCTGGAGTGTAGAGCTATAATACTTTTCAAACATTTAATTTTCAATTTAATATGGGACTTTTTTCATTCTTAAAGGGCTCTGGCGACAAGGAGATCGACAAGGCCGCCGACAATAAAGCCAATGCAGTTAAACTGATCAACACAGTCAGATCGTATGGTTACGACGTTGAGGACTTCGACATAATCATTACCGGTGAAACCGCCACAGTTTGGGGTGAGGCCGCGGACCAGGCTACCCGCGAAAAGGTGTTGCTGACGGTGGGAAATACCAAAGGAATTGCCAGTGTCGATGACAAGATGACCACCAAGGCTCCGGCGCCTGAGGCAAAGTTGCATACCGTTG
>CAZAZM010000047.1:0-5235 GCA_964489625.1 uncultured Flavobacteriaceae bacterium
TCCTCATCCAGCATCACGTTGCAAGCCAGGGCAATGGCTCTGCCCCCACTCTGGTTGATCTGTTCGGCGACCTTCTGTGCATCCTCGACCTTGAGGTCCGACACCACCACATTGGCCCCGAAAGCTGCAAGGGTCTCACAACAGCTTTTTCCGATTCCGTTGCCACCCCCGGTCACGATCGCCGTTTTGTTTTCCAAATTGAAGTATGATCTTGTATCCATAAAAAATTCTTAAAAATTACTGATGATTCCGTTGCCTAAATTTACCACTATTTGTCCTACCGGACAACCAAGTGAACACGGGTTATCTAAAATCCTTATTTTTGAACTGCTAAACCGAATCACATGGCTTCAGGATTTTTTGCGCTTCTCGATGACATCGCCTCGTTGATGGATGACGTCGCCTCCATGAGCAAGGTGGCCGGCAAGAAGACCGCCGGCATCCTGGGAGATGACCTGGCCGTTAATGCAGAAAAGGCATCGGGCTTCGTCTCCTCAAGGGAGATCCCTGTGCTCTGGGCCATCAGCAAGGGCTCGATGCTCAACAAGCTGATCATCCTGCCCGTGGCCTTCCTGCTCAGCGCCTATCTGCCTGCCGCCATAACCGTCATCCTGATCGCCGGGGGCCTGTACCTTTCCTACGAGGGTGCCGAGAAAGTTTGGCACTACCTGTTTCACCGTGGCGAAAAGACCGAAGTGGAAGGCAAAGGGCAAAAACTCTCCAAACAGGAGGTCGTGGAGCTGGAAAAGACAAAGATCCGCTCGGCCATCCTGACCGACTTCATCCTTTCTGTCGAGATAATCATCATCGCCATGAGCACCGTTCTTGAAGAGCCTTTAGAGGTACAGATCGGCGTGGTCACGATCATCGCACTGGTCGCCACCTTAGGCGTGTATGGCATAGTGGCCCTGATCGTTCGGATGGACGACTTCGGCTACCGGCTCATCAACCTTAACGGGGAAGAGGATACTTTTTCCGACCATGCCGGACGTTTCCTGGTCGCTGCCCTGCCCCGGGTGATCCGCGGGCTGGAATTCATCGGAACCCTGGCCCTGCTCCTGGTCTCTGGGGGGATCTTCGTGCACAACATCCACGCCATCCATGAGCTCCTTCACTCCTGGCCTCCGCTGCTGGCTGAATTCCTGAGCGGACTGGTCATCGGGCTGGTGGTGCTGCTCCTGGTCTCAGGGACTAAGAAACTTTTTGGGAAGTAAGATCAGTAGTCGCCTCTAAAGCAAATCCTTGTCTTCGAGCAATTCTTTGAGCTTGGCATGCTCATTCCAGAAGCGGTCCTCGATCTGTTTTATGATGCCTTTGAAATCAGGGTGATCCTCCAGGGGTTTGATCAGGGGGTCCTCTTTCAGGAAGAGCAGGACCCAGTACTGGTAGTTGTCCTGGTTCGTGAAGGCCCTTAGCTGTTCGATGGCCTTTTCCCGGTCGCCCTCGTACACGTATTGGATGGCCGTGCTCATGCTCTTGTAGATCGACTGGTCCTCATCACAGTATGCAGCATAGGCCTTGTAGAACCTTTCTGCCTCTGACTCCTTCCCCTGCCTCTTGTAGGTGTAGGCGATCTTGATGTCTTCCTGGGGGTAGATGTCCAGGCCATAGTTGTCGCGGGCCCAAACGAACTTTTCATAATAGTGATAGGCGCTGTCGTACTCCTCCTGGTAATAATGCACCTTGGCGACTTCCTGCAGGATGTCCAGGCGGGTGGTGTCCTTCTTCCATTCCCGGAACAGCAGCTTCCGGGTCTGATCCAGGTCACCATCCCGGGCGAAGAGTATGTAGGTCCTGACCAGCGGTGAATAATAGTTTTCTGGATTGTAGTCCAGGGACTTGTCTATATAGGTCATGGCCTCGTCCACAAAACCCGTCTGAACCAGTGCGTTTGCCAGGTGCAGATAGGTATAGCTTCTCACGATGGAGTCATTGGCTGCGATATCCAGCTGCGCCCCTTTCAGCGCGTATTCCAAATATTTTGCCGTGTTCGGAATTACCCGGGCATACAGGTCCGCGAGGGTCTGCACCACAGCCGAGGAGTTCGGGTTGTACTCGAGCGCCTTCTCCAGGTGGGGAACAGCCAGTCGGTATTCTTCCGTATAAATGTAATAGAAGGCCTTGGCAAGGAGGCTTTCCGCCGATTTGGGATCGTAGAGAAGGGCCTTGTCGGCATAACCGTTGATCCGCTCGGTATGCTGCTTCTCCTTCCGGTCCATGTCCAGCAGGTAATAGGAGATCGAAAGGTAGGCATAGGCAAGGGCGAACTCGGGGTCTTCCTCAGCCGCCTTCTCGAACAGTGGGATTCCTTTTTCCAGGCCTTCACGGCTCCCGGCATGAAATTGATCCAGGGCCTGCAGGTAGTAGTCATAGGCAACCAGGTTCTCTGTGGGCTTCTTCTCGATCTGCGCCAGCTCTGACGGGGTCACCACTGCCTTTACTGCGACGGCTATCTTTCGGGCCACTTCATTCTGCAGTTCAAATACGTCCACCACCTCGCGCCTGTACTGCTCGGACCAGATCGGCCTGTCGCTCGCGGCCTCGATCAACTGGATGCTCAGCAATACCTGGTCTCCCACGCGCTGTCCGCTGCCTTCCACCACGTAATTGACGTTCAGCTCCCTGGCGATCTCGGGAATGCTCCTGTTGGTATGGCCATAGGCTTCTGAAGAGGTCCGGCTGACCACCCTGAAGTCCTCGATCTTCTGCAAATTGCCCAGGGTGGACTCCATGAGCCCGTTGATGAAATAGACATTGGTGGAATCGCTGCTCTCGTTCCTAAAGGGGAGCACTGCGATCGACTTCTCCAACTCCGACTCCGGGGGTCGAGCCGGAGTGCTGCGGTCATAGAAGACGAATACAACAGCGATGAGGAGCAGCAGCAGCAAGGTCACAGGGACGAATATCCTTCGCCTGGGTTTAACGGGACTGTCTGTTTCCATGCCTTCCTGCACTGGTTCCACCACCTCCGTTTCGATCTCCATTTTTGCAGCCTCGCCCGGGGGGTACCCGTAGTGCTCACGAAAGCATTTGGTGAAGTAGGAGGTGCTGCCGAAGCCGACCGCGTAAGAGATCTCCGAGATGGTCATTGACGATTCCCTGAGCATCTCCATCCCTTTTTGCAGGCGTACCTGACGGATGAACTGGCTCGCCGAACCCCCGGTTTGCTTCTTGATCTTTCTCAACAGGTTCGAACGACTCATGCTCATGGCCTCCGCGAGTTCGGAAACACCGAAGGTTTCATCAGAGAGGTTCTCTTCGATCAGGGCTGTTGCCTGCCGGATGAATGGATCCCGGCTGGAAGTTGAATTGGACATGCTCTTGTTTGACTCATCGAAAGTAGCAAAATTTTATGGCAATCCCATGCCTGAGTGCAAGATGATTTTTGAGGCCATATTGGTCGGTTTGCGTCATAATTTATATCCCTGCGTCATAGTTTTCAGACCGTATTCAAACTTTATGAAGTTCGCAGCATAGCTCATTGGTCCTGCGTCATGCCCTGACGGAACTTTGTAGAAACAAAATTTTAACCCTAAATCCAATATCATGAAAACAACAAAAGCAAATTACCTGAAGACCTTGTGCACCCTCTTGTTCGTCGCACTTTTGACAACGGCCTGCGGGCAATCCGGCAACAGCAAGAAAGAAAATGACCCTAATGAAAAGTCAGTGGTTGTGAAGGCCCCCGAAATTGACCTTCAATCGGCTGTGATCACGGGCAATCTCGAAGCGGTCAGGCAGCACATCGCAGCCGGATCCAACCTCAATGAGAAGGAACCCTTCAACGGCTCCTCTCCCCTGATCACCGCGGCGACCTTTGGCAAAACGGAGATCGCCAAGGAACTCATCGATGCCGGCGCCGACCTGTCCGTCAAGAACAATGACGGTTCCACGGCACTTCATGCCGCCGCATTCTTCGGCAGGGTGGAGATCGTGCAGCAACTGATCGACGCCGATGCAGACAAGACCGTGTTGAACAATTTCGGGGCCACGGCACGAGAGACCGTAGCGGGACCTTTTGCTGACATCAGGCCCGTCTATGAGATGATGCAGGAGCAATTGCAACCCTTTGGCCTGCAGCTTGACTTGAATGAACTGGAAAAGACCCGCCCGGTCATTGCCATGATGCTGCAGTAGAAGTCACATCGGAGTTCATTCAGATTCACACCTTAATCCATACTATCATGAAAACAGAAAGAAGACACGACATCGACTGGCTCCGTGTGATCGCGATCGGCCTGCTCCTTGTCTATCACATCGCCATCATCTTCCAGCCCTGGGCCATGTTCATCGGCTTCATCCGCAGCCAGGAGCTGATCACAGACCTGTGGAAGCCGATGACCCTGCTCAACGTTTGGCGCATCCCGCTCCTGTTCTACGTCTCGGGCATGGGAGTCTATTTTGCGCTGCGCAAGCGTGACTGGAAGCAGCTGATCCGCGAGCGGTCCGTCCGGATCCTGCTGCCCTTCCTGTTCGGGATCATCGCCATCACGCCCCTGCACATGTACATCTTCCAGGGATACTACAACCAGCCCCTGGATTATTACCCGCACATGGGCCACCTGTGGTTCCTGGGGAACATATTTGCCTATGTGCTGCTCCTGTCTCCGCTGTTCTTCTATCTCAAGAAGAACGCGGACGGCAGGTTCGCCAAAGGGTTGGCCCGATTCATGGGAAACCCGTTGGGCCCCCTGTCGGTATCGGTGTTCTTCGTGCTTGAGGTCCTGCTGGTAGAGCCCGGCATCTTCGAGATCTATGCCCAGACCTGGCACGGGTTCTTCCTGGGGTTGCTGGCCTTCCTCTTCGGCTTTCTCTTCGTGTACAGCGGAAAGAGCTTCTGGCAGACGATGCTGAAGTGGAGGTGGCTGTACCTGGGCCTGGCTGCGGGGCTATACGCCGTGCGCTTCCTGGTCTTTGACCTGCAGGCCCCCGGTTACCTGATGGCCATTGAATCGAATTGCTGGATCTTCTCGCTTTTCGGGTTCGGATACAAATACCTCAACCGGCCCAGCAGCGCGCTGAGCTACCTGAGCCAGGCCGCATACCCGGTATACATCATCCACATGTTCGTGCTCTACGGGGCAGCCGCGCTCATCCTTCCCCTGGACCTGCCCGTAACATTAAAATTCGTGGCCATAGTGGCACTTACCGGCCTGGCCTGTTACCTGATCTACGAATTCATCATCCGCAGGGTAGGACTGCTAAGACCGCTGTTCGGGCTGAGATGGAAATTCA
>CAZAZM010000047.1:5335-11396 GCA_964489625.1 uncultured Flavobacteriaceae bacterium
GGAACAGGCTCCTCCACAGCTTTGTTCTTGACGTATTTCTGCAGCCATTGGTCCTGTTCCCAAAGAACGTGGAGGATGCTCTCCTTGGCCCTGTAGCCATGGCTTTCCTTGGGCAGGATCACCAGGCGGGCTGTGGCCCCGAGACCCTTCAGGGCGTTGAAGTATCTCTCGCTCTGCATGGGATAGGTGCCCGAGTTGTTGTCAGCCTCCCCGTGAACGAGCAGGATGGGCTCGTTGACTTTCTCGGCGTGCATGAAGGGTGACATGGTGTTGTAGACCTCGGGGGCTTCCCAGTAGTTCCGCTCCTCGCTCTGGAACCCGAAGGGGGTCAGGGTTCTGTTGTAGGCTCCGCTGCGGGCGATCCCGGCCGCAAAAAGATCGGAATGGGCCAGCAGGTTGGCCACCATGAAGGCGCCATAGCTATGCCCGCCCACGGCCACCCGCTCCCGGTCGATGAAGCCCAGGGCGTCAACGGCGTCGATGGCTGCCTTGGCGTTGGCGACCAGTTGAGGTCTGAAGGTGTCGTTGGGCTCTTCATCTCCCTCCCCGATGATCGGGAAGGATGCGTCGTCGAGCACCGCGTAACCCTGTGTTATCCAGTAGATCATCGAGCCGTACCAGGGATAGGTGAACTCGTTGGGGTTCTTGGTGTTCTGCCCCGCGCTCGACTTGTCCTTGAATTCCTCGGGATAGGCCCAGATCAGCAGGGGAAGCTTCTCCTTCTTCTCCATATCATAGCCCACGGGCAGGTACAGGGTGCCCGAAAGCTCCAGGCCGTCCTCCCGCTTGTATTTGATCACTTCCTTATAACCCCCCGTTATGCTTTGGAAGGGGTTCTTGTTGAAGGTCAGCTGGGTGAGCTGCTCCTTGTTCGGGCCAGCCTTCTTCAGCTTGCGGAAATAATAGTTCGGATACTCGGTGGGGGACTCGATCCTCACCACGAGCTCCCCGGATTTCGGGTCGAACTCCTGCAGCGATTCGACCTTGCCTTCCAGCCGCGACTCGTAAAGACGCTCCTTTTTACCAGATTCCAAAACGATACGGTCCAGGAAGGGAAACTGCCCCTTTTCGGTGTATCCCTCCCCGAGCAGGTAGGCCGAACCCTTTTCCAGGGCCAGGACCGGCCTTCCCATCTTGTTGCGGGTGGTCACAAAACTCCCGGGATCGCTGTACTTGTCCTGGTAGTTCCTATCGAACAGGACCTTTGGCTCTTTTGAATTGTCGGAAGGGTCGAAAACATAGGTCCTCATGTTCCTGTTGTTCCACCAGTAGTCATAGGCGATCGCCGTGTTGTCATTTCCCCAGTAGATCGCACTGTACCTGTCTTTCAATTTCAGCAGACTTCTACCCTCTCCCTTGAAGGGAGCCTCAAGTACGAATATCTCGTCCCGGTATTCCACCTCGTTCTCCGGGTCTCCCTTGTCCAGGGCCATCACGTAGGTCAAGGTGGCAGGTTTGTCATTTCTCCATCCCAGGTCCCTTCTGCCTTCCCGCTCGGCCATGAAGCCCTTGGGCAGGTCCTCGATCAGGGGCACTTCCGAAACGGTCTGCACCAACTTCCCGGTCTTGTCGTAAATATCGGTGACAGAGGGAAATCGCCTGTAGGTGACCAGGTAGGAAAAGGGCTTGCCGATCCGGGTTACCATCACGTAATTGCCATCGGGCGAGAATGAGATGCCCCGATACATTCCGCTTCCCATCCATTTGCTCTTTGAGCCATCCAAACCAACCTTATAGATCTCCGACAGGGCCAGCTGCTCGAAGTTATGCTCGTCGTTCTTGTTCTTCAGCAGGTCCTGGTAGGTGCGGTTCTGGGCTTTTTTCCCATCATTGACCGAGATAGTGGGGCCTGTGGGTACAGAGGATTCCGTGTCGATCAGGTTCTGCCTTTCGGATGAGATCATTTTGACCAGCAGGGATCTTCCGTCCTCGAACCAGTTGATCACGTCCCCCAGGTTCGCATTGACCGTAGCCCCGGTCAGCCTTTTCGCGCTGGCGGTTTCCAGGTCGAGCACCCATACTTCGACACCGGTGCCGACCGTATGGGTCATAGCCATCATGGACTGGTCAGGAGACCAGGTGAAATTGGCTAACCGCGGGTTCTCGGGCAGGCCTTTGACCTGAACGGGCTCACTGCCCTTTTTGCCCAGGTTCTGAACCTGTATGTTGTTGTAGTAGGTGGTTCGGCTGCCGATATTGGTCTTCGGGTCGATCCGGAGCCCGGCCAGCCTCAACTCGTCTTTCGAAAGATCCTCGATCGACTTGTACTGGTCCCTGTAGAGCAGGAGCATGAAATCCCGGTCCTCATCGAGGAGCACCCAGGGTGCTCTTTGGATGTCCACCAGTTCCAGTATTTCCTGTGGAGGTTTCTGATATTCCAGGTTCTGCTGGCTGTATCCGACAAGGCCGAGCAAGCCAATGGCGAGAAGAAGCAATCGTTTCATAATTAAGCGATTATATTTTATAGTGTTTTTTTGATCTTGTGTAATTGCGAATTTAGTGAATATCCGGGGAAAAGGAATCACCTTCCGGTCTCCTTCATGGCGCGGGCCATGGCTTTCAGCGTGGCGGCCTGGCTGAGGCTGTCTGCGGGTGAGGGCTTGTGCTCTTTGAACTGGTCCATAAAGGTTCCCGCGGGTGACCAGACCGTGTGCATCACGCCTTTGATCTTCTTTGCCATTTCAGGAGTTGAGTTGGCCTTCAGCATGCGCATGAGCTCCACCTGGCCCTCCGCTACCTCTGGCTTTCTCCAGGGGCAGGCCACCACTTCGAAGCCCTTGAGTGCAAAATAGGCCGGGGTCGGAAGCGGGCGTTCGTAATGCCAGTCGGCGATGACCACGGAGGTCGGTATGAGATCGATCGCCGGAGCCGTATAATTGGTGCTGCCCTCCCACATGCCGATGCCATTCTCACTGCCGTCGATCAGGCGGTCTCCCCAGATCCACAGCCGGGCCCCTCTTTTCTCCAGGTGCTGGCTGATCTTGGTCACTTCGCCGGCAAATAGTACAGCAGGATCCTTGCCCGAGCAGCGCGGGCAGTTGTCATCGGCCAGGTAGAAGACCTCGTCCATCCCCGCGTGGAAGGCATCAGCCTCGAACACCTCCAGGATCTCGTCCACGAGGTCGAAAACCACCTTGTGCACTTCCGGATGCAGGGGGCAATAGCTCTTGCAATACAGCCCGTCCTCGTTGGGCCACTCGTACTTTTCAGGCATCTTCACCTGCGGGGTCTCGTCGAATTCCGGGTAGACCTCGAGCAGCTTGTTCAGATCCTCGGCCCAGCTTTGATGCCCCAACAGGTTGATCTGCGGGATCACCATGATCCCTTTTTCGCGACAGGCATTGACAATGGCCTTCACCTGCTCCCGGGTCAGGGGATCCTCGTCTCGGAGCTCCGGCCTCGAGGTATAGGCATAGTTGAAATCGACCCGGAGCACCAGGGTGTTGATGCCCAGGGGAGCGATGTGATCCTCGATGAAGGAAACGAACTCTTCGGCCCGCTCATGGGAGGGCGCGGCTATGCACATACCCTTGATCTCAAGGTCATTCTGCCCCAAAAGGGGGGCAAAAAAGGAGAAGGTGGCCAACAGGCCGAGAACATATCTATTCATGTCAGGTCGGGTTTAATCATAATTTGAGTTTGAATCCTTTCTTTTCGAGAACCCCAGTGAGGAGTACCACGAGCAGGGCAAAGACCATGGACAGGGTCAGGCCAAGAAGGCCCGCATTCAAGGCGCCCGGCAGCTTCCAGCCCAGGAGGTTGTAGAAGGGGTAGATGAAATAGGGCAGCATATAGCAGGTCAGCGTGGCGGTCCCGGCTGGGGCGATCCATTTGAACCAGCTCTTCTTGTCCCTGTCGTCAACCAGGTAGAGCAGAAAGGCGAAGCCCAGGAAGCCGATCCCCGTGCAAACGGCCAACCAGGGAAAGGTGGCCTGGATCTTGGAGATTCCCCAAACGGGCCTCGTCCAAAGCCCCAGGGCCAGGTTGAACAGGCCGAGACCGATCAAAACGGGATAGATGAGCACCGGTCGCTCAGCCTTGTACCTTTTCAAGAGCAGGGTGGCAACGATGCCTGCCGTTGTGAAGGCCGGCGTCGTTCCCGTATACCAGGTCGAGAAATATTTGAAAAATGCCACATCCGGGATCGAATATGGGCTGTGGGAGAGCATGGACAAGCCGTTGAGCACGACCCACAGAACGACCATGGCGGCCAGGCTGCCTTTGGAATACAAATAGACAAATCCATTCAGGCCATAGGCCCAGCCGATCAGCCCCAGGATCCCCCACCACTGCGGCTCCATCCAGAGTTCGCCCTCCGGCCCGCCGCGATAGGAATAGGCCAGTACCGCAAAAGAGAGCCATCCCAGCAGCTTCAAAGGCAAGTGCCATGCCACGGGCAAAGGGCTTCGCTTCCAGTCCATCCAGACCAGGGCGATGGCCGCCGCCATGAGTAGCTTCCAACCCATGCTGCCAATAAGGGTGCTCTCGTGCAGGGTCTCGGAGTTGACCATGAAAAAGCCGATGAAGATCAGTGATACGGTGCGGTCGAACAGGTGCCGGGCAATTTCTGCGGTGCTGTCGCCCTTCTTTCGCCGGTTTTCGATGGCCAGAGGGAGGCTCAGCCCGACGATGAAGAGGAAAAGAGGGAAGATCACGTCCGAGAAGCCCAGGTAATCTTCGGTGGCCGAGGCGTGCTGCAACCATTTGGGCACCCCGGTCAGGGACCAGAAGTCATTGACCCAGATCATCAGCAGCATGGTCAGGGCCCTGAATACATCGATGGAAGCCAGCCTCATGGTCCCGCCCTGTTAATTTCATTCGGGATCAAACGTTCTGCCTCGGCACGCAAAGCCTCGTATTCAGTGACCAGCTCCTTGTAACGATCCAGGGCGTCCTGCCCCGGCACCTGGTCAGCCCCGTTGATCATGTTGTACAGGTAGGATACCTGTGAGAGAAGCATTTCCTGGGGATAGGCTCCTTCGTCATTCTTTATCTGCTCCAGGAGGGAGCTGACCTGCTTCAGCTGCGCTTCCTGCTCTTTCTTGTCCTTGAGGGAATCGGCTTCCCTTTCAAGGGCTCCCATCAAGGTTCTCACCTTCTCGTGCAGGTCGATCACCTGCTTTTGCAGGACCCATTGCTGCTCCAGGTCGGCTGCAGTCACACCTGTTACCCTGGGATCCATCACGAGAACAACGGGCTGCTCCAGCACCCGGGTGCCTGCCGTCAACCTCGCCGTGTAGGTTCCGGGAGGAACCATCGGACCGTTCTTGTAGCTCCTTTTGGGATCCTTGTGCCAGGTTCCCTTCTGCTTCAGGTCCCAGGCGAAACGGTTCAGGCCCTTCTTGTTCTCCAGCTTCTCGCTGACATAGCGAAAGGTCTTGCTCAGGCTCATGTCCTCGACTTCCTCGACCCCGGATCCCAGCTGGGTGCTGTCACTCAACACGGTCACCAAAGGCTGCCTGTCGGCCCCCAAGATCTCCAGCTTCAGGCCTCCTTTTATCGAATCGGGTAGGTAATAGTCGATGTAGGCACTGCTCACGGGGTACTTTGGAAACATGTCCTTGGTACGGATCATCGGGTAGCGGTACCTGATCGTCGTGTCGGGTCGGAACAGATGAGGCTCGTCCTTTAGCTCGGTGATCGCCTCCTGCCGCAACGCGGTGATGTCGTCCAGGATCCAAAAGCCCCGGCCCATGGTGCTCAAAACCAGGTCTCCACGGAATACCTTCAGGTCGGTGATGGGCGTGACCGGTAGGTTCTGCTGAAAGCGCTTCCAGGTCTTCCCCTCGTCAAAGGACAGGTACATGCCGAATTCCGTGCCCAGGTAGAGTAGGCCCTTGCGCACCGGATCCTCCCGGAGCACGCGGGCTGTGTGATCTCGTGGTACGCCATTCGATCCGGTTGTCAAGAGCTCCCAGCTTCCTCCGTAATCACGGGTCCGGTAGACATAGGGGCTTTCATCTCCCAACAAGTGTCGGTCCACGGCGATGTAGGCCGTTCCCGGGTCGTGGTGTGAAGGCTCCACGGATTCGACCCTTCCCCCCTTGGGGAGCTTGTTCGG
>CAZAZM010000047.1:11496-15393 GCA_964489625.1 uncultured Flavobacteriaceae bacterium
GTCTTGTGCACGAACTGGGACCCGTGGTAGATAACATCCGGGTCATGCGGAGACACGTGGACCGGGGCCACGCGCTGGAAGCGGTATTTCAAATCCCGGGGGTTGTGCCCGTAGATGTTGGCCGCCCCCACGTAGTAGCTTTTTTCGACTCCCGTCCTCTTGTCAAAGACCCCGAATCGACCCTTGCAGTTGGAATAGACGATGTTGGGATCGCCCGGCTTGGGAACCGCAGGTCCCGTCTCGCAGCCCCCGGTGTTGATGATCCACCCGGTGCCCGGGTTTTGGATGGCGCTGGGCGGGAAGCTCGGCACGGCGATGGTCGAATAATTATCCTGCTGACCGGCATAGAGCCAGTAGGGATACTGGTCATCGACTTCCACCTGGTAGAGCTCGGCCGTGGGCTGGTTGAACTGGGTAGACCAGGTCTTGCCCCCGTTGTGGCTCACGTTGGCTCCCCCGTCGTTGGCCTGGATCAGCTCTTGCGGGTTTGCCGGATTGATCCAGATGTCGTGGTTGTCCCCGTGGGGAACGCTCATCTCTTCCCAGGTCTTTCCCCCATCGATCGACTTGAGGATGGGGTTCGCGTTGGAGTACACAACGTCGGGGTTGGTCGGGTCCAGCTCGATGTTGGTGTAGTAGAAGGGTCGGTTGACCAGCCCCTTGTGGTTCGAGACCTGTTCGAAAGACCGGCCCTGGTCAACTGACTTGTACAGGCCTCCCTCTTCCCCCGGGGCTTCGATCACGGCGTAGAGTATGCTTGAGTTCACCGGTGAGACGGCCAGGTCTATCTTCCCGATGGTTCCTTTGGGCAACCCCTTTTCCAGCTTTTTCCAGTCCTTTCCCCCGTTCACGGATTTATAGATCCCTCCTTCCTCATTGCTCCCTCCGGAAATGATGGTCCAGGGTTTGCGCTCTGCCTTCCACGCAGCTGCGTAGATCACGTTGGGATTGCCCGGAAGCAGCTCCAGGTCGGAGAAGCCCACCTTGTCGGACAGGAACAGGACCTTTTCCCAATTTTGGCCTCCGTCCGTGGTCTTGAAGACTCCGCGATCCGAATTGGCCCTGAAGGCGTTGCCGATCGCAGCCACCCAGACCACGTTGCTGTTGGTGGGGTCGATCTCCACAGCCCCGATCTGTCCCGCCTGGCGCAGCCCGATGTGCTCCCAGGTCTTGCCCGCATCAATGGATTTGTACATCCCGCGACCGGCGATCAGGTTGCTGCGCAGCCCATCCGTCCCTGTACCCACGTATACGATGTTGGCGTCGTTGTGGGCCACCTCGATGGCCCCGATGGAAGGCGTCTCAAAATATCCGTCGGAGACGTTGCTCCAGGTCGTTCCATAGTCTTCTGTCTTCCAGACCCCTCCCCCAGAGGCCCCCAGGTAATATGTCCCGGGAATGAGGTGAGTACCCGTTACGGTGGTCACCCGTCCTCCTCGTTCCGGGCCGACGGTTCGGTATTGCAAGGCCTCAAAATCCTGAGCAAAAAGCGTTGAAGTGGCAATTAGTAATGTAAAAGCTGTAAATGGGAAAAGTAATTTTGAATTCATGTGACAACTACTGGTTAATCCATCACAAGATAAGAACAATGCGGATAAAGTAACAAAAGTCTTTCACCCTCGTCTTGAGAAAAAAGACAATGATCCTTTACATGAAATCCACCTTTTTATTCCTGGCCCTGGTCCTGTCATCCCTGCTTTGCCAGGGACAGGCAAGCCCAAAATTCTCCTCGAAGGAGGTCGCCGAAGACCTGCGCTACTTGCATGCCTCATTGAAAGAGGCCCATTATGATGCATTCGCCTACACAACTGAGGAAGAATACGAATTGGCCTATCGAAGGGCAAAGTCATCGATCCCGAGGGATTCACTGACCCTGTTGGAGACGATCAACCTCTTTCAACAGTTGGTTGCCGTGCTGAACAACGGTCACACATCCATTGATTTTCCGATTCAGCCCTATATTGAATACGCCTCTTCAGGGGGTACCATTTTTCCTTTGGAACTGGCCTTCGAGGACAACAGATCAATTATACGCAAGAACTGGTCAACGAATGGCGACATAAACCCCGGGGATGAGATCCTCAGCATAGACGGAAGGTCCATGAAGGAGATCCTTGACAGGATCGGGCGCCAGGTGTCGGCGGAGCGTCTTTACTTCAAGAAAGCGAAGATCGAATTGTATTCCTTCCCAAGATATTACTGGCAGGTTTTCGGGGAGCAGACCTCCTTCGAGGTCAAGATTCGCTCGGATGGGATGATACGAACGCATTCCCTCCAGGCCGTAAAAGCGATCGAAGGCTACGAGGCCAAGCGGACTGAAGTCATAGACCCAAGGATGAGGCTGGAGTTCTTCAAATCCGCCGCCTATCTCAACCCGGGCGGTTTTGGAGGCGATGAAAAGGAGTACCAAAAATTCATTGACTCGGCCTTTGCAAAGATCAAGGCCAATAAATGCAAAAACCTGATCGTCGACCTGAGAAACAATCCCGGAGGTGATGATTCCTATTCTGATTACCTGGTGTCGTACCTGGCGGACAGACCCTTCCGATGGAATTCCAGTTTTACGCTCAAGACCAGTGCACTCCTGAAGGAACACGTGCGAAAGGAAAGAGACACCACTCGTTTGTTCTGGCAAGAAGCCCTGGATCACAAAGACGGCGAAGTATATGGCTTTGAGTTTGAAGAATATTCCCCACAAAAGGAGACGAAGCGATTTGACGGCAAGGTCTTCGTTCTGATCAATCGCCAGTCACACTCCCAGTCGGCTGTCACGGCAGCCCAGATCCAGGACTACGGATTCGGAACTCTGGTTGGAGAAGAAACTGGTGACTTTCCTTCCCTTTATGCCTCAATCTTTCAATTTTCCCTGCCTAACACCGGCATTCCTGTAAGTGTTTCAAAGGGGTACATGATACGCGTGAATGGAAGCACGAAAAAAGAAGGGGTCCAGCCAGACATTTTCATCAGAGATCACCTGCTCGACGAAGAGGACGAAATCCTCAATGGACTGCTTAGCAGGCTTGAGGAAGAACTTGTATCCAGCAACTAGCAAATTCCCCCTGTCATTAAGCCTGGGACATGCCCAGAACGGAATGCGTGAACCAGCGCACCAGGGCCTCCGCGGCCAACATGGTCACAATGACCAGGATGAAGGTCAAAATGCCGTGGTAGGGCCCCAGGAACTGGACCTGGTCACCGAAAAAGGCCTCGAGCACCCAGAGTATGGCGAATTTGGACCCGAACAAAAGTGCCCAGGCCGAGAAGATCCTCATGCCCTTGCGTCCCTTCTTCAGAAAATGGGCCCCCACCCCATGCTCGATCCAGAAGGTGACGACCAACATGAGCTGCAGCACGATCGCGGCCAGGAGCGAAATGGAGAAGGAATCGATCTTTACCTTGTCGGAGTATTCATTGAAAAGGTTCAAAACCGTCAGATCGATCAGTATCGCGGTAAAATATCTCATGAAGAGTATCTGCCGTTTTGAAAATTCCCGGGTTTCAGGTGTTTGCGCAGTCATTGGTTTAAAGGTTTATCAACTGTCTAATTTAGTTCTTCTTTTTCACAGGGAGACGGATAAAATGTGATAAATTGTAGTTGCCCTAAAAACAAATCAAGCAATGGCATCTGAAAAGTAGAAAATGTCAGAATCGCTGCTTAAATTCTTGGATGTGTTCTTCATCGGGTTCCATACGGCCCTGATCCTGTTCAACGTGTTCGGCTGGCTGGTGCCGCGGTGGCGCCTGGCGAATTTCATAACCCTGTGGCTTACGGCCTTCTCCTGGTTCTTCCTGGGAATCTGGTACGGCTGGGGTTATTGCTTCTGCACGGACTGGCATTGGCAAGTAAGGGACCAACTCGGGTATGAGCACCTGAGCTCCTCCTACATCCACTTCCTG
>CAZAZM010000048.1:0-15360 GCA_964489625.1 uncultured Flavobacteriaceae bacterium
CATTTTTAAAGTAGCCGTTGTCCTTGGGTTGATAGCGGTGGTTGTAATACCCGTTTTCAAGCGGGTCTACGATCACCTGCCAAAGGCCGTCCAGGGTCTGGGTATTTCTTGAGGCAAGGTTCTGAAGCAAGGCCGGTTCCTTTTCCTGGGCCGAGCCCACCAGGAAAAATTGAATGATGAGGAAGGTGATAAATATTCGCATGATTAATGGATCTTATGATTTAAATCGTATCAGCATTAAAAATAGTGAAATTCACGGTAAGAGATTAGAGCCATTAGGGATTGAACCAATATACCAGCTTCAGGGTGAGCGTTTGGGTTTTCAGCGCCACAGGAGCATCCTGGTCATTGCTGGTATATACGATGAAGAGGTCGGACGCAGGCCTGTACCTCCATTGGAAACGGGAATTCAGGTTGAAGTCGCCGGTTTGCTCGTTGTACTGGAACAAGGTGGCGAAGAAGAGCTTGTTCGTGAAGGTGATGTCCGCCTTGGCGCCGACCAGCCAGAATTCCGTGGTGTTCCATGGGGCCGGCATCCGGATGTTGTTGTAGCTGATCACGGAACTCAGGCTCACATAAGGCTGGAACCTGTAGCCCAGCTCATTGTTCAGGCTGAACCAGTTGCCGCCCTCGTAATAGCCCCCTACCCGGGTCCCGATCGAATAGGTGAACATGCTCTGGGGCTTTGAGCCATAGTCCAGCCGCACGCCGTTCCAGTAATGCCTGGAGCCCGCCGGCAACTCCGGTTTTCCCGTGCCCGTGGGATCGAAGGGATCCAGGAGCTCGACGAACTCGTCGATCAGGGTCAGTTTCAGAGAGCTGCGGTTCCTGAAATTGACATAGTACTGCAAAAGGTTGAGGTAATCGGTCTTTCTCATGTCTTCGTCAAAGAAGAAAAAGCTGTTCCACTTCGGCCCATGGCTTTGTATCTTCCCTTTTTTCGGGTAGAACAGGTAGCCGACGAAGGGGTTGAGCTTGACGTATCCGTTCCTGGGCACATAGCCCACTTCTGCCCGGAAGTCCTCCCCGACCCACTCTTCCTTGAAGCCGAAATTCCAGACCTGGCTCTTGTACTCCAGGTTTACGGCCTGGGTCAATCCGTCTCCCGCGTCATCAGGCGAGAAGGACTTGAAAAGAAAGGCCTTCCCCGTCCAGAGGTTGTCATAGGAGGCCAGGTTGTACTCCAGGCCCAGGTTGCGATTGTATTTGGGGTACAATTCCCTGAACTCCTCCGAGTCGTCGGGATAGCTGATAGATTCTTTGTTTACGAACAGCATGCCCAGGCTGGAGCGGCTGAACATCTTCTTTTGCAGGGAAAGGGCCGCGAAGTTCTGGCTGGGCAGACCTGTATCGTCATCGCTTGCCGTCTGCATGTCCATGACCCCGATCCGCCAGTTCTCGTTCAGGTTTCCGCTTAGCCTGACCCCTGCATGTATGGGGACTTCCAGCCCGATCCGCCTGGAGAAGAAGGGCCGGATGTTGTCGTAGCCGAAATTGGCGAAGAGGTCGGCGTTTTCAAGGAAGAACTGCCTTCTCTCCGGGTAAAAGAGCTCGAAACGGTCCAGGTTGACGATCTGCTGGTCCACTTCCACCTGGGAAAAATCCGGGTTGATGGTCAGGTCGAGATTGAGCGAGGATGAGATGGAGAACTTGACATCCCCTCCCGCCTTGGTCACGTAATCGGTTTCCGCTCCCTCCGCATCGCTGTCGTTGACGCTTCCGAGAACATAGGGGATCAGGGAGAAGTTCAGCCCCGGATCGGGTGGCGGCTCGTCCCAGACCAGTACCCCCGCATAAGCAAGGGCTGCCGTCGGAAACTGCCTGGGAATTGGCGTCCAGCTCGACTTCTCACTGGTTTTGAGGTCCAGGCGGCTGAAATTGATGCCCCATTCCCGCACCCCCTTCTTGTATCGTATCGATTTGAAGGGAACCGCCATTTCGAGAACCCACTTGTCCTTGTAGCGGATCACTTCCGAGACCCATTTGGTGTCCCAGTTCAGGTCAACTGCACTTCCGTTGTTCATGGTCCCATCCCACTGAGCTCCCGCAGCATTCGCTCCAAAGGAGAAGCCCGTGGTCTGGTTGTTGAAGGGGTCGATGAAGATCAAGACGTTGTCATTTTTTCCAAAGACAAAGTCGCGGCGCAGGGATTCCACGTAATAGGGCCCCGGGGGATCGTTGTAAAAAGTTGCTGCCAGGTAGATGTTTTTGTCGTCATAGGTCATCCTGACCTCTGACTGTTGCGTGGCCTTCCCCGTGTCTATGGGCAGGACCATAAAGAAATCCTTTGCCGCCTCGGCCTCTTTCCACACCTTTTCGCTCAGGATCCCGTCGATCTCGATGGGTTCTTCTGTCTTTTGGATGTGCAGGCGATACGCAGCATTCTTTTTTTGCCCGTAAACGGAAATTGTGGTCAGGAAACCCAGCAAGAGGCAAAAAGTACTCCGCAGAACAAGTGGAAATAAATTCCTTCCATGTATGCCGATTTCCTTCATCAGGTTCGCAAAACGTCTATATCAAAGATAGGAAGTATTTGTTCGTAAACACCATGTTTCACCTCTTTTGTTGGGCCTTTTCGGGCCCTGTGGAATAATTGTTACATTTGGTTCAGGATAGAAGTTTTCGGGACATGAAACACGCTCATTACAAGTTGTACAAGCCCTATGGGATGCTCAGCCAGATGCTGTCCAATGATCCCAAAGAGCATAGGAAGCGCTTCTTGAGCGAACTGGCTGAATTTGCCCCGGGAACCATGCCTGTGGGCCGTCTCGATGAGCGGTCTGAGGGATTGCTTCTGATGACCACTGACGGCGGGCTCAGCGACCGGATCAACCGGTCCGGAGTGGAGAAGGAATACTATGCCCAGCTGGATGGCCTTATCACGGTGCAGGCCCTGGAACGAATTCAGAAGGGGGTGCAGATCGGGATATCGGGAAAGAAGTACACCACCCTACCCTGCCAGGCCCGATTGCTATCCGATCCTCCCTCACTGCCCGAACCCGATCCCTCCCTGAGAATTGGCCGGCATCGGCCAGATTCCTGGGTCAGCCTGATCCTGTCAGAGGGAAAATTCAGGCAGGTCCGGAAAATGACTGCCGCCGTGGGATTTCCCACCCTGCGCCTGGTGCGCGTCCGGATCGGAAGCATTGAACTGGGCAACCTGGCCCCCGGAGAGGTCCGGAGACTGGAGGAGATCCAATTATGAGCTCAGGCCGGGAAAGCTAGTCCCGCAGCTCATACCACTCTATTTCCTTGAGGTTTTCACGACGGCCTTTTTCTGTCGGCGGGTAGTTTCGCACCAGGTAGTCAACGATCACCTCCTGGTTTTCGCCGAGGTCCCAGAGATTCTGTGTCTCCTGCATCCAGCGGATGGTAGCGTTCCAACGCTCCTTGTTCATTCGGTTCTGGATGACCAGCTGGGCGGAATGGCAGGCCGTGCAATGGGTCACCACGGTCATCAGGCCTTCGTCATCTTTCAGCCCCGTGCGCAGGTGCACGCCGTTTTCGATCCGGTTCCAGTCATCTCCCCCAGCCTGCCCGGTCGGCCCGGGATCCGTGGAGGCCTGATCGTTTTGCAGAAGTAAAAAAACAGCCCCGATCACCAGGATCAACAAGGCGGCGAAACCGATCATCACGATCGGCCTCCTGCTCCCTAACAGGCCTTTCTGCTTCCTATTTTCTCTTTTTTCGGTCATGCTCTCAGGAAACCTTCACCGCTATGCGATGACAGGCGTTGTTCAGATAGCCTTTGGGGTTCCAGCCGGGCACGAGCATGGGTTGGGCCATGCCTTCCGAGTCCGTTGCTCTGGCCCAGACTTCGTAATACCCTGCCTGAGGGAATTTGATCTCTGCCTTGAAATGCTGCCATGCCAAGCGGTTCACGGGCATTTCGAGGGAGCATGCCTTCCAGGTGGCCCCAAAATCAATGGAATATTCGACCTTCGCGACTTCGAGTTCCCCGGCCCAGGCGTGCCCGCGGATGTTCAATGTCTTCTCCAGGCCAAAGACAGCCCCTGACTTCGGATAGGTGATCAGGGACTTGACCGGCATGGATTCGATGATCTTCATGTCCTCATCCTTCACCACCTCTCCCGGGGCCACGGGGTTTTTTGGAACCCGGTAGGAGGATCCTGTCATCTTGCTCCCGTCGTGCTCCCGGTTGCGAACGCTGATCCTGTCGATCCACTTGCCCGAGGCCGAGGCGGGCCAGCCTCCCGCTACAAGGCGCAGGGGAAATCCGTGCGCCAGGGGTATCGGGCCGCCGTTCATCTCGTAAGCGATCAGCGTCTCGTCCTGCAGGGCTTTGGAAAGGGGAACCCCCCTGGAGATAGGCTCCTTGCTCGCATCCCCGCTCAGGTGAACGTCCCGTGCATGATATCCAATGTAGACGGCGTCTTCTTTTATCCCGACGTCCTCCAGGACATCCCTGAGCCGGATCCCTGTCCATCGGGCGCAGTGAACTGCCCCGACGGTCCATTGATTCCCTTTCGCCGGGGGGTCGAACTCACTCCTTCCGTTGCCCCCGCATTCCAGGGTGAGCTGGTAGGTATGGGTTTTGAATTTGCTGCGAAGCTCCTTAAGTGTATAGGATCTTTCTCCCCTGACCGATTCCCCGTCAAAGGTAAGGGTCCAGTTTTCCTCGTCTATTTCCTTCGGGATCAATCCGTTGTTCCTGATGAACATTTTGCTGTTCGGGGTTACGGGGTCATCCAGGAGATGAGCCTGTGCCTCGATGTTCCAGGGCCTGTTGTTGAGCACCACCATGGAGCTGTCCAGTCCGAAAAGCTCAAAGGGATCGGGATCCTGCAGTGCCAGTGGCGTGTAGCCTTCAGGCAGGTTAGAGCCGAAAACGAAATCCATCCCAACCAGGGAGCCCAGTGAGCCCAGAGCGGATTTTCTGACAAATTGCCTTCTTTTCATCTTGTTAACGGGTTTATTGCAACTGTATCGAAGGATAAATATATTAATTCCGGACAAGCCCGGTAGCTCAGGAAGCCATTTCTTTCAGGGATTCCACCAGAGCATCCAATTCCATTGTGGAAGTGAATAGGTTGGGCGTGATCCTGCATCCGTGAACGCCCGGTCTGTCGATGGCAACGGTCCAGATCCTGTATTTGTCAAAGAGTACGTCCGCCATCTCCGAGGAGTTCATCCCCTCGATGCCCGCGTTTGCAATGGCTGACGAACGCTCTTCCTCGTAGGGAGTGTTGATCACGATCCCGGGAATGTCCCTGACCCTGCTTGTCCAGTAGTGTTTGAGGTACCTGAGTCGTTCCAGCTTGCGTTGGCTGCCAATGGCCTCATGATAGGCAATGGCCTGTGGGATGGAAAGCTCCACATGCACAGGCACAGTGCCCATGTGGTTCAATCTGTCGATGCTGTCCCGGGGCATTTCCCGCTCGGCGAAGAGGGGCCAGACCTGGCTGATCTTTTCTTTCTTGACATAAAGCAATCCCGCTCCCAGGGGCGCGCTGAGCCATTTATGCAGGCTGGCCCCGTAATAGTCGCAGCCGATCTCGGGAATCTTGAAATCCAGGTGGGCGAAGGCGTGCGCCCCATCCACCATTACCTCAACGCCCCTTTCATGGGCCATGTCGCAGATCTTCTTGACCGGTAGCACCTGCCCTGTGATGTTCACAATGTGGCTGACCATGATCATTCGGGTTCTGTCCGTGATCTGATCGCGGTAGAGTGAAACGATCTCCTCGTCGCTTTCGGGATGGTTGGGGAGGGAGATCTTCCGAAGCACGACGCCGTATCGCTCCTGTTGCAGGCGGAACATGTCCATCATGGAACCGTAGTCCTGCTCTGCGAAGATCACCTCATCTCCCTTTTTCCAATCCTGTCCGGCGATCACCAGGTCCAGGGATTCCGTGGTGTTCCTTGTGATGATCAGTTCCTCTGCTGGGCATCCCGCCATGCTGGCCAGAAGCTCTCTTGCCTTGTTCCTGTTGTCGAACTGAACGGTCCTCATGTATCTCGAGGCAAGAAAATTGACCTCCTCCACCCTTTTCAGGTAGTGCTGAAGGCTCTCCTTCGGCATCATGCAATAGTAGCCGTTCTCCAGGTTGATGTAGTCTTCATTGAGCAGGTATCCCTTGCGGATCTTTGCCCAAAACTCCTCATCTTCTGCCAGCTTAGCTGAGGATAAACCCGAGGCGCTCTCCATGATCTGGCCCAAACTCTCGAGGAAGGGAAAGCTGGTTCCCAGTCCCAGAAGGGACAACTGCTTGAGAAATGATCGCTTGTCCATTATTTCTTTGTGTTTGCAACTAAATATAGCAAGAAATTCGATTCTGTCTCTGCCTCAGAGTCCAAAGAGTCCGGGCAGATAGAGGGAGAGTTGGGGAATGAAGATCACCAGGGCCAGGACAAAGATCATAACGGCAAGGAAGGCCAAAAGAGGCTTGATGACTCGTGAAACGGAGATCCCCGCCACTCCGCTGCCAACGAACAGGATGGTCCCCACGGGAGGAGTGCACAGCCCGATGCAGAGATTGAGCACCATGACGATTCCGAAGTGCACCGGGTCCATGCCCAGCTCGATCACCACGGGCAGGAAGATGGGCGTAAAGATGAGCACTGCGGGCGTTATATCCATGAAAGTCCCGATGGCCAATAGCACCAGGTTGATGATGAGGAAGATCACGAATCGATTGTCAAAGTGATCAAGGAGGAAACTGCTGATCAGCTGGGGAATGCCTTCGAAGGAGAATAGCCAGGACATGGCCATCGAGGTGCAGATCAGGAACATGACCACGGCCGTGGTCTTTGCGCTGGAAAGCAGGATGTCCGGAAAGTCCCTGAGGCTGACGTCCCTGTAGGCCATGGACAGGATCCCCGCGTACAACACCGCTACGGCAGATGCCTCGGTGGCGGTGAATACCCCGGCAACGATTCCTCCCACGACCACCACGAGGAGCAGCAGGCTGAAAAAGGCCCTCTTGAAATGCAACCAGATCTCCCTGAAGCCTGCGCGTTCACCCCGCCGGAAGTCTTTCCTGACGGATACGAAGGCGATGTAGCCCATCAGGGCCAGGCCCAGCAGGATCCCCGGCAGGTAGCCCGCCACAAAAAGTGCGGCCACCGATGCGGCTCCCCCGCTCGCCAGTGCGTAGACGATCAGGATGTTGCTGGGTGGTATGAGCAAACCTGTCGTCGAGGAGGTGATGTTCACGGAGGCGCTGAACTCCCGTGGATAGCCTTCTTCCTCCATTCGGTCGGTCATGATGCTTCCAATGGCCGACGTGGCGGCGATCGCGGATCCTGAAATGGCACCGAATAGCATGGAGGCCACGACATTGACATAGGCAAGCCCTCCTGGAAGGCCCGCCACCAGTGACTTGGCCAGGTTGATCAGCCGGTTGGCCATTCCTCCGCGCTTCATGATCTCCCCGGCCAGCACGAAGAAGGGAATGGCCAGCAGGGCGAAGCTGTCCAGGCCTGAGGTCATTCTCTGCGCCACCGTTGTAAGCCCGGGAAGATTGTCAATATTGAGCAGCAGGCTGAGGGTCGTGGCAATCCCTATTGCATAGGCCACCGGAACCTTCAGCAAAAGCAGGAGGACGAAGCTTATGAAAAGCACCAGGATACTGATCAATTCAATGCTCATGGCTGTTCCTCAGATTTAGGGTTCAACAGATTTCCGATATGATACACTGAAAAGGACATGATCAGCAGGCCACAGGCCGGCAGAACCGCGTAGACATAGCCCAAGGGGATCTGCATGGTACCCGAAAGCTGGTCCAGGTAAAGGGTGGTGTACACCAGGTTCGCCCCTCCCACCACCATGACCAGGAGGGCGAACAAGAAGATGACCCCCTCCGCAAAGACCGAGGCCTTCCTTTTGTTTTCAGCGGACAATCGCATGAAAAGGAAATCCATGGAAAGGTGGGCGCGTTCGGCATTCAGATAGGCCGCCCCGATGATCGAAAGCCAGATGAGCAAAAAGCGAGCCAGTTCCTCGGTAAAGGAGAAGGAGGTATTCAGGACATACCTGGCCAGAACCTGCCAGAGGACATCTGCCACGAGCAGGGCGAATATCACGATCAGCAAGCCTCCCAGTGCTCTTTTTACCTGTCTGAAGGCCCTGTGGACCCGACTCATGCTCCTGTTATCTGAGCTCATTGCGATTTGATTTTAGCTACGATTTCCTTCATATCGGGGAATTCCTCCAGGAACTCCCTGGAAACAGCTTCGGTTTTCTCTGCGAATAGCGACTTGTCGGGGTGAATGATCTCGATCCCGTGATCGCGGATGACCTGCATGGATTCCTCGACGGATTCCCTCCAAAAGATCTTCTGTTGACGAGCGGATTCCCGGGCCGCGAGCTGCAGCCAGTTTTTCTCCTCCTCGCTGAGCCGGTTCCAATAGGTGCTGCTGATCACCAGGACGTCAGGCACGGCAGAGTGCTCATCGAGGGTGTAGTACTTGCAGACCTCGTATTGATTCGATTTCACGAATGACGGCGCATTGTTCTCGGCTCCGTCTACCACTCCCTGCTGAATGGCGGTGTACAGTTCCGAGTAGGCCATTGGGGTTCCCGAACCACCAAGCGCATTGACCATATTGATCGACATCTGGTTGTTCATAACCCTGATTTTCATGCCTTTGAGATCCTCGGGACTCCTGATCGCCCTGGTCCGCGTGAAGAAGCTCCTGCTTCCCGCATCATAATAACAAAGCCCCCTGAGCAGATAGCGACTTCCCTTTTCGAGTATGGACAGCCCGATCTCACCTTCAAGGACCCTGAACTTGTGCTCTTCATCCCTGAAGATATACGGTATTCCCAGGACGTGGTATTCGGGCACGAAATTGGAAAGCGTTGCTGCGCTAACCTTTGTGACGGCTATGCTTCCGATCTGGAGGAGCTCCAAGACTTCCCTTTCGGAGCCCAATTGCCCGTCCGGAAAGATCTTCACGGTCATTTTGCCGCCTGAGGCCTCTTCGAGCGAGGACTTCAGTTGAAGTATGCCCTTGTGCACGGGATGGGTCTGTGGGAGGTTGTGGGCCAGATAAAGAACCCGTTCCTCCTTCTCCTCGCTGCAGGAAAGGATCAGGGCCAGAGCCAGCAACATATGGATCAGCCAGGGCTTCATAGGTCCCTGAAGTTAAAATATCGATCGGCGTTGTGGTAGCAGACGTCACTGACCAGGGAACCGATCCAGTTCATGTCATCTGGCAGCCTGCCGGTTTTCATGTCCTGTCCCAGGCTGTTGCAGAGTATCCTTCTGAAATACTCGTGCCTGGGAAAGGAAAGCAGGCTTCGGCTGTCCGTGAGCATCCCGATGAAATGACTCAACAGGCCCATGTTGGACAAGGTGTCCAACTGTTTCCTCATTCCGTCCTCCTGATCCAGGAACCACCAGGCAGAACCCCATTGCATCTTGCCGGGAATGTGGCCGTCATTGAAATTTCCGCACATAGTGGCAAATACCTCATTGTCAGAAGGATTTAGATTGTAAATTATAGTTTTACTCAAATTACTTTTCCTGTCGAGGCGATCGAGCAGGCTGGACAGGAATTCAGCGGTCCGGTAATCCCCGATGGAGTCGCAACCCACGTCTGCCCCTGCCCTTTCGATCAGGCGGCTGTTGTTGTTTCTGAGAGCCCCGAGGTGATACTGCTGAACCCAGGACCTTTTGTGATAGCTGACTGCCAGGTGCAGGAACATCCAGGACCTGAACCGGTCTGTTTCCTCAGGGCTCACTGCCATACTGTTAAGGGCCTTTTTAAAGATGCCCTCGACCTCTTTCATGGTGAATTCAACGAGCCTCATCGATCCACCCAGCCCGAAGTCGGACAGTCGGCAGCCCTGTTGATGAAAATGGTCTATTCGCTGACCGATCGCTGAAACAAAGTCACTGAAAGAATCTATGACCATATCAGCCGACTCACCCAGGGAGCGCAGGTAGTCGTTGAATCCGGGATCTGAGATCATGAACAGGGGATCAGACCTGAAGGTGGGAAGCACCTTCACCTCCATTCCGTTTTGAGCAATTGTCTTGTGGAAACGCAGGTCTTCGGTCGGATCATTGGTGGTGCAGAGCACCTCGACCTTCATGTCACTCAAAATCTGTGAAGGCCTCAGGGACTTCAAGCGCTGATTGGCCTTCTCGTAGATTCGCCGGGCAGTTTTAGGGCCCAGGAAATCGTCCACGTCGAAATATCGTTTCAATTCCAGGTGGGTCCAATGGAACAAGGGATTCCTCAGGGTGTGTGGCACCGTCTCGGCCCACTTGGCGAACTTCTCCTCCCTGCCCGCTTCGCCCGTGATGTATTCCTCCGGTATTCCGTGGGCCCTCATGGCCCTCCATTTGTAGTGGTCCCCTCCCAGCCAGGCGGAAGTTATGTTTTCCAGGGGTTCGTTCTCCGCGATCTGGCGAGCCGATAGGTGATTGTGGTAGTCAATTATGGGCATCCCTTTGGCGAAGTCGTGGTAAAGGACCCTGGCTTGCCTGGTGTCCAGGAGAAAATCGTCGTGGATGAAACTGTTGTTCTGCTCTGTGCTCATAGGCTCATGCTTGAATGAATTCCCATTTCCAGTCCCCTGAGCTCAGCCAGCCCCCTCAGTCGACCCACGGCAGAGTAACCTGGGTTGGTTCTCTTCCCCAGGTCGTCCAGCATCTGGTGACCGTGATCGGGTCTCATGGGGATGGAGGCATCCGCTCTTCCCTCGGCGGCCCTTCTTTTCTGCTCCTTGAGGACCTCCCTGATGATGCCCACCATGTCGACGTCTCCCTCCAGGTGGTTTGCCTCGAAGAAATTCCCCCGGTCATCCCGGGTCGTGCTTCTCAGATGCAAGAAATGCACGCGATCGGAGAATCGGCGAAAGATGCCGGCCAGGTCGTTGTCCTTTCTAACCCCCAGCGAGCCCGTGCAAAAAGTGATCCCATTTGAGCGGCTGGGAACCTGTTCGAACAGATGGGCGTAGTCATCCCCCGTGCTCACGACCCTGGGCAGGCCAAGGATGGGAAAAGGAGGATCGTCAGGATGAAGGCACATCATAACCCCGCATTTTTCCGCAGTGGGGATGATTTGGCTTAAGAACCGGACCAAATTGTTTCTCAACACTTCTCCATCAGTTCCCGAGTAGGTGTCCAGGGCATTTTGAAACTCTTCCAGGGAATATCCTTCTTCAGCACCGGGAAGACCGGCCAGGATATTGGCTTCCAGCTTGCTCTTCTCGCCGGCAGACAGTCTTTCGAAATAGCTCCCGGCACTGGCCTTCTGTTCTTCAGAATAGGAATTCTCGGCTCCCTTGCGTTTCAGGATATGCAGGTCGAAGGCGGCAAGGGCATCCATTTCGAACCTCAGGGCCCGGGATCCATCTGCTGTTGTGTAATCCAGGGAGGTCCGGGTCCAGTCGAGCACCGGCATGAAGTTGTAGCAGATGATCCTGATCCCGCAAGCAGCCAGGTTTTCTATGGTTTTCCTGTAGTTTTCGATCCAAACCCCGTAGTCGCCTCGACGGGTCTTTATCTCCTCATGGACGGGAACGCTTTCCACGACCTTCCACTCGAGTCCCTTCGATTCGATCAGATTCTTGCGTTCCACTATCTCTTCCCTGCTCCAGACCTCGCCGTTGGGGATATGGTGCAGGGCGCTGACCACCCCGGTTGCGCCTGCCTGGCGAATGTCGTCAAGGGAGACCGGGTCTTGGGGTCCGAACCACCGCCAGGTCTGTTGCATTTTCATTTGTTGACGAATTAATGGTTTTACTTTTCTTGTTCGGATTCTGCTGTCAGACCCCGCTGAAGGCGCTGAATCCCCCATCAATGGGGATGATGGCCCCCGTGACAAAGGAGGAGGCATCGCTGATCAGCCATTGGACCGCCCCGCTGAGCTCTTCCGGATCTCCGAATCGCCCCATGGGCGTCTTCCTCACAATCGCCTCTCCCCTTTTGGTCAGGCTCTGGTCCTCGTTCAGCAGCAGGCTCCTGTTCTGATCCGCGATGAAAAATCCCGGTGCAATGGCATTCACCCGGATCTTGGAACTGAACTTGCCCGCCATCTCAACGGCCATCCATCGCGTGAAGTTCTCTATGGCCGCTTTGGAGGCCGAATAGCCCACCACCCGCGTAACCGCCTGGGTCGAGGTCATCGAGGAAATGTTGATGATGCTTCCCTGCCCCTGTCGGGCCATGATCTCGCCAAAGACGATTGAAGGCAGTACGCTGCCGTCGAGGTTGAGCTCCGAAACCTTGCGGAAGTCCTTCATGTCCAGGTCGAAGATGGATTCCTTTTCGCCAATTACCGCCCCGGGCAGATTTCCGCCTGCCGCATTCACCAGGGCATCTATCTTTCCGAACTTTTCAAGCACTGCTTTCCTGACGTCCAATAGAAAGCCTTTGTCCAGCACATTGCCTGAAAACCCGATCGCCTCCTTGCCGGAAGCCGTCAGGGACCCGACCGCATCTCTAACCTTTTCCTGGGACCTGCCCAAAATGACCAGTTGGGCTCCCTGTTCCGAGAGGTGCCCGCCCATGCTTCGGCCCAGGGTCCCCGAGCCCCCGGTTATGATCACGGTCTTTCCTTTGATGTCAAATGTCATCCTCCTCAGATCTTTGGTTCCCAACCCTTTTGATACTCCCTGCTCCAGCTGCGCATGGCTTTGTCATTCCCGATCACCTTTCCGTTTGACGGATCGATTCTCAGGGTCTCGCCGGCATCCTGCGCCATGTTTCCCAAATGACAGAGCATGGTGGATATGCTGGCGTCCCTGATGTCCGCGTTCAGCTCTGAGCCTGTCCTGATCCCACGAAAAAAGTTCTCCACGTGTGAAAGGTCCAGGATACCCTCCCCCCGGGTATCAGTGGTCGCGGAAGTCGATTTTTCAAATTCGAACCTGATCGGCTGACCGTCAAGGCCGAACAGCTTGTAGAAGTTCCGGTCCAGCTGAATGGTCCCCTTGCTCCCGTAAATGGTGACTCCCCTTCCTGGCCGCTCCGGTTTCAGGAGTCCCCGGCTATGCCCGGTCCAGGTGATGAATTTATTGTCTTTGAACCGGTAGGTGACCTGCTGGTTGTCCGGAAACTCCCAGTCGTCGTCGTAGGTGTACTTTCCACCGAAAGAGGTCACGGTCTCCGGGAGATCCACGCCCAGGGCCCAGCGGCAAATGTCAATTTCGTGCGTTCCGTTGTTGTGAATTTCCCCGGTGCCCCAATTCCTGAACCAGTGCCAGTTGTAGGGATGGATATTGTCTTTGTACTCCTCGCGGGGAGCCGGTCCCTGCCACAATTCCCAATCCAGGGTGCCGGGGACGTCCACCACCTTCCCCCGTCCGATCGAGCCCCTGTTGTTCGAATAGTAGGCTTCACCTTTGTAGACTTCTCCTATCACTCCCGACCTTATGTCGGCTATCGCCTGCCGGGAGGTCACAGCGGAACGCTGCTGGTTCCCCATCTGAACCTGGACCCCGTATTTCTTTTGGGCTTCCACGATGAGATGGTTTTCGTGGGGGTTGTGGCTGCAGGGCTTCTCCACATAGACGTGCTTGCCTGCCTGCATCGCCATGATGGCCATGGGCGTGTGCCAGTGCTCCGGGGTGGCAATGAAAACCGCGTCCAGGTCCTTGTCCTGCAAAACCTTGCGAAAATCCTTTTCGACCTTCGGGACATAGCCGATGTTCTCCTCGCACCAGGCGCTGTGCTCCTCCAGGATCACATCGTCCACGTCGCAACTGTACAGGACCCTCGCATTGGGGTCGTTGTGAATGGCCAAAACGTGGGCCTTGCCCCTGCTCCTCACCCCGATCACGGCGCAGTTGATCCTGTCGTTCGCTCCCGGGATCCGGGCATAGCTGAACGCGGGCATGCCCAGGGCCAGGCCCATGGAGCCCAGGGAGCTGTTTCGTATGAATTTCCTTCTTGTGGTCATGCTATTAATTGTTCTGGTTGTCCATGGGTCGTATCTTGATGTTCTTGAAGGACACCCGGTCTCCATGATCCTGTAGCAGGATCCTGCCTTCTTCCAGTTCCCCGAAATCGGGCCATATACTGTATTTGCTTTCGGACACCAGCTTTCTGAAGTCGTCACTGCCCCTCTGGTACTCCAGGACTTTCACTCCATTGAGCCAATGCTCCACCTGCCTGTTCACAGAAATGATGTGGGCCGTGTTCCATTCTCCCGGCGGATTTACCAGCTTGTTGGAATCCGGAGCTATCAGATCGTAAAGGGAGGCCATTGTCCTGATCCCGGGCATCCTTCCTTTGGTGGCGTCGGGATGCAGGGCATCGTCCAGGATCTGGTACTCAAGACCTATGGCAGACCCTTCTCCCTTGTTCAATTCGGTGTCGACGTAGTATTTGATACCACTGTTGGCGCCTTTTGTGATCATGAAGTCGACTTTCAGCTCGAAATCACCGTAGAGCCCGGTCGTCACGATGTCTCCCCAAGCCCTTGATTCGGCACCGTCCGAAGCAAGCACGGTAAGGATCCCGTTCTCGATCTGCCAGCCCGCTTCAGGAAAACCCTCCAGTTTCGCTCCTCTCCATCCGGAAGTGCCCGATCCGTCCCATAGCATAATCCAGCCGTTCTTTTTCTCATCCGCGGTCAAATTGTTCTTCGTAACTACCGGGTTCAATGAAGTTGGCCTGGCATGCTTTTCCAGTTCTTGGGTCAGGATTTTCAGGTTCCTCCAGGCCACCTCGGTTCCGTCTTCCGCATCGGGTCCAATGCTATGCACCTGCAGGCCAATGAACCCGGAGCCCGTCTTTGAGTCGATCAGATGTGCCGCTTCCACCCCGTTGATCCAGGTTTTCAGGGTGTCGGCTATGGCCTCGATCCGGTAATGATTCCAGTCGTTCTGCCGGAAGGCCGATTGAGCCTTGGGGTTCGCAGTCAGGTCGTAAAGCCAGCCTCGTCTTCCTTCATCGTAGATCCCACCGCTCCAGGCTCGTTCTGACGGGTCGACTTCCACCTGGTACCCATGAACCCTTCCGTTCTGATACTGTTCCAGGCTGTTGCTCCTGACCTGGATCCCCGAATTCATGGAGGGGTCTACCTTTACCTCGAGTTCCAGTATGAAATCGGAATAGTCCCTGTCACTGACCAGAAAGGAGTTGGGACTGTCGTGCACGGTCAGGCCAACGATGCTCCTGTCTTGAACCTCGTACTTCGCCTTGCCTCCCAGCTGGTGCCAGCCCTTAAGGTCTTCTCCGTTGAACAATGATTCCCAGGGAACTTCTTCTTTCCCAGTCTCAGAACAGCCCATAAGGAGGTACAGGGGCAAAAGCCACAACAGCCTCCATGCGCTAGAAAATCTTATAAAATGCATATTGGTTCTTAAGGTTTAGATATGTTGCTTTTCATCCCTCAAGATCCTTTGTAGAATTCGATTATTAAGACTTAGACGCTTTT
>CAZAZM010000049.1:0-15056 GCA_964489625.1 uncultured Flavobacteriaceae bacterium
GATACGGTGATGCTTGAAGTAGGAGCGGTCCTGGTGATCGCGTCCTGCCAGTCCGTACCGTTGGGCTGCTTGACCGTTGCCGAAACAGGTACGCCCAGCAACTGTGCGGGAACCGAAGGTGAAGCGGCAGATCCGTACTGAGGATGCTCAACCGCAGTACCGTCATTTGCCCTACTCGCGAAGATCATCTCTCCATGCTCACGGGTACCCATCATATCCAGTTTGTTGGCTACTTGTGACATACCCGTCCATGCGTCGATGTTCAGGGTAGATTTTCCTGCGTATCCACCGCTCTTGGTGGCCACGATGATTACCCCGTTCGAGGCCCTTGCACCATAAATGGCAGCTGCACCGTCCTTCAATACGTTCATCTGCACGATGTCAGACGGGTCGATGCTGTTCAGGATGTTGGGGTCGTCAGTCTGCACACCGTCAATGATGTACAGCGGGTTCGTGTTGTTCGAGGTTCCCAGACCACGAATGGTGATCTGCGGAGCTGCACCCGGAGCACCGTTGCTTACCACGGTAACACCTGATACACGACCTTGCAGAACTTCTGCGGCGTTGGCTACAGGCTGCTTCAAGGCCTCGCCCATGTCAACCGAGGCTACCGAACCGGTAATGTCGCCCCTGGTTTGCGCAGAGTAACCTACAACAACCACCTCTTCCAGCCTGTTCTCGCTGGTCTCGAGGAGCATGTTGATCACGGAATCAGCACCTACAGTGGCAGTTGCCGTGGTCATCCCAATGAAACTGAATTCCAGTACATCACCTTCATTGGCTTCGATGGTATAATTACCGTCGAAATCAGTAGTGACACCGTCGTCGGTGCCCTGAACGATGACCGCCGCTCCGGGCAGTGGCCCGTCCGCATCAGAAACCGTTCCTGTGATCGTCTTCTGGGCTTGGGTAAAGCCACATACGAAGAAGATCCCCAGAATGATTAAACTTTTAAATAATTGTTTTCCCATAATAATAATTATTAATTAATAAATTGATTGTAAGCGTTGTAGGTTTTTTAAGAAAAAACAGACAAAAAATATGTTCAACTCAAATTGGTTTTCAAAAGATAATATTAACTCATTGCCGTCAACTGTTTCAATAAATTATACTAATGACGCTAATCTCGCAATGAATGACATTTATTCGACAATTAATATGACATCCGTCATCCAAATCCTTTTATTCACTTTCTTCTTCCAGGTTCAACAGCTCGATGTTCCTGAACTCGATCGGGTGGCTCTCGCTTTGCAGAGCGATATAACCAGAGCCGAGGGCCTTTCCCTCCATATCAGGTGAGGAGCTGTACTCTCCGCCATATGTGGGCCTGGAATATCGCATGACCTCTTTTCCATTGACCTTGTGCACGATCAGGGAATCACTGAGAACCAGCAGTTCGAGACCGATCCAGGCGTCGCCATAAAAGGTCTCGGAAACAGAACTCACGCAATGCTCCGTGATCAGGCTGTCTTTGATCCGGATGTGGGTCCCCGGGCTGCACATGTTCGCCGTAGGCCTCGATTCTCCTTCATTCAATCCTCCCAGCAACTGCACTTCAACCGATACGGGGAAGTCCTGGTCCTTTCCCATGCTCTCCGGAGCCTGTGAGTGGATCATGACCCCGCTGTTCCTGCGGGCCCATTCCTGCCCTCCGGGTGCCTGGGGTTCCAAAAACCTGTACTCAAGCCGCAGTCGGTACCTGGAAAACGGCATTTCAAAGAACAAATGTCCGAACCTGTCGGCGAAATCATCGTAGGCTTCATAGTCCACCCTGATCACCCCGTCTTCGGCCCGAAACGTATTTCCAAAATTTTCTCCTAACGGATACCCTTTTATCTTGACTTTCCAGCCGGAAAGATCCTTGCCGTTATAGATTTGGACCCATTCGGGTGCTTTCTCTGCATTTTCCTCAATGCGTCCTTCTTTCTTTTTGCAACTGAACAGTGAAATCATTAGTAGGATGCAAAAAATCCAAAACCGTTGCTCTCTCATATTCAGCTCTCGCGAAAAAGACTTTTTAAAAATAGCCAGTATCAATGACCCAACTCAATCGTTTTCGTAAATTTTTAAACAATTCTATTAACAGGCTAAGATAGAATAAATCTTAAAATTTTGTGAAAATTAAATCAAAGTTATTACTTTGTCTTGTATTCATGTTCAAAATATTTCAGTGAAAGCAAATAAACAGACCATAGAGCCTTACGTGGAAGAAGGCGTCATTTACCACGCCGACACCTGTCTGCCATTGGTGGATGCGGTAAAGAGAGGAAAGGTGAAATTCAGGGCTCTTGCCCGCTACACCTATCCGGGAGAACGGCTTTCCGATGACACCATGGGGCTGAGCTCCGTGGGTTACTGGGATGCCAACGAACCCCAGGACTGGGGACTGGACTGGCATCGGAACGAAGGGCTGGAGATCCATTTCCTGGAGTCCGGGTCCATGCCCTATGCCCAGGAGAACAAGAATACGGTCCTGGAGCCGAACCACCTGACCATCACAAGGCCCTGGGAGGCGCACAAGGTGGGAAGGCCGGTGATCGGAATGGGAAAATTCTACTGGGTGATCATCGATCTCGGCATCAGGCGCCCCCACCAGGAATGGTCCTGGCCGGACTGGATCATGCTCACGGAAAACGACCTGAACCGCCTGACCAAGATCCTGCGACAGAATGAGCAGTGGCTCTGGAAGGGGAATGCCAAGATCAGGGAATGCTTTTGCAAGATAGGAAGCGCCGTCGACGAGGACGTCAGGGGAAGCAACGCCTCCAAGATCAGGCTGCTGATCAACGAGCTGCTGCTGCTGGTCCTTGAGGTGCTGGACTCCAAGCACATGGTGTTCAACGAGGCCCTGACCGACAGCTCGCGAAGCGTCAAGCTGTTTTTGAACGAGCTGGAGAAGAACCTCTCCGAAGCCTGGACCATTGAGCGCATGGCCGAATCCGCGGGGGTCGGGCTGACCCGCTTCACCTATCATTGCCGGCAGCTCACCAATACCACCCCCATGCGGTACCTGGCCATGAAGAGGCTGGAGCTGGCCAAGACCCTCCTGCTGGAAAAGCCCGGGTTAAGCGTGGCGGAGGTGGCCTACAGCTGCGGGTTCGCGACCAGCCAGTATTTCTCCACGGTGTTCAAGAAGCAGGAGAAGTGCACCCCGATGGAATACAGGAGTCGCCTGCAGGACGCCATTGTGCATGTCTAAAAGCATGTGCAATTTCTTTCACTGAATAAAAATACACAGGAATTTCGTCTTTATCTCTTACTTTCACAGAGGATTAGATTCAATAAATTCTTCTGTATGCATTTTTTGCCCTCTTTTGGAAATTCGGTTATCTCCATCGCCATCCTGGGCTTATTATTGATATGGGGCTGTGACAGAACAAAATCAAAGCAGGCGGAGGCAAACGAGCCAGTGGCGCAGGACAGTTCAAAGGCAGGGACTGAGCCTTTCTTCAAGCTGTCCCTGGCCCAGTGGTCGCTGCACAAGAGGATACAGTCCGGTGAGATGGACCCTGTCGATTTCGCGCAAAAGGCAAGTGAACTGGGCTTTACAGGCATAGAATACGTGAGCGCCCTCTATTCGGACCACCTGAAGAAGGGAGATGATCCGCAGAAGGCCATGCAGGACTTGCTCGTTCTGTTGAAGCAAAAGAGCGAGCAGTACCAGGTGGAAAACGTCCTGATCATGGTGGATGGAGAGGGATACCTGGCGGAGCTGGACGATGAAAAACGCAATACGGCGATCGAGAATCATAAGAAATGGGTGGACGCAGCAGCTTTCCTGGGCTGTCATTCCATTCGGGTGAATGCTCATGGAGAAGGATCTGAAGAAGAAGTGGCGGAAGCGGCGGTCAAGGGCCTGTCAGCACTTTCAGCCTATGCCGCCGAAAAGGGGGTCAACGTGATCGTGGAGAACCACGGGGGATATACCTCCAACGGGAAATGGCTGGCAGGTGTGATGGAAAAGATAAACCTGCCCAACTGCGGGACCCTGCCCGATTTTGGGAACTTCTGCATCAACGTGAGCTACGGTTCGATCAACGCCGAGGAATGCGAAGACGCCTATGACATCTACCAGGGAGTTGCAGAGCTGCTTCCCTATGCAAAAGGGGTGAGCGCCAAGACCTATGATTTTGACGAGCAGGGAAATCAGCCCATGATCGACTATGTGAGAATGTTGCAGGTGGTCAAGGACGGGGGCTATAAAGGATATATAGGTGTGGAGTACGAGGGTGACAACCTGGGTGAGATCGAGGGTATCGAAGCGACTCGAGCGCTGATCATGAGAGCGGCCGCTCAATTGAAATAGCATATTATAGGTAAATGGGTTCAAGGATCAGATTGGGATTTATCGGAGGAGGAGCCAACTCCATGATCGGGGTGCTTCACAGGATCGCAGCGAATATGTTCGACCGCTTTGACCTCGTCGGAGGCGTTTTCGGTTCCGATATGGATCAAAGCCTTTCCTTCGGGAAGAGGATAGGAGCCGACCTGACCCGGGTGTATCCTTCCCTGCCCGCACTGATCGAGGCGGAGCGCAGATTGCCCGAGAACGAGAGAATGGAGGCGGTATCGGTGCTGACGCCCAACTACCTTCATTTCGAGAATGCAAAGCTGCTTTTGGAGAACGGCTTCCACGTGATCTGCGAAAAGCCGTTGACCACTACCCTTGAAGAAGCAAAAGAGCTCATGGCCCTCAAGGAAATGAGCAACAGGGAGTTTGCCGTAACCTATACCTATACAGGTTATCCCATGGTGAGGCAGATGAGATCCATGATCAAGGAAGGGAGCATAGGCAGGATACAGAAAATAGACGCCCAGTACTTCCAGGGCTGGATCAATCCGCTCATCCACGACCAGGAAAAGCGTTCTTCCACCTGGCGACTGCAACCCGACAAGTCGGGGATCAGCTGTTGCATTGGGGACATAGGAACCCATGCCTTCGACATGATCGAATACGTCACCCGACACAGGGTGAAACAGGTTCTCGCAGACCTTAATTACCTGTACGAGGACAACCCCATGGATATTGACGGAAGCGTTTTGATCCGTTGCGAGTCAGGGGTCAGGGGCTGCATACGGGCCAGCCAGATCGCGACCGGAGAGGAGAATAGCTTTGTCGTCAAGGTCTATGGAGACAGGGGAGCCCTGAAATGGGACCAGGAGCGACCGAATGAGCTGCACTACCTGAAAGAAGGCTTCCCGGCCCAGGTCCTGAAACCCGGAAATGCGTACAACAGCAAATTCTCGCTCGACGGCACCAAGTTGCCCCCGGGACATCCCGAGGGCATTTTTGACGCCATGGGCAGCATTTATCGCGGGGTTGCAAGGTCCATCAGAAAGGAATCCGTCCGGAAGGGAGAGTTTCCCGGGATCAACGAAGGGTTCAGGGGCATGGACTTCATCGAGAAGGTCGTAGCCTCGCACCGGGATGGCAACGTATGGAAACAAATGAACGAATGACATGAAGATCCAATTCAAATACTTAAAGAAACTGATCCTTGCCCTGCTGGTGGGCATGGCCATGCTTGCCTGCAAGAAGGAGGCTGCGAAGGAAGCCACGGAGGCCCCGGTGGAAGAAAAACCGGCCCTTGAGGAGGGGTGGGTGTCGCTGTTTGACGGCACGAGCCTGGACGCCTGGCGAACCTACCTCAAGGATTCCGTAACGGGGGATTGGGAGATCAGCGGGGGGGCACTGGTGTACCGGCCTAATCCCGACAGTGCTCACGGCATGAACAACCTGATCACGAAAAAAAAGTATGGAAGCTTCGAGCTGGCCCTGGACTGGAAGATCGAAAAGGATGGCAACAGCGGGGTCTTCTACGGGATCCTTGAGGATGCGAAATACGTGGTGCCTTACATGACGGCGCCCGAGGTGCAGCTGAGGGACTACAGCAGCAACCCGGATTTCAACGACAACAAGCAGATGTCGGGGGCGATATTCGGCATAATAGGCCCCGATCTAGACGTGGCCAGGCCAGCGGGAGAGTGGAACGAGCTTTTCATCCGCATCGACCGGGAAAAGAATGAGGGCAGGGTCAGGCTCAATGGCATCGAGCTGTTCAGCTACCCGGTCAGGGGAGAGCAGTGGAAGCAGATGGTGGAGGATTCCAAGTTCAAGGACTGGGAGGGTTTTGGAGTCGAGCAGACCGGGCATATCGGCCTGCAGGATCACGCTCACGAGGTCTGGTTCAGGAATATTCGAATCAAGGAGTTGAAATGACGGCGACAGCTCCCTTTTTCAGGTCTAATTGTCCCGTTTTATCGGGGCTTTTTGAAGATTTGTTTTTATATTTACGCTGTTTGACATGAACTGAATACAAATCACCGATTTTTTCTAATTAATAAAGATGTAACATTATGAGTAAGAGTAAAAAACCGAGCGGAATCACCCGACGGGAATTCGTCAACAAGACGCTCGCTGCGAGCGCGGGATTCACCATAGTTCCATCCTTCGCAGTAAGCGGACTTGGACACGTTGCTCCAAGTGACAAACTGAATATCGTCGGCGTGGGAGTCGGCGGAATGGGCCTGCGTAACCTCAAGAACCTGAAGTCTCAGAACATCGTCGGTCTTTGCGACGTCGACTGGAAGTACGCCAAGGGAGCCTTCGACGAGTTCCCCAAGGCAAAGAAATACTGGGACTGGAGGAAGATGTACGAGGAGATGAAGGACGAGTTCGACGGCGTGGTCATAGCTACAGCCGACCATACTCACGCGCTCACCGCTGCTCATGCCATGACCATGGGCAAGCACGTGTATCTGCAGAAGCCTTTGACGCACTCGGTTTATGAATCAAGACTGCTCACCAAGTTGGCCGACAAGTACAAGGTCGCCACGCAGATGGGGAACCAGGGAGCCTCCGGTGCCGGAGTTGCCGAAACCTGCGAGATCCTCTGGAGCGGAGCCATCGGAGACGTGACGAGAGTAGAGTCTTTCACCGATCGTCCGATCTGGCCTCAGGGTCTGAACACTCCAGAAACTGCTCATAAGGTGCCCGACACCCTGAACTGGGACCTCTTCGTCGGACCCGCTAAGATGCGTGACTTTAACGAGGTCTACCATCCTTGGAACTGGAGAGGATGGTGGGATTACGGAACAGGAGCCCTGGGAGACATGGCCTGCCATATCCTGCACCCGGTCTTCGAAGGACTGAAGCTGGGCTATCCGACCAAAGTACAGGCGAGCTCCTCGCTCCTGCTCAACGATTCTGCCCCGGTGGCGCAGAAGGTGAAGCTCACCTTCCCCGAAAGAGGCAAGCACGCCGGAATCAATTTGAATGAGGTTGACGTTCACTGGTACGACGGAGGCGTCAAGCCCGAGCTGCCGGCCAACTGGCCATCAGGCAAGAACCCGAACAAATCTGGAGGAGGAACCTTCTTCTACGGAACCAAGGATATCCTGCACGTAGGCTGCTACGGCGTTCAGCCCGAGCTCCTTTCAGGCAAGAAGATCGACGTGGCCAAAACCGAGAGAAGGGTTGAGGAAGAATTGGGCATGAGCTGGAACGAAGGTGCACACGAGATGGATTGGGTGCGCGCCTGCAAGGAGAGCCCTGAGAACAGGAAGCCCTGTACTTCAGACTTCGCAGAGGCAGGACCGTTCAACGAGATGGTTGTGATGGGAGTTCTGGCCGTGCGACTGCAGTCACTCAACAAGACCCTGGAATGGGACGGAGAGAAAATGGAATTCACCAATATCGGCGCCAACGAGGAGATCAGAACGGTCATCAAGGATGGTTTCGAGATCCACGACGGACACCCGACCTTCGACAAGACCTGGACCGATCCGATGAACGCGAAGGCCTACTCTGAGGAGCTGGTGAAACACACCTACAGGGATGGATGGTCACTGCCCGACATGCCTGCATAGGTTCTGCACAAGTAATTGATTAGTAATTTAGATAAATACAATTGAGTTAAAATGAAGAAAAGAATTTTTTTGATGGCCTGCGGAATAGCAGTTTCATCTTTTGTAATGAGTTGTAATTCCGGAGCGAAGAAAGAAGCTCCTGCCGAGGAAGCCGCTGAGAAGACCGAAGAGGTGGTAGCGGAAGTGCAGGAAGCTGCTCCCAATACCCTGACCGAAGCTGAAAAAGCTGATGGATGGGTGCTGCTCTTTGACGGAACGACCTCCGAGGGCTGGAGAGGATTCAAGAAGGATCACTTCCCCGCCGGATGGGAGATCGTTGACGGTACGCTTCACATGATCGGTTCAGGCCGGGGTGAGGCCGGTGCAGCTGATGGAGGAGACATCATCTATGACAAGGAGTTCCAGAATTTCACCCTGAGCCTTGAATGGAAGATCTCAGAAGGAGGAAACTCGGGCATCTTCTACCTGGGCCAGGAAGGAGACCATGACTTCATCTGGAAAACGGCTCCCGAGATGCAGGTTCTGGACAACGACAAGCATCCCGACGCCAAGCTCGGCAAGGACGGAAACCGCCAGGCAGGATCACTCTATGACCTGATCCCTGCCAAGCCTCAGAATGCCAAGCCCGTTGGCGAATGGAACCAGGTTGAGATCACCGTGTACAAGGGAACGGTCGTTCACAAGCAGAACGGAGAGAACGTGGTCGAGTACCACCTCTGGACGCCTGAGTGGAACGAGCTCGTTGCCGGCAGCAAATTCCCGGAACTGAACAAGGACTGGGCGAATGTGGCTTCAAAAGGCTACTTTGGATTGCAGGACCACGGCGATGACGTTTGGTTCAGGAACATCAAGATCAAGGAGCTCTAAGCGAATTTGAATCTCAAGAAAAAAAGCATTGACCGTGAGGTCAATGCTTTTTTTTATTCTTTCTTGGATAGAAGTCATTCCTCATTCGGCAGGCTCGATCGGCAGATAGATGTCTGCTCGCCATTTAAGCGCGTCACCACCCATGTTCGGGTTGTTGAAGAAGATCTCAACCGGTGTTTCCCTGACCTTGAGCCCTTTTTTTGCAGCGTATTCCAGAAGGGCATACCAGGCCCGGTCCGAGCTAATGTAGTTGCCGTTGTAGGTCGCCTTGATGGCCGGACCTCCCGGGAATTCCTTGAAGAAAACCAGGCCTTCTTCGGGAAGGCTGTCGGGCTTCAGGATCGGGTAACAGAAATTGTATTTGATCCGGTCCGTGGATCGGTCCCAGTGGGTGACCTCCACAAAGGGATGCCCGTTCAGCTCGATCTTGTTCTCCAGCAGTACGCTGCTCAGCAGGGAGTAGTTCTTCATCATGCCCATGGCCTTCTGGAGCTGGTCGCTCTCTATGGGGACGTAGGCGCAGTAGGAGGGCTCAAGGGCAGCTTCTCCCTCAACCTTCACCCGAAAGCTTGCCAGGTGCTCCTTCAGCTTTTCATTGAAATCCAGTATCGTGGCGCGGGAACGCTTTTCAAAATCGGAGTCCGAGAAGAGGTTGGCCAGCCTCATGGCGGGGCTTTTGTCCTCCAGGCTGACGCCTATGCGTATTTTTGACAAGGAGTCATGCACCCTACTGATGTTGTATTCCAAGAGGAAGATGCTGTCGTTGAACACCATCTTTTGCCTGAGGAAGTCGCCATCCTTCCCCTGGGTGATCTCTGAATCCTTTTGGGTCCTGCTCCAGGTCTTGAGGGTCTGGTTCACCACCCCCGGAACGGTTTTCGCCTCCATCACGGCAAGGTAGTCGTAAGGTTTCAGGAAAAGCAGCCAGGCCAGTCCTCCCGCCAGCAGGATCAGGATCAGCAATGTCAGTTTCTTCATCATTTGAATCTCAGGATAGAAATCAGCCCTTGTTGAGCATGTCCATGTTCTCCACGACGAACTTACCTAGATCCCGACCTTGTTTCAATCCTTCTTCCACCGCGGCCCGGTAGTGAATGCCCCCGTACATCCTGCTGATGGCGGCTTCGGCCGAAGCTTCGTTGAAAGATTTGAAGCTGCGCACGGGCAGGCCGTAGGGTAGCTCGGTGTCGTCATCGAAGGCGAAGTTGTCGCCGAATATATCGGTAAGCGCCACGGCAGCCGCACCTGATGCCACGGAATGCCCGCTGGAATATTCCGGAAAGGGCGGGGTTTGCAGCACCGGCTTCCAGCTGTCGTCGATGTGCTCGTTGATCAGGGTCTCGGGCCGGATCAGGTTGCTACGGTACTTCTCGTCCCAACAGCTGATAAAGGCGTCCGCGATCGCGATCGAGGTTTTGGTGTAGGCATAGACCGTGTCGTCAAAGCCGTAGTCGCTTTTCCTGCATGCGATCTTGGTGATCCCGATCCAGTGGGCCCCCGGGGTGATCTTCTTGGTGGCAAACATCAGGTGGCCTCTCGTCACCGATACGTAGGGGTTGCAGTCCCAGAACTGGGCCATGGCCACCTCGTCGGACTCGTCTCCTTTTTCCGTGATCTCCTGGCTGATGTCGTATACCTCTCTGAGCTCCTTGTAGAAATCCGAGTCTTTCTCCATGCTGAAGCGGGGAGGGGGAACCGGCTTGAACTGGGCTGCCGAATCGATCACGAAGGGCCGGATCTTGTTCCAGTGCGGCTCCAGTCCGTCCATGTAGGAGGGAGGCGTGGGCTGCCAGCGCGAAGGATCATCCGTGTCCACGGTGAATTTCGACATGGTACGTGTCTGCTTGTAGTTGTCCGTGTCCATCCAGGAGACGATGTGCTCGGCAACCTGCAGCCCGTAGGCCTTTGATTCTTCGAATTCCTTCGGATTCAGGGATTCCCATACCCCGTAGAGGCTGTCCCGGTATTCGATCATCCGATCCTCCGAGAAGATGAGCCTTCGGTTCATGTCCATATGAGCGATCAGGGCTGCGAGTTGCAGGTTGACCTCCTTGCCGGCCCCAGGATCCGGGATCGACGTAAGGCCCGTGAGCTGCTGGCTCAGCGACCTGTACTTTTCATTGCCTTTCGCGATGATCTCGTATGCGGCCACGTTGGGATAGGCGAAGACACGGCTCGCCACGGGAGGGGAGAAGATGTCGTGTACCATGATCTGCCCCACCTTGTCGACCGACCTGTGGTAGTCTTCGGCGCTGATCCTGATGGATTCGGACGGTTTCGAACAGGAAACCAGGGCGGATACCGCCAGGACCCAAAAGAAATTTGTTTTCATGACTCTGTTTTAGATTGTTTTAGTAATTCATAGACCTGTACGGGCTCATTGTTGTGCACTACCAGCAGGTAGGGCCTGCCCTGGGCGAAGATCACCTTCAAATGGCGCGCTGAACGGCCCGAAAGGTCCAGCCCGATCTCATATCCCGGCTGGATCTTGTCCCTGCTGTGGATCAGGGCCCCGGAGAACCCGTCGAATCTTCCGTGAAAGGGTTTGACGCCGAAATAATTGCCGGCCGCCAGCACCTCTTCCTTCCCGTCGCCGTCAAAATCGAAGGAGACAAAACTCTTTATCGGGGAAACCTGCATCTCCCAGTCAAAGGGTTCGAAGGAAAAGCTCCCGTTCTCGTTCTTCAGGTAACCCGAGCGCAACTCGTGCACCGTGAACACCTCGGCGGTGTCGAGCAACTTCCTGTCGAAGACCTCGTCCATTTTCTTTCCGGCGAAGGAGGCGTAGTCCGGGAACTTCTTGCGCAGGGTGTTCATCTGTGCGATCAATTCGTCCAGGTTGGCCAGGGGGTAGTATTCGCCCTTTTTCTCAATGGAGACCACCGTCTCCTTCCTTCCGTTGTTGTCAAAGTCAAAATGATGCATTCTCATGGGAAAATCGGCTGAGGCCCTGAACTTGGTGTTCACTCCCCAGTTGCCCAGCAGCAGGTCCTGGTCGCCGTCCTCGTCGATGTCGAAGGGGATGATGGCCTGCCAGAGCCCGTGGAGCTTCCCGCTTGCCGGGAAAGCCTCCTCCAGGCTTCCCTCCCTGTTCAGGAAGAACCTCGGTTGCATCCACTCGCCGACCACCACCAGGTCGTCGGTTCCGTCTCCGCTGAAATCCATCCAGACGGCATCGGTCACCATGCCGAGCTTCAGGAGCTCTTGATTGTCGCCGACCTCGAAGGAGTCTCCTTTGTTGATCAGCAGGTAGGATCCCGGGATCTTGCCGAAGTCGTTGGAAACCACGTGCGCAGCCACGAAAAGGTCCAGGTCCCCATCCCCGTCCACGTCATTCGGAGCGATAACCGAGGCGTTTTCAAAGTAGTCCGGCAGCCTCGATTTCACAAAGCCTTTTTCGGAGCCCCGGTAGTAGTTGTCGAGCAGGGTATAGGTATTCTGGTAGAAATCGGCGCCCCCTGTGCCGATGAACAGGTCGTTCTTTCCGTCACCATCCAGGTCCCGAATGAGCGCCGAAACGTCCTCGTAGATGGAATCCTTATTGAGCACCTCGTATTCATGTGCTTTGAAGCCCTTTTCCTCCTGGATGTATACCTGTGAGGGGATCTTTCGGGAGCCGCCGAAGAAGACGTCTTCCCGGCCGTCCCCGTTCAGGTCGCCCACGGCAAGCGCAGGGCCCCGGTCGGTCACCTGGTAGGGAATGAGCTTGGTCACGTTGAAATCGTTGTAATTGTTCTCCACGTGCTTGAAATCAAGCCCCAGCCTGTCAGGAACCTGTGAAAACAGGAGGTCCCTGGGCGGCTCGAAGAAGGAAGGGCTCAGGGGACGGGTGTCTTCCGGGCGCAGCATGAGCTGCTGGTTCACCGGGACCTCCCGGATCACCTGAGTGCTCCTGTCGGGCCAGATGACCCGCAGGGAGTCTACAATAGCGGTCTTCCCGTAGCCGAAGTGGATCATGGGCTCAGAGGAGGACTGCAGCCCCCGTACCGTATAGAGCTCCTTGTACTGTACCTGGCCTCCGTGATAGGAGAACACCTTGGTCCCCAGGCCAAAGCGGTTTGCCCCGGGCAGCTCGAATCTTATCTTCAGGTAGTTGGCCTGCTTATTGGTCTTGTTGACATACAGGGCCACGGGCTCGTTTATGTTGCTCACCACAAGGTCCAGGTCCCCGTCGTTGTCCAGGTCGCCCATTGCGGTCGCTCCCGAGATCAGGGTGTCCTTTCGGATCCAGTCCCCGGACATGTCGCTGAACCCTACTTTTCCGTCTCCGCGGAAGATGTAATTGTGCACCTTGCCATGGGGCATCATGTCAAGGGCCTCCTGGTCGACCAGCCTCGTGTTGTTGATCTTCTTCTGGATCTGGTCGCTGGACACGAACTTGATGAAATCCAGGTTGTTGGGCCTTTTGGGTATGCCGTTGGAGACGAAGAGGTCCTGGTGCCCGTCCTGGTCGTAGTCGGCGAAAATTGCGCTCCAGCTCCAGTCAGTGGCCGCCACCCCGCTCAGCAGCGCGGTCTCAACGAATTTGTGCCCCGGCTGATTGACCTGCAGCATGTTTCGGGTGAACTGGTAGTGGTAGCCGTATTGTTCGACCCGCATTTTGAGGATCTGCAGGGACTCGTCCCCGTCAGAGGCCTTCAGGACGGCTTCGTCTTCCGGCAGCATGTCCAGGGAGATGATCTCAGGCCAGCCGTCGTGGTTGATGTCGGCCACGTCCGTACCCATCGAGAAGCGCGTGGTATGCCCGAAAAAGTCCTTGAGCCGTTCCCCGAAGGTGCCGTCACCGTTGTTCAGGTAGTAGTAGTCGTCCTCGTGGAAGTCGTTGCTCACGTAGATGTCCGGGTAACCGTCCTGGTTGAAGTCCCCGACCGCAAGGCTAAGGCCGTATCCGTTGACCCCGCCGAAGATCCCCGCTTCCTCGCTGACATCGGTGAAGCTGCCCCCGTCGTTGCGCAGCAGCTTGTCACCTGTCTCATAGGTTCTCTTGTTCCTCAACTCGGCCTTGCCGAAAGACTCCTGGGTATGGACCGCGTGATTCAGGAGGTAGATGTCCAGGTCACCGTCCAGGTCGTAGTCCAGGAAGGCAGCCGTTGAGCTGTAGGAGTCGAAGTCCAGGCCATACTGGGCAGCACTTTCGGTGAAGGTCAGGTCCCCGTTGTTGATGTACAGCTCATTGTATCCCCTGAACCCGTTGAGTCCGACCACGGAACAGACATAGATGTCCAGCAGGCCGTCCCCATTGACGTCGCCCATCACCGCGCCGGAGTTCCAGCTGCTCTTGCCTTCGATCTCCGCCTTTTGGCTGATGTCCTCGAACTTGAGCCCGCCCTTGTTGAGATAGAGCTTGTTCTTCACCTGGTTGCCCGAGAAGAATATTTCGGGCAGCCCGTCACCGTTCAGGTCCCCCAGGGCCACGCCCCCTCCGTTGTAGAAATAGAGGTAGTCGAGGATGTTCAGCTCGTCGCTTTCCTCGATGCGGTTGACGAAGTCGATTCCCGTCTCTTTGGGCGATGGGTTTTCAAACAAGCTCCCATCGTCCCTTTTACAGGCGTGCAAAAGGAGGATCAGGATCAGTATGTAAAGGGTTCTCGTCATCTTTCTTTCAGGATTCTAAACATCTGGTGAAACTAATTGTCCAATTTGTACAACCTCGGGGCCGCGTCGTTTACCGCTGTAATTATGTACCGGTTCCCCGAGCGGTCGCTGAACTGCCCGATGTGCTTGATCTCCTCCCTGATGAAGAAGCCGCTGTCCCTGTAGCCGATCCAATCGAAACTGCCGGATCCCCGGTTGAGCAGCACGCTGCCGTAGTTCGCGTCGATGCGTGAGTACTGGGGCCGAAATTCGAAATTGTTGCCTCCCAGGACCAGGTCAGTCTTCCCGTCGTTGTTCAGGTCCGTGCAGGCAATTCCGCAAACGCAGGACAACTGCACCCAGTTGGGTAGCGGAACGATTTTGAACCTGCCGTTTCCTTCGTTCAGGGCCACCACGGACTCGCCGGTCACCGAGGTTTTCATGATGGTGTTCTCGAACACTTCGGCAGGGAAGAGCTCCTGGACGCTTCGCCTGGCGTATTCCGAGGCTTTCAGGTTCTGTTTCTTCAGGGAAACCATCTGGGCGGTGAGCTCCTTTTTCATGTGGATGGGATAGTCTTTCCCGTCCAGGTTTCGGGTGACGATCTGCTCAAAGGTGCCGTTGTTGTCGAAATCGTTGATCCATATCCTCATGGGCTCCTCAGCCGAGGCCTTGTACAGCGTGTTCGAGCCCTGGTTCCCCAGGACCAGGTCCATGTCACCGTCGTTGTCCAGGTCGGCGCTCTC
>CAZAZM010000050.1:0-14031 GCA_964489625.1 uncultured Flavobacteriaceae bacterium
CGACAGGTCATAGAAAGGGACGTCAGGGGGAATTGCCATTTCAACGGAACCTTCAACAATGCGGACAGTTTGAAAAGGGCGCTTGCGAAACTGCCCGAAAAATACGAGTCTTTGGTCGACCAGGACCGACAGCTGCTTCTTGATACCTTCGAGGAGATGTTCGACCACAAGTCCTTCACCGGCAGGTCAGGCACCTTCTTCGGTTATGAGGGGCTGGGCTCCATCTATTGGCACATGGTCTCGAAACTCGTTTTGAGCATACAGGAAATCTGCCTGAAGGCCATGGAAGACGGGGTCGATGCGGTCACCGTGGGAAGGCTCCTGGACCACTACTACGAGGCCTACGAGGGAATCGGGGTGCACAAGTCCCCCGAGCTCTATGGCGCCTTTCCAACGGATCCCTATTCCCATACGCCGGCGACCAAGGGGGCCCAGCAACCCGGTATGACAGGACAGGTCAAGGAGGACGTTCTGAGCCGCTTTGGAGAGCTGGGTGTTGTGGTCCGGAACGGGGCAATATCCTTTGAGCCCAACCTTCTTCGAAAGGACGAGTTCTTAAAGCGACCGGAGACATTCAGGTTCATTGGCGTGAATGGCGCGGAAGAAATTGAACTGGAGGCAGGAGCGCTTGGATTCACCTGTTGCCAGGTCCCGATCATCTACAAGCTGGCTGAGCAGGAAGGTCTCAAGGTTGTGTTTGCCGATGGCACTGCGTCGGAAACGACTGAAATGTGGCTGGATGAGCAGATCAGCTCGCAGGTGTTTGACAGAACCGGAGAGGTTCGTAGAATTATTGTTTCAATCAAAAAGTGATTCCAAATGAAATCCGATTCGAAAATTCTCTTAGTCCTCGTTTTGCTCCTGGCGTTTTCAGGTTGCAAAGACAGTTCAAAGAGTACTTCTGACGGGGATGCAGAAAATGAAAAAACCATGAGCCGCAAAGAACTGACCGCAGCCGATATTTTGGGCAATCCCGCTTATCCCGGGATCTCATTTGGAGGATACCGGCACGTCGATCACGACATCGAGCCCACTTTGGAGGAACTCAAGGATGACATGAGAATACTGCATGCCGCGGGTATCCGGGTGGTCCGCACCTACAAGGTCCATCTTCCGCACGCCTCGAACGTTCTGAAGGCCATTTCTGAGCTGAAGGCCGAAGACGAAAACTTTGAGATGTATGTCATGCTCGGGGCCTGGATCGACTGCAAGAACGCCTGGACGGACCTGGAACCCGACCATGACGTGGAAAGCGAGGCCAACAAGCCCCAGATCGAAGAGGCGGTTCGCCTGGCCAATCAATACCCCGACATTGTAAAGATTCTTGCCGTGGGCAATGAGGCCATGGTGAAATGGGCTGCAGCCTATTACGTGCAACCCGGGGTCATTTTGAAATGGGTCAATCACCTGCAGGACCTGAAAAGATCCGGGGGACTTCCAAAGGACCTCTGGATCACGAGTTCAGACAATTTTGCCTCCTGGGGAGGTGGAGGAACCGAGTATCACGTTGAGGACCTGGCAAAGCTTTACAAGGCCGTGGATTATGTATCCATGCACACCTATCCCTTCCTGGACAGCCATTACAACCCCGAATATTGGGGCAACCTTCCGGAGGAGGAACAGCTTTCAGACAGTGCAAAGATCGAAGCCGCCATGATACGGGCCAAGGAATTTGCGGTGCATGAGTATGAAAGCGTGCGGGCCTATATGAAGAGTCTCGGAGTCGACAAGCCCATACACATTGGCGAGACCGGGTGGTCCACGGTTTCGGATGATTTCTTTGGCGCCGGGGGGACACGGGCGGCTGACGAGTACAAGGAGGCCTTGTACCACAAGCTCATGAGGGACTGGTCTAAAGAAGCCGGAATCTCCCTTTTCTATTTTGAAGCCTTCGATGAACCCTGGAAGGATCAAAACAGCCCGGACGGGTCCGAGAACCATTTTGGTCTGTTCACCGTGGAGGGCCAGGCGAAATACGCCTTGTGGGACCTGGTTGACCAGGGCAGGTTCAAGGGCCTGACGCGAAACGGAAACCCGATCGTGAAGACCTTCGGCGGAGACAGGGAAGCCCTGATGAAGACGGTATTGACGCCTCCGGTCAAGGATGAACAGAACCAAGGTGAATGAGATGAAAGGACTCAGAATAATAACCGTTGCGGCTTTGGCCGTGGTCTTGACCGCTGCCCTGATCTCCTTCTCCTATAGGCAGGAACCTGAAAAGGTGACCGCATCGGGCCGGCAGATCCTGTTGGACGGGAACCCATACATCATCAAGGGTATCTGTTACCATCCCGTTCCAAAGGGAAGTGACAAAAGGAATTTTGAAAGCCTGGACATGGACCTGGCCCTGATGACAGAGGCCGGGATCAACACGATCAGGGTGTATGAGCCCATTGTGGAAAAGGAAGTGCTCGATCGGATCGCTGAGGCGGGCATACGGGTCATCATGGGATTCGGATACAACCAGGGAGGAAAATACGACATCCTCTCCGGAACTTATCTCGACTATGTCAAGAAGTTCAAGGGGCACGAGGCCATATTGTTCTGGGAACTGGGAAACGAGTACAATTACCACCCGGAATGGTTCGAGGGTGACCTGAAGAACTGGTACCTGGCCATGAACGAGGCCGCTCAGCGCATCCGTGAGGCTGATCCCAACCACCTGGTCAGCACCGCGCATGGCGAGCTGCCGAACTCGCAGGCCCGGTCATTATGCCCGGACATTGACGTCTGGGGCATGAACGTCTATCGCTGGGACAATCCGGAGGAGATCTTCTCGCAATGGAGCGAGGTGAGCGCAAAACCCATGTATCTTTCTGAGGCAGGAGGAGACAGCTATATGACCATTGCCCGCGACGGATACGCCCAGGGAGTGAATGAGAAGGTGCAGGCCGATGCCAACGGAAAGATCCTGGAGAGCGTCTTCAGGAATTCGGAAGTATGCTCCGGGGTGACCCTGTTCTCCTTTACCGACGGATGGTGGAAAGCAGGCAACAACGAGATGCAGGATGTAGGGGGGTGGGCGCCCAACAGCACGGGAGTTCCCTATGACGGAACCCCAAATGAAGAGTATTGGGGAATTGTCGACCTTGACCGGAACAAGAAGGAGGCCTATGAGATCGTCAAGTTGAAATACACGAATCTTTCAGTATCTTACTAACTTGATAAGGAGCTTAACTGAAGAAATATAAATTTAATTCAACAACTATGTCTACAGCCGCTATCAAGGTTCCCTTTGGTCAAAAAGTCGCTTTCGGAATCGGAATGTTTGCCAATCAAATGTTTCCGGCCATTCTCGGAATATTCATGGTCACACTGGTGCAGTCCTTTGGATTCAGCGGATGGCTATGGTCCCTGGTCTATTTCTTTCCAAGGGTCTTTGATGCCATTACGGATCCGATCATGGGTTTCATTTCTGACAACACGAAATCGAAATGGGGAAGGCGCAAGCCCTATGTTTTGATCGGTGCCGTGTTAATGGGTGTGGCCTTTACCATGATGTGGCAGCTCTATTCCGACAATTCGTTGCAATACAATTTTTGGTATTTCTTTTCGTGGTCGGTTATCTTTTATCTGGGACTTACCTTTTTCAGCGTTCCCTATGTGGCCATGGGTTACGAAATGAGCAATGATTTTCACGAAAGGACCGACATCATGGCCGTTGCCCAGTGGATAGGTCAGTGGGCCTGGGTCATTGCGCCCTGGTTCTGGGTGATCATGGATGATCCCGATTGGTTCGCATCCCAGGAGGTAGCGGTCCGCGACTTGGCCGTTTGGGTTGCTGTTCCCTGCGCGGTTGCGGCGATGGTTCCTGCCATATTCATCAAAAGCAAATCCACCCTTGAAGAAGATTACGAGCCACTGAACACCTCCAATATCGGGGGTAGCCTGGTAAAGATCCTGAAAAGCTTCAAAGAAGCCTTCAAGCTCCCTGAATTCAGACAGATATGCGGTGCTACCTTCTTGATCTTCAATGCATTCAACACTGTTGCGGCGCTTACCTATTTCGTGATCGTATACAAGCTTTTCAACGGTGATGCAGCAGCTACCGGCATCTGGGTTGCCCTGTTCGGTTGTGTAGGCGCCCTGGGAACGACTTTCATCGTGATACCTGCAGTCGCACGGATGTCAAAGAAAATGGGCAAGATCAAGGCATTCATGTGGGCACAGGGCATCTCGCTGATCGGTTATCTCATGATGTACTTTCTCTTTGTGCCCGGCAAGCCCTGGCTGTACCTCATTGCGCTGCCCTTTTTCTCCTTTGGAATTGGAAGCCTGTTCACCATTATGATGTCAATGACTGCCGACGTGATCGATATTGATGAATTGAATTCGGGTAAAAGAAGGGAAGGTATTTTCGGGGCCATCTACTGGTGGATGGTCAAAGTCGGTTTTGCCATAGCGGGTGGACTCAGCGGTGTGATCATCGGGGTGGTCGGATTCAATCCTGACCTGGCAACAACGGAACAAGTAGCCGCTGTTGATGGTTTGCACGCATTCTTTTGCTTCTTTCCTGCTGTCGGAACCATCATTGCCATGTTGATCATGAAGAATTACAGCGTGAGTGAAGAACGCGCCAATGAGATCCGGGCTGAATTGGACAGGAGAAAGAGCGGTTCGGTGGCTTAGGCTCAGGAAAGGAATAATTATTTTGATAAAGACAGTTTTCATGAAGGCAATGGACAAAATCAGATTAGCCGTCATTAGCTCCCTATTCTTTTTTGGAATACACCTGAGCGGCCAGGAACTGGAGCTCGTGTGGGAGGAGAATTTCAACGGCGACCGGCTCAACACTGCCAACTGGAACTTCGAGCTGGGAGACGGATGCCCGGATCGCTGTGGCTGGGGAAACAACGAAAGACAGACCTATACGACAAGGAACCACAGGGTTGAAGACGGGTTCTTATACATCTCGGCCCGGAAGGAGGGAGAGGGCTACACTTCGACCCGGATCACCACCGAAAACAAACAGGAGTTCACTTACGGCCGCGTTGAAGCCAGGGTGAAGCTTCCGGTCGGAACCGGGGTCTGGCCGGCCTTCTGGATGCTTGGCGCCAACATGGACGAGGTGGGCTGGCCCTTATGCGGGGAGATCGACATCATGGAATACGTGGGGAGAGAGCCCGGCACCCTGTATACTACCCTGCATACCAAGGACAGCCACGGCAATTCGAAAAACTCCCGAAAGGCCCCCGTACAGGACCTGGAGGTGGGATTTCATGTTTTTGCCATCGAATGGACAGAGACAGAGATCGCCTTTTTCGTCGATGACCAGCATTTCTACACCTTCAATCCGGAAGAACGCTCCGTGGAGACATGGCCTTTCGACCAGCCTTTCTACATCATCCTGAACCTCGCGATCGGAGGGAACTTTGGCGGTTCCGAGATCGACGACTCCATTTTCCCGGTGGAATATGTGGTGGATTATGTCCGGGTGTATCAGTAAAGCACTGCGGTTCAATACGCATACAGGATCTGATCTTCTGAATTGGCCAGGTTCAGGACGACGCTGCCTCCTTGAACTTTCAGGCTTGCTATGTTGAAGCTGAGTTCACGGGTGATGAAAGCCTCGCACATTTCATCATTGTCCAACGACAGTCTCAGATCCCGTTGAGGCGGATCAGACTCCTTGATGCTTCCCGAATCGATCAGCCTCACCTTCCACGATTCTCCGTTGCACCCGCTGGCGCTGAAGTTGATCTTCAAGCAGTCGTTCTCGATCTCCAGGCTGTTGATCGTCACCTGATCCGCCGGAGCGTTCCGGAACAGATCCTGGCTGATCGTAGTGCCCAGATCACAGCCCTTAGGGTCGGGCTCATTTCCATCCGAACAGCTCATGGAGGACAAGAGAACGGATACGAGCAATAGGATTTTTATCATTGGCATTAGAATTATGGTTTTTTTGATGAAACCTTCGTAAAGGTCCAAAGAATTGAAGGAATATTTGTCAGTTAGGATGACTTTTTTCTTATGTTTGTCTAGCATATTTTCAAAATCACTTCATCATCATGGGACAAAGCAACACCAAACGAATCAACATCTATTTCATCACCATAGTCATCACGCTCGGGGGTCTCCTGTTCGGGTTTGACACGGGCGTTATCAACGGAACCCAGTTCTATTTTTCAAAATATTTTGAACTGACGGGATGGCTCAAAGGCTTCATCGTGAGCAGTGCCCTGCTTGGAGCCCTTGTCGGTGCCGCCGGTGCAGGAGTCGTGAGCAAGGCGATCGGTCGAAAGAATTCATTGATCATTGCGGCGATCCTCTTCAGTATTTCCGCGTGGGGTTCAGGACTGCCATCTATGTTGCCGGAATCCATGACCCTGATGGTGATCTTCAGGATCATCGGTGGGATAGCCATCGGTATGGCCTCGATGAACGCGCCGATGTACATCGCCGAGATCTCGCCTGCAGACAAGCGGGGCACGCTGGTGACCTATTACCAGATGGCCGTGGTCATCGGGTTCTTCGTGGTCTTCCTGACCACCTATTTCATCGGGAACGGCCTTACCGAGGAGCAGAACGTGCAGGTAGGCTGGAGATACATGTTCTGGTCCGAGCTGATACCTGCCCTGGCATTCCTTTTCCTCCTCTTCATGGTCCCCAAAAGCCCGAGATGGCTCATGATCAACGGACAGGATGAGGAGGCCAAAGACATATTGGTTCGCATTCACGGACAGGACATGGCAGACAGGGAATTCGTGGAGATCAAGGAATCCATCGAATCGGAAGGGAAAATAAAAAAGGCTTCCATTTTCGATAAGTCCCTGTTTCCGATCGTTATCATCGGTACGGTGCTCTCCATACTGCAACAGTTCACCGGGATCAATGCGGTGCTTTACTACGGAGCTGATATTTTTGAGCAGGCGCTCGGATTCGGCAAGGAGGACATCCTGGCCCAGCAGATCCTGCTGGCTACGGTCAACCTGTTGTTCACGTTCATTGCGATGTTCACCGTCGACAAGCTGGGGCGAAAGCCGCTTCTCATTATTGGCGGAGTAGGGATGCTGGTAGGGTTCCTCATGATGGGCTTCACGCTTTACCTCAGCGATTACTCCCAGGTGAATTCTGCCGGGCTTCCAACCATTAGCTCCTCTGAAGGGATCATATGCCTCGTGGGCATCTTGCTCTTCATCGGATCCTTCGCCATGTCTATGGGACCGATCGTATGGGTTTTGCTCTCTGAGATCTTTCCCAACAGGATCCGAAGCACCGCCATGGCCATCGCGGTGGCGGCTCAGTGGCTGGCGAACTACTTTGTTTCCCAAACCTTCCCCATTGTGGTGGAGAGCGAGGCCAACAAACTGGTCATGGATGGCGGCACCTGGAACAATTCGCTGCCCTATTTCATCTTTTCGGGTTTCATCGTTTTCATCATCTTCTTCACCCTGAAGTTCATCCCCGAGACCAAAGGGAAGACCCTGGAGGAAATGGAAGCCATTTTCAACAAGGGAAAGAGCTGAGCATTCTTAAATTCATCTGGAAACCCTATTGTCATGAAACAAAATTGCTATAGAAACACCCGACCCTATTGGGTCCGATTTGCCCTGCTCCTGGTTTTCCTGGTGCAATGGAGCTGCTCCGATGACAAGGATTTTGAAGGGAATCCCGGCCCCGGAACAGGGGAGGTTCCCGAGGAGACACGGTACCTTCCGTTGATCGAGATCACGACCACCGAAACCATAGTGGACGAGCCCAAGGTGCGTTCCAACATGAAGATCACCATCGATGAGGAGGTGGACTATGACGGCATCGCGGGGATAGAGATACGCGGGGCCTCCTCACAGATGTTCGACAAGAAATCCTACGGGCTTGAGACCTGGGATGACAACAACGAGGACATCAACGTATCCCTTTTGGGCATGCCGGAGGAGGAGGACTGGGTACTTCACGGGCCCTACAGTGACAAGTCCCTGATGAGGAACAAGCTGATCTATGACCTTTCCACAGACCTGGGCAGGTACGCGAGCCGAACCAAATTCGTCGAGCTGAAGATCAACGGAGACTACAAAGGGGTCTATGTCTTCATGGAAAAGCTCAAGCGGGACAAGAACAGGATCGACATCTCCAAGCTCGAGCCGGAAGAAAACTCGGGCGAGGACCTGACAGGAGGATACATCCTGAAGATCGATAAGATCGCCGGGAACAACCTGGGTGAGGGCTATAATGATCTCAATTCCTTTGCTTCCAAGGTCGCTGCCCCCTTTGCTGATGGTGGTGAGATACGGTTTCTCTACGAGTACCCGGATGCCGAGGACATCAGCATGGAGCAGAAGGCCTACATACAGGACTACGTACATGGCTTTGAGCAGGCCCTGGGCTCGGAGGAATTCACCGACCCGGTGCAGGGCTATGCTGCCTATATCGATGTCGACAGTTTCATCGATTTCTTCATCCTGAACGAGATCTCGAACAACGTTGACGGGTACAGGCTGAGCACCTTCATGCACAAGGACAAGAACGGCAAGCTCGCCATGGGTCCCATCTGGGATTTCAACCTGGCCTTCGGGAACGCGGATTACTGCGGAGGCGGGGACACGGACAAATGGGCCTATCGCTTCAACGAGCGCTGCCCGGGAGACTTCTGGTCCGTTCCCTTCTGGTGGTACCGACTTCTGGAGGACCCTGCTTTCGTGCAGAAACTGCAGGACCGTTGGGCTTTCCTTCGCGGCGGCGTCCTTTCGGAGCAGGCCATCCTTCAAAGGATCAGCAGCTATGAGACCGAAATGGAAGAGCTGGGAGCGATCGAAAGGAACTTCTCCCGGTGGAAGATACTGGGGCAGTGGATCTGGCCGAACAAATACGTGGGCAATGACTACCCGTCGGAGCGCGAATACGTGGAGGACTGGGTCACCGATCGACTCGGCTGGCTGGATGGGGCCATCTCGCAACTATGACCTGATTTTTTGTGTGGGGCGTAAAAAATCATGAATGATTGACAAAATAGTATCATTCATCTAAGACCTTGTTGACTAATTTTGAAGGGCAGGTATTAAGTCTTTCAAAATCATGTCGGATCCAAACAAACTCTCCCTAAAGGAAAAACTGGGCTATGCCCTGGGGGATGGCGCTGCGAACATCGCCTGGAGGGGCGTCGCCACCTTTCTGTTCATTTTTTACACCGATGTCTTCGGACTCAGCCCTGTGACGGTTGGTGTGCTGATGCTTGTCGCGCGTTTCAGTGACGGGATCAGCGACGTGCTCATGGGCATCATCGGGGACCGGACCGAATCGAAGTACGGCAAGTTCAGGCCCTGGATCCTGTGGACGGCGGTTCCGCTGGGAGCCATACTCGCGCTCCTGTTCACCAGCCCGGATCTCAGCTCCGGGGGCAAGATCGTCTATGCCTACGTGACCTACATCTTCTTTACCCTCATCTACACCGCAAACAACATTCCCTATGGCGCATTGATGGCAGTGATGACTGGCGACGACAAGGAAAGGACCACCTTGGGATCCTTCCGGATGGTCGGGGCTTTCGCCGGTGGGATGCTGGTGCAGGGCGCCCTTCTTTTCCTGGTGGCCTACTACGGCAACGTCGACCCCAGCATAGCCATTGAAGAGCTGGAGGAGGATAAGTTCCGGGTCAGCGTTTCGGCCCCAAGGGACGTGGAGAACGTCAACATCAAGACCGAGGACGGGGTCGCTCTGTTCGCCTGGGATGACCCCAGCCTTTCGAAAGAGGAGAACCTGCCTACGCACGGCAAGAGCTTCTCCATTGAAGCGGGCAGGGAGTACGCCTTCATCGTCGAGGGAGAGCCTGAGCTGCAAGCCGAAAAGCTGTCCATCATCGACCAGAAGGAGGGCTACAGCAAGGCCATGTACCTCATGTCCGTTTTCCTGACCCTCTTTATGCTGATCACTTTCTTCACCACCCGGGAACGGGTGCATCCGCCCAAGACACAAAAGAACGATCTGAAGCGCGACCTGGGCGACCTGGTGCGGAACAGGCCCTGGATCGTATTGCTGGTGATCGGGCTGCTTTTCAACGTCTATAACTCGATCAAGCAGGGAATCGTGATCATCTATTTCACGCATTACCTTCATGATCAGCTGCTTGCCGGGTCCTACCTGGTGGCACTCATGCTCGCCTCTGTGGCAGGTGCCATGATCACCTCCCCGCTGGGCCGAAAACTGGGCAAGCGAAACCTGTTCATCTACGCCCTGATCTTTTCGGGAGCCGTGAACGCGCTTTTCGCCTTCGTGGGCCCTGAGGACGTCACGGCGGTATTCACCATAGGGGTGATCTCGGAGTTCGCCTCCGCGATCTTCCCGACCCTGTTCTTCGTCATGCTGGGCGATGCGGCGGATTACTCTGAATTCAAGAACGGCAGAAGGGCCACGGGCCTGATATATTCTGCGGGCTCCTTTGCCACCAAGTTCGGCGGCGGGATAGCGGGCGCCATCATCGGGATGGTACTCGGGGCCTTCCACTATGACGGCCAGGACCTGAGCTCCATCCAGGGAGCGGTTCCCGGGATCAAGATGCTGATGAGCTGGGTTCCCGCAATGATCACCTTGCTGGCGGCCGGCCTGATGCTCCTGTATCCGCTGAACCAGAAAAAGCTGGACGAGATCACCACGGAATTGAACCGAAGGAGATTGGAGGCGGAGGACTGACCAAAGCTAGGAGTGCATTGTAAAATTTAGAACAACAATAATTCAAAGTCATGAAATACGGTCATTTTGACGATGAGAACAGGGAATACGTGATCACGGATCCGAAAACGCCCTATCCCTGGATCAACTACCTGGGCAACGAGGACTTCTTTGCCCTGATCTCCAATACCTCTGGCGGATACGCCTTTTACAAGGACGCCAAATTCAGGCGACTGACCCGGTACCGCTACAACAACGTCCCTGCCGATGACGGGGGCAGGTACTTCTACATCAAGGACGGGGACACCGTCTGGTCCCCGGGATGGAAACCGGTGAAGACCCCGCTTGACAGCTACGAGTGCCGTCATGGTATGAGCTATACGAAGATCCGTGGCAGCAAGAACGGAATAGAGGCGGAGGCCCTCCATTTCATACCCCTTGGATTCTGGGGGGAGCTGCAGAAGCTCAGCCTGACGAACCGGACCGGTGACAAAAAGAAGATCAAGCTCTTCTCCTTCATGGAATGGTGCCTTTGGAACGCCGAGGACGACATGACCAACTTCCAGCGGAACTTCAGCACCGGTGAGGTGGAGGTAAAGGACAGCGTGATCTATCACAAGACCGAGTTCAAGGAGCGCAGGAACCACTACGCCTTCTATTCGGTAAACCACCCGATCCAGGGCTATGACACGGACCGCGAGACCTTTTTGGGGCTCTACAACGGCTTTGACCGGCCGGATGCGGTGCTTAGCGGGGAACCCTCCAATTCAGTGGCACACGGCTGGTCGCCGATCGCCTCACACTACCTGGAGATCGAGCTGGAACCCGGCCAGACCCGGGAGCTGGTCTTCATGCTGGGCTATGTGGAAGTGGACAAAGAGGAGAAATGGGAAAGCAAGGCCGTTATCAACAAAAAGCCGGCGCTGGCAATGATCGAGCGCTACGATACCGCTGAGAAGGTCGACCGGGCCTTCCAGGATTTGAGGAGTTACTGGGACGAGCTCCTGGACACCATAAGCATTGAGTCGAATGACAAGCGCCTGGACCGCATGGTCAACATCTGGAACCAGTACCAGTGCATGGTGACCTTCAACATGTCAAGATCGGCCTCGTTCTTCGAGTCGGGCATAGGCAGGGGCATGGGTTTCAGGGACTCCAACCAGGACCTGATCGGCTTTGTGCACCAGATCCCCGACCGGGCACGGGAGCGAATCGTAGACATCGCCTCGACCCAGTTCGAGGACGGGTCCTGCTATCACCAGTACCAGCCCCTGACCAAGAAGGGAAACTCGGCCATCGGGGGGGACTTCAACGATGACCCACTCTGGCTCATCCTATCAACGACGGCCTATATCAAGGAGACCGGCGATTTCTCCCTGCTAGACGAACGGGTACCTTTTGACAATGACGACTCCAGGGCCAAATCGCATTTCGAGCACCTCAGGGCTTCCTTCTATCACGTGGTCAACAACCTGGGCCCCCATGGGCTCCCGCTGATCGGCAGGGCGGACTGGAACGACTGCCTCAACCTGAACTGCTTCTCGGAGGACCCCAATGAGTCTTTCCAGACCACCGGCAACAAGAAGGGAAGAACGGCCGAGTCGCTCATGATCGCGGGCCTTTTCGTGGTCTATGGGCGGGAATACGTCAAGCTATGCCGTCGGATCGGAAAAACAGAAGAGGCCGACAATGCACAGGCACACGTCGACAAGATGGTGGATGCTGTCAAGGCCCATGGCTGGGATGGGGATTGGTACCTCAGGGCCTACGACTATTTTGGCAAGAAGATCGGTTCCAGTGAGAACGAAGAAGGCAAGATCTTCATCGAGTCCCAGGGCTGGTGCAGCATGGCTGAGATCGGCAAGGAAGAGGGCATGGTCAGGAAAGCGCTGGATTCCGTAAAAGAGCACCTGGACTGTGACTATGGAATCGTGCTCAACTACCCGGCCTTCAGCAAATACTACATCGAGTACGGGGAGATATCAACCTATCCGGCAGGGTACAAGGAGAACGGCGGGATCTTCTGCCACAACAACCCCTGGATCATGATCGGCGAGACCCTCATCGGCAGGGGTGACAGGGCCTACGAGTACTATTCCAAGATCGCCCCGAGCTTCCTCGAAGACATTTCAGACCTGCACAAGGTAGAGCCCTACGTCTATTGCCAGATGATCGCGGGCAAGGAGGCCTTCCGGCCGGGAGAGGCGAAGAACAGCTGGCTGTCGGGAACGGCATCCTGGAACTTCTATGCCATCACCCAGTACATCCTCGGCGTGCAGCCGGATTACGACGGTCTGAGGATCGATCCCTGCATACCCCCAGAATGGGACGGGTTCAGGATGACCCGTAAGTTCCGCGGAGCCACCTACCGGATCGAAGTGCAGAACCCCGGGCACGTCAGCAAAGGAGTGGTCGAGGTGATCGTCAACGGGGAAAAGACAGACTCCAATTTGATTCCACTTTTGGAGAAAGGTAAGGATCACAGCGTCAAAATAATAATGGGATAAAGGACCTGGATGTTTGCCATAACGAGGCTCCTGCGGTCATTGCACTGCGGGAGCTTTTTTTATTGCCCACCTCGGTCTTTCAAAGAACCCGCTTCATGCCGACGAACTCCCGACGGAACTCGGAAGGGGTGCAGCTCCTGGATCTCTTGAACACCCGGTTGAAGTGGGCCAGGTTGTTGAACCCGCAGTCGTAGCTGATCTCGCTGATGCTCTTTTCGGTTTCGATGAGCCACCGGGTCGCATAGCTGATCCGGGTGTCGTTGACGTAGTTGATGAAGGTCTTGCCCGTTCGGCTCTTGATGAAGCGGTTGAAGGTGACCGGGCTCATGTTGACCAGCCTGGATACCTCGCCCAGGGGGATCCGCCTGTGAAAATTCGACTGGATGAATTCATAGACCCTCTTGATGCTCTCGCTGTTCTGGAAATCGTGCAGGGCGGAGGCCTGGTTGGACAACAGGGTCTGGCCTTCGGATGAGGCGAGCTCGCTCAGGATGGAGATGAATTCCAGGAAGTACTGTACTCCCCCAAGCCTGGGCAATGACATCAGGCGGGGCATGATATGCAGGGTAGCTTCCTCTGAGAACAGGATGCCGTGTTTCGACCGGTTCATCATGTCCCTGATGGATTTGAAGATCCTTCGCGACAGCATCTTTTCATCGAGAAGGTCCTGCTGGATGTGTATGGTGATCTCGTGGATCTCCTTGCACCTGCACTTGTGGAGCTCCCATCCGTGCACCAGGTTCGGGCCCACCAGCACCAGTTCGACGTCGGAGATCTCCTCAGTATGATCGCCAACGATCCGTCTCACCCCTTTGCCCCGGCGGATGAAATTGAGCTCGTACTCCGGGTGAAAATGAATGGGAAAGTCGAAATCATCCTTGATCCGCTCAAAGACCAGGAAGCTGTCCTCCGGGCTGAGCTG
>CAZAZM010000051.1:0-13365 GCA_964489625.1 uncultured Flavobacteriaceae bacterium
GACTGGGCCTATCGCGACGTGCTTTTCATGCTCATCTATTATTCCATCGCTGCTTATGAATTGCTTGAAAAACGCATGAGCCCGGATGAGCTGGAAGAGGTCTATGACGTCTTTTCCAGGGTCGGGCACAGGATGGGCCTCAAAGAGCTCCCGGTCAGTTACTCTGAATGGTTGACAGCGCGCGATCTTCACCTGGAGCGTGACCTGGCCAGGAGCCACTACAGCCTGGATCTCTTCGCTCAATACCGCAAACACCTTGGCATCATACGCTATAAAATGCTGATCGAGGCCCAAAAGCTCGTCATCCCGCCAAGGGTTAATTCCCTGTTGCGATTCCGACCGCTTCGTTGGATGCACCCCATGGTTCCTCTGTACCGGATCAGCAGGAAGATCAAGCTGGACGGCATGGTCAAGAATATTCTCCTTCCTTCTGCCTACAAGGAGCAGATCAAGGCGCTGGATTTCGTTAATAACTATCTTAATAACTATTAAGTGACTGACAATCTGTTCCGTAAATAAATTATTAGTTTGAGTGGGTGAAAATTCGAGTTCAAATTCTGCTTTGATTACCCAAAAAAACCAATGATCCATGAAAAAATTGATGACTATGATGCTGGCAGTGATTCCTTTCGGAATGCTGGCCCAGAGCGCCCAGGAAGTTTATGCCGTTGCAGATGACATTTTCAGCATGTCCTATGCTGAACTGGAGACTTCGATCCATGAAGCTGCGACGGAAAATTACGTGACCAAGGAAGAAATGGCAAAGGTGAATGACCTTTTGCTGGCAGACCCGGACTTTGACATCCAGGAGAACATGATCGCCTACACCAAAGATCAGAAATCGGTTTTTTTCAGTGCCAACCGCAAGATCAAGGCCAAAAAAGGAAACGAGGCCGACGCCAGGCTCAAGAAGGCCGGGCAATTGCGCTTGTTCAAAGCAGACGTGACCGAGAACGGGGAATGGGTCAACCTGGAGATGCTTCCGTTCAATGGAAAGAAGCACTCAACCGGTCACCCCTCACTCAACAAAGATGATTCCAAGCTCTTCTTCGTCTCTGACGGACCCGAATCAACCGGGAAAACGGATATTTTCGTGGTGGACCTGCTCGAGGACGGCACCTATGGCAAGCCCAGCAACCTGGGGCCAAAGATCAACTCGGCGGAACGCGAGGTCTTCCCCATGGTCGATGACAGCAACGTGATGTTCTTCACTTCTGACGTTGAAACCGAGGGAGAGGAGATGAACGTTTTTGCCTCGAGGCTGATCGACAATGTTCCCTCTGCGCCCGTGAAGCTTGACGTGGAGGTGACCGGATCCAAGGAAGACTACCTGGCGGCCTACCAGGTGATCGATGCGGAGGCCGTGCGACTTGCAGAAGAAAGGGCGAACCTGATCGACCTGGAGATCCTGCTGGAGGCGGAAAGACTGGCCGAAATTGAGCGCCTGGAAAAAGAGCTGAATGCCACTGCAACGACAGGAGCCTACGATTTTAAAGGCGAAAGCGTGGCCTATACCGTTCAGATCGGGGCCTTTTTGAAAGACGTCAAGACGGGAAGCTATAAGAATTCATCGGGTCTGTTCAACCATGAGTATGCAGACGGTTACAACCGTTTCTATTCAGGGCTCTTCCAGTCGGAAGCAGAGGCGATGAACCACATGAAGGAGATGCAGGAAAAAGGTTTCACGGACGCATTTGTCGTAGGACTGAAGGGAAACCAGCGTTTCCTGCCCAAAGAGTAGAGGCTAAAACCAGGTTTACGAGGACGTGGAGTAGTTCTGCATGAATTCCTCCAAAGTCAAAACCGGTTTCAGGTTTCTGGACTTGAAATGCTCCTTGTAGATCTCGTAGTTTCTTCTGGCGTATCTACGCACTTTGCCGGCAGTATCGGACTGATTGTGTAGCTCAAATTCCATAGTTCAAGTTATTAGAGGGGGTTAACTTTGCTTATGATCTAAATATCAGGGAAATATCAATATTACGGAATTTATTCCTTGAATCCAAATAAGATATGTTTCGTGGCCCGTAGCAATTTGATAATGAGGGGATTTCAATTGCTGCGGGCCTCTTTTTTCAAGGCTGCTTCATTGAACCCAAGCGCTTTGCAGTAGCCCTCATTCGGAAAGCAATTCTCAAACCTGCTGTTCTCGTTGAATTTACCCAGCAGGGCGATGATCTCTTGTCGCTCCAACCCCGGGAGACTGTCCTTCAGGGCCCTGATCTTCTTGAAGGAGCTCCTGTCCGACTCGGCGTACCGGATGAAGTTGTCGTAATTGTCGGGCTTTTTAAAGTTCATGGGGCCGCGGGTGTTGTCCATCTTCTTGTAGGGCCAGAAGGTCCAATGGATCTCGTTGGCATCGAGAAGTTTCCTGAAATCCTCCACCCACTGGTCCTCGTTCTCGCCACTCTCCCCCATCAGCAGGGGAACCTCGTGCCTGTCCCTGAAGTCCACATATTCCTGTATCTCCTTTTGCTCCGGGGGCATCCAGTACTTATGGAAGGTATAGGCCAGCTTGTCGTCAAAGGGCTCTGAAAAGACAGAAAAATCGGTTTCCCATCGAGCCCCGCCGATGAAAACGATATGGTGGGGGTCCACTTCCCGGATGGCCTGGGTGATTCGTATGTACAGGGGTTCTAAATTGGGATTGAGATCGTCGTCCTCAAAATAGTGGGCGATAGGCTCGTTCAGGAGATTGTAGCCGATCACCGTGGGATCGTCGGCATACCTCTCCGCGATCTCTCTCCAAATTTGCGTCACTTGTTGTTGCATCCCCTCGTCGACCATCAGCCAGGGATAGCCGTCGCTGTTGTCGATGTTGTCCCCGGTCTGCCCTCCAGGGGCCCCGTGCATGTCCAGCAATACATAAATGCCGTATTTTCCGCACCAGCGGATGGCGCGATCCAGGTACTCATAGCCGTGCTTGTCCCTGCCCAAAAAGTCGTCATGGGTCAGCAGGCGATAGTCGAAGGGCAGGCGGATGATGTTGACCCCGGCCTCGGATAGCCACTTGATGTCGGCTTCCGTGATGTAGCTCTCCAGGAAGGAATCCCAAAAGGCCGTCGTGGCGGAATTCCCGATCAGCTCCCGAATGGCCTGGTCGATCTTGCGCGGCGAGTTGCAGTCCTTGAGCTTGAACATGTACCCCTCCGGCAGGAGCCAGTTACCGAGATTCACGCCCTTGAGCTGCAATTGCTCCCCTTCAGGTGAATAAATGTTCCTGCCCTGCACATAGGCGAATTCTTTTTCCGTTTTCTCCGCCGTTTCCGTTTTTTCCTGGCAAGAGGCAAACAGAAAAACTATGATCAGTGACATCCAGATTCTCGTCTTCATTCTTTTTGGACTTTGCAAGGGCAATACCATGCCCGCTGTTGTTCGATCCGTTAAATTACTGCTTTTTGAACAAGGGCCTGTTCAAAATACGGCAATAGTTTGTGAAAAATATTTGGTAACTTGAGGGGTGAAGAAATCCCCTATGATCCACTTCTTCCGAAAAATAAGACAACAGCTGATCGACAACAAAAGATTCAAAACCTACCTGACCTATGCCATAGGCGAGATCGTGCTGGTAGTCATCGGAATCCTGATCGCCATCTCGCTCAACAACCTCAAAGATGCCTCGGATCTGGAGAAAGAGGAGATCGATCTCTACAAGGACATGATCACGGAGTTGGAGGAAGACCTGAGGGACATCCGGGGAAACATGGAATACAACAATCATTTTCTCGAGCGCTACAGGCGCGCAACGGAGATCATCCTGAACGACCAGGAAAGAGTGCACAAGGATTCCCTTGCGGTCATCGCCACCGAACTCACCCAATTTTCAGACTTCAAGAACGAAAGTGCCATCTACGACCGCCTTTTCACAAGCGGAGAGCAAAGCCTGGTCAGCGACAAGGAGATCATTGGCGATCTCAAAAGGCTGGCAGTGATGTACAACTATGTCAATCGCCTGGAGAGAAACCACCAGGACTTCATGTACTCGGTGCTTCCGAAGATTGCCGACTACATTCGATTCAATCCCCCAGAGATCAAGAAGCCTGAAGAGCTGTACGGCTATCGGTTCCACAACGACATCGAGATCTATATATTCATCATGGAGGAGAAAAGGCAGCTCTATGAAAATGTGGAAGCAGAGATCAGCAGTCTGCTGGACAGATTGAATGAAAAAATAAAATAATAATCAGGCTTCCAAGGCATTCCCCCTGCATGCTCAATTTTCCTATCTTTAGGCATCAACAACCGAACCCATGCTACCCGTATTCCGCAAAATGCGCTGGCGCCTGGCCCGCGACAACCAGTTCCTCAAATACTCGCGCTACGCGATCGGGGAGATCGTCCTGGTGGTGATCGGGATACTCATCGCCCTGCAGATCAACAACTGGAACGAGGAGCGAATCCAGGAGCGCGAGTTGAACGACCTGATGAACAGCGTCTCCAATGCCATTGCTTCGGATATCCGCAACCTCAAACTGATCCGTACAGCTCGCGGAAACACGAGAATACAAGTGGATTCAATTTACTATACGTATATAATAAACAAAAAAGACCCCCTGGAATTCAATGATTTCGCCTATGTCGCAGACGGGATCGGAGGAATCACCAACACCGTTTTCTTTCAACCCCGCACCAGTGCCTTCGAATCCCTGAAGAATTCCATCTACCTGAGCAAGCTGCAGGGCACTGACATCGAGATCCTCCTCAACTCCTATTACTCCTTTGCCGAGCAGATCCAGAAGATGGAAGAAGAGCACAACAGAGCAATAACCGTTTCACAAAGGGATTTTTTGCAGGAGTTCAGGAATAAAGGGCTGGATACCTTCACCAGGCCCTATTTCATTCCACATGCCGAACTGACCAAATTCACGGATCGCTTTTACGAGATCCTGCGTGATCCTGTCACCGAGTCGATCTTTGGGCTGGGATACTATGAAGGGACTGTCATCAATGTCTACGACCGGCAGATCGGGCTCGGGGAAAAGTTCATTTCCATGGTTCAGGGCAAAGAAAAGTATTTGGACGAACAGGCGAAGTTGGATTTCAGCGGGATCTTGTATTCCCATACGGAAACCGGTCGACTCAGACTGATGATCAACGGCAGGGCCACTGCGGGATTCGAAATCCTCTATGCGGCATCCGGGAATCTTTTCGACTGGTACAAACTTGAGGAGGACTACCTCATCCTTCCCTACCCGGAGAACACCTTTTCCTGGGCTTCCCCCTACTTCTCGATCGAAGAGCTCAATGGTCGGGTCAGTGAGATGGATTTTTCAATTTTCAAACAAGTGACGCTGGAGATGCGGGGTGACCAGGGAGGCGAAGAGTTCTTCCTGATGATGAAAGACAAACACGACCCCCCGGACGGCACCGAATCCCGGGTTCCGATCAAGCTTACGGATCAGTGGGAGACCTACGAGGTCGACCTGAGCCGGTTCGAAACGGCGGACAAGAAGATCATCAGCGTGCCCCTGGGCTTTGTGTTCCTGGGGGATACAGGTCTGAAGATACATGTGCGTTCCATTCAGTTTGAGTAAAAGAGCAGAACCTATTTCGGAAACAGGAAGACCAACACGGCCCTGAATCCCCAATCGGCCGTTCTGCCCCCACCGAAATGAAAGCGCGGGGCCAGGCCTGCATTCACTGCCTGCTTGCCTATGGTGAAAACCTGTGAGCCCTGGAGCATTACAACTCCCGAAAAGGCGTCGTTGGTCCAGTTCTGTGTCATCTCGGTATTGAGCGTAAGGGCCCTTCCTCCCTTGAAGTTCCTGGCAAAGAAGGGATTCAAAAAGGTGGCGCTGAAGTTGTCCGCCCAAATGTGGTTCACAAGGCCTCCGATCGTGAAACTGCCCTTCTGGGTCAGGGCAACAGCCGATGGCCCCGCCCCGAACTCACCCACCCCAAGCAAATCATCGGTGCTCGTCGGGATCATGAAAACAGGCCCCACTCCCCAGACCATACCCCCCTTGGTCGGTTCCTTCGGCGAGAAGAACCCGGAGGCCACGATGTCCCCCAGGCCGAACTGGCTGCCGCTTTTACCAAAGACGTCATTCTGGGAAATGATCGGCATGATGGTCCGGGTGATCAGGTTCCAGTTCTCGCTGATCGAAACCGGGATCACGGGCTGTATGTTCAGGATCATTCGCCTGCCGTCTGCTGGCCCTGCACCATAGTCGAAATTTCCCTGGATGGGCAGGCTGATGAGGTTGGCGATGGGGTTCTGCAACTCTTTGGCCAGGGCGTCTGCATCGGTCTGGGCGGAAACGATACCGCCGAGCGAGAGCATCAAGAGGAAAAATATTTTCTTCATAAGGGGTTGACTTGGACACTATAAGATTTAAAAATACGAAATAAAGGCGACAAGATATTCGGAAATGATTCGAACTCTTTCATTGACCAAAATCAAGAATTCCATTGCCCGCGGTCATTGCAAATCAATTGATTAGAGCCTAATTTTGGGCAAGTTTAACCTATTCCCTGCGATCATGACCAAGATTCTCGTACCTCTCGATTTCTCAAACATCTCCTCCAATGCCCTGTACTACGCCATTCAACTGTTCCAGGATTCGAAACCCGAAATCACCCTGTTGCATGCCTATGGGACCTGGTCAACGGCCATGACCATCAAGAACATCGACAGGATGATCGAGCGAGACTCGAACCGCACCCTGAAGGAGCTGATGGCCAAGGTGCAGAAAGAATATCCCGATTTGATCCTGAAACCCAGGATCCTGAAAGACCATGCCGTTGAGGCCATTGCCGAGCTTGGCGACAGCGGGGATTACGACTTCATAGTCATGGGAACCAAGGGGGCAAGCGGCCTCCAGGAAGTCTTCCTGGGCAGCGTGGCAGGAGGGGTCATCTCCAAAACCACTGCCCCGGTGATCGTGGTCCCGGCAGGATTCGAATTCAAGCCCCTCGACGAGATCGTCCTGGCCCTGAGCAACGATCCGGTTTCAGACAAAAAAGTGGGAGAGCCCCTGCGTAAACTCGCAACAATGCATCAAAGCAATGTCAAGGTCCTGCACATTGCCGAGGAGGGTCCCGAAGAGGTGGAAAGGGCCCTGGCTGACTTCAACGACCTGAATCCATCCTTTGACTACGCCATGGGAACGGAGGACATCAACAAGGACCTCAATGATTACCTGTCACAGGGCGAAGCTTCTCTTCTTTGCATGATCCGGAAGCACCATGGTTTCGCGAGCCGCATTTTCAAGGACAGCGTTACGCTCAAGCAGACCTTTGACAGTCCGGTTCCCCTGCTCATCCTGCAGGACAGGGACTAAGCTCAACCCATACATGGGCTTCCTCCCAGATAAATAAAAGAGTGTTTTGGGGAAGAGATAGGACCCTTTCATCCTAAGACTGACGGCCGAACAAGAATTTTGATGTATTTAAGCCCTTTCAAATATCATCATAATTCAGATTCGCATGAGCACATCGCAGACCCAGCAGCTCGGACCCGTCACGGGATCCGAAAGGATTCGATCACTTGACGTTTTACGAGGAGTCGCCCTTTTGGGCATACTGCTGATGAACATAGCCGGATTTGGCCTTAACTTCTGGGCCTATATGGATCCTACTGTCCAGGGAGGCTCCACGGGATACAACCTCTACGTCTGGATCATGACCAACATGTTCTTTGAAGGCACCATGAGAGCGATGTTCTCCATGCTCTTCGGGGTTGGAATGGTCCTTATGACCTCTCGGATGATCCGCAAGGGAGGAGGGCTTGAAGTTGCAGACATCTATTACCGAAGAACCATCTGGCTGCTCATTTTTGGAGTAATCCACGGCTACCTGATCCTTTGGACCGGAGACATCCTCTATGCCTATGGTCTTTTCGGCCTGTTCCTGTTTCCGTTCAGAGACACTTCCCCGAAGAAGCTGATCGCCGCTGCAGGGGTGCTCACCCTGATCGGAATCGCCCTGGCGAGCTATGACTATTCCCGGAAAATGGAATATTTTGAACAGTATGAGCTGGCTAAGAACTATGCCAATGAGGCCGACATACCGGAAGAGGTGCTGAAAGGCAAAACCGCATGGGAAGAGCTGGTGGCACAGATGAAACCCTCAGAAAAGACGGTTCAGGAAAGTACCGAGAGCATGCACAAGGGATACTTCGACCTGGTCATGTATCTTGCCCCGACCAATCGCTTTATGCAAAGCACCTTCAACTACGACTACAACCCCTGGGACATCCTCGCCATGATGCTGCTTGGGATCGCCCTTTACAAACTGAGGGTCATCACCGCCGAACTGAGCTACCGCACCTATCTGATCATGATGGTGGTCGGATATGGCCTGGGGCTCACAGTGAACTACTACGAGACCTCCCTGATCCTGGATGACAATTTTTCAATCGTCTCGTTCCACAAGGCGGGCAGGACCTATGCTGTAGGTCGGATCGCAGTCTCCTTCGGTCACATAGGGCTGGTCATGCTCTTTTGCAAGTCCAGTATCCTGTCATTCCTGAAGAATTCCCTGGGTGCGGTTGGCCGGATGGCCCTGACCAACTACATCATGCATTCTGTGATCTGCGCCTTTGTGTTCACCGGCATAGGATTTGCCATGTTCGGCAGGTTGGAGCGCCACGAGCTGTATTATGTCGTGATCTCGATCTGGATCTTTCAGTTGATCATAAGCCCGATCTGGCTGAAGTATTTCAGGTTCGGGCCCCTCGAATGGGTTTGGAGGTCGTTGACCTACAAGAAAAAGCAGCCTTTCAGAAGAAGGGAGAGGCCAGCTTCCGCACTCTAGGCCAAGGTACCTGTGATCATCAGGCTATGGATTTTTTTCAATAGATTTGAACGTTGCTAAAATTCAAAATCTTATGAGATCAAAGTTCATCGCCGTGAGTTTCCTGTTCTGCCTTCTCTTCAGTGTTGATGCATTCGCTCAGTTCACTCCGCCTGAGGAAGGGAAAGCATCCGTTGTATTCTACCGCACAAAGAAAATGACGGGAAGTGCATTAAGATTTAACGTGCAGGACTCCGAACGAACTTATGGCGAACTAAGGAATGGCGATGTCATACAGATAAGCGTCGACCCGGGGGAGCACACCTTCTATTCAAAGATCTTCCGGGAAGACGCGATCACCCTGAACACAGAAGCCGGAAAGACCTACTACGTAAAGGCAACCGTCCGGGTCGGGTACTACGCCGGCCGTCCGAAATTCGAGCTCGTGGATGAGAAGAGAGCCCTGAAGGATATGAAATAGCTCAATGATCCGTGCGAACCCGCGAGGCTTATCCCGTATTTTTCAATCCTCCCGACAGGGCATTCACCAGGAGCAGCAGCCGCAACAGGTAGGTTTCGGCCTCTTCAGGGTTATCTGCCCCGATCCCACGCCATTTCTCCAGGTACCGGATCTGTATATCGTGCAGGGTGCGCAGTGCCTGGTTCCTCAATCTGTTGTTCTCCAGCTTCGACACGCGTCGTGCCTCGACCGAATCTCCCATCACCTCCTCGATCTTGTCCATGCCCATCTCATAGTCGGACAGGATGAGGTCAAGGAGCTCCTTTTTAGTCCCCTGATCCTTAACCAGGTCGGCAAAGGCCTTCATGACGTCAGGATCGGAGTTCAAAAGATTCGATTCGATCTGGATCAGGCTGTATTTCAGGAAAGCCCAGTCACGGGCCAAGACTTTGAGGTAGTCAAAATCCTCGGGGTAAAGCCTTTGAAGCTCATCGAGCGCCGTTCCCATGCCGAACCAGCCGCTCAGGTTGAAACGGGCCTGGCTCCAGCTGAACACCCAGGGAATGGAACGCAGGTCCTCCAGGGAGCGCTGGCCCGTCCTGCGTGCCGGCCTTGAGCCGATCTTGCTTTGCTCCAGCACGTCGATAGGGGTCGCCTGGGAGTAGAACTCTATGAATTTCGGGTGATCGAGCAGGGAGCGATAGGTCTTCCTGGCCAGGGTCACCAACTCGTCCATCATGCGATAGCGTCGCTCATCCCTGGCGCCTGTTCCCTGGATCATGGCCTGTCTGGCAGTGCCGGCCACGAACATCTCCAGGTTATAGGTGGCCGTCAGTCGGTTTGCAAAGAGGTTTGCGATGGTCTCGCCCTGCACGGTCATTTTGATGTGACCGCTCATCGAGCCCGGAGGCATGCTGTCCAGGAACCTGTGGATCTTGCCCCCACCCCGACTGATCGTTCCCCCGCGTCCGTGGAAGAAGCACAACCGCACTCCGAACTCGTCGGCCACCCGGGTCAGGCGCTCCTCGGCCTTGTAGATGTTCCAGCGGCTGGTCATGATACCGCCGTCCTTGTTGCTGTCGGAGTACCCCAGCATCACCTCCTGGGTGAAGTATCCTCCCTTTTTACGCTGCTTTTCGACCACCGGGTGACTCAGGTATTCCGTCAGGATCTCGGGACCCGCAACGAGGTCGTCTATTGTCTCCAGCAAGGGGGCCACGGGAAGACCCGCCTCGTGCAGGCCCACTTCGCGCAGCAGAAGGTGAACCACCAGCAGGTCACTCAGGCTTCGCGTCATGCTCACGATGATCGTTCCGATACCCTCGATCCCATACTTATCCATGTATTTTCTAACCTCTCCCAGATAACCCAGGACATTGTCGGCCTCAAGACCGCAGGAGGTCCCCTGCACCATAAAAGGACGATTGCTTTTCAGCTCCTCGTTCAAAAATGAGAGGCGCTTTTGCTCACTCCAGGATCCATAGTCAGAATCTTCGGCACCCGACGCAGCGAGGATCTGGCTGATCGCCTTCTCGTGGTAGGCGCTGTTCTGGCGGATGTCAAGCTTGGCCAGGTGGAAGCCGAAACAGAGCAGTACCCGTTCGACCGGGAAAAGCGTCTGCTTTGCGATGCGCTCTGCTCCCAGCTCATAGAGTAATTCACGTAATTTTTTGAGTTCGGCAGACAGGTCTTGTGCCGATTGAAGGTATCCGTCCCGGCCCGGATCGAGCTCCAGCTGTGCGACCAGCAGGTTCACGAACTGCCGCAGGGGTTCGGACGGATTGCGATCCAGGGCCCGTTGACCTGCTTCACCCAGGATCTCGGCCTTCTCCTTCAGCCCGTCCAGGAAAGCCTCAGGGAAGGAAATCCGGTATATTGAAAAGCTCAGCTCCCGGGCCAGGCCCACCAGCTGCTCACGGATCATCCTCAGGGCAGCCTCTCGTTGCAGCCCCAAGGTAGAGGCCGTGAACTCAGGCGTGACAAAGGGGTGTCCGTCCCTGTCTCCACCCACCCAGCTTCCAAAGCGGATCAGTGGGTACTGCTCCGGCAGCTCCAACAGCTCCGGTGAGTAGCCCATGGTCGTCCAGGCAGCCTTTAGGCGTTGGTCGGTCAGGCGGACCGCCTCGGGAAAGACGTTCTCAAAATAATGCATCACATTGTTCCTCTCGTCTTCGAGACGCGGCTTTTCGAGGTAGATCTCACCCGTGCGCCACCAGCGCTCCATCAGGCTGATGGTCTCCTGCTTGAAAGCCTCCTGCTCAGCCGTAGACCAGTTGGGGTATTCCCTTTTGACCAGGAGCAGGTAAAGCTCCCGGTGGATGTCCAGCACCGTGAGCCGCTTGGCCTCGGTGGGATGCGCCGTCAGAACGGGGACCACCTCCACTTCCCTCAGCTTTTTCGCGATGTCCTTCTCGTCTATCCCGGCGGCCTTCCAGGCGGAGAGGGTCTCCCCCCAGGAACCCCGTATGGATTCAATGCCAAACTCGGTTTCGATCTTTCTGCGGTACTGGGTCGCCGCGTTCTCCTCGGCGAGGTTCAGCAGCTCGAAACAGATCCCAATGGCCTGGGTCAGCTTCTCGTCCCCCAACTTGTCCGTATTTATCAGCTCCTCAACCCCGAAAGGCAGCCTGCTTGCCAGGTCGCCTTCACCGATCGAGATCAGCATTTCACGAAAGAGGGAGATCAGATAATGGAAATCGACCCTGATCTTCTCAAGGCCTTCGAAGTCGAGCGTTCTTTTCCTCATGGGAATTGATTTTCACAGTTAGTCCTGCAAAAATACCAAAAATAAAGCCTTTCACGGCCCAAATCAGGCTCAGAAAACAGCAATCAGGAATGCCTTGATTTTCAGACTTTGAATCCTTTTGCAAGGAAAAAGACCAATGCCATTAGCACAGCCACCAGGGCCAAAAAGATCCAGAAGGTCTCCATGCTCCCAGTGAACTCGGGCAGCAGAGGAAGGTAGTTGAACGCGGCATTGGCTCCCACATGCACCAGGATCGAGGTAAGCACGCTTCGAGTCCGTTGGTAGATCCAGCTTATGAAGAGGGTGCCCAAAAGGACCCAAAGCAGAAAGACCGCAAATTCCATCTCCTGTGGCACCCCGGTTCCGATCAGGTAGGCAGGATAATGCCAAACACCCCAGATCAGGCCGGATGCCAGGCTCGACTTCAACAGGCTGTACCTCTCCAGCAGCCTCGGAAGCAAGTAGCCTCGCCAGCCATACTCCTCCCCGATGGCGATCAGGGCGATCACTGCGAGCTGGGGCATGAGCTGAGTGGTTCTCAGGGCCAAGCCGGAGCGGTCAAAACCCAGGGAGATAAAGACGGCCAAGGTGGCGAGAGCAGGCAATCCCAGGGCGGCAAGCAACAGCCAGCCCGGCCCGATCTTACGCAGGGTCTGCCCGATCAGCAGGTCGTAGAGGCCCCTTTTTCCTTTCGAGCGGGCCGTCATTGTCAAGGCAACGATCGAGGGCGTGAACACGGACAGGATGGCGAAATTCGAATTCCCCATCCTGTACGCGACAAAACAGACCAGGGAGCTCAGGGCGAGCGCGGCTGCCGAAAAGATGATGATTTCCTTGTTATTCTTGTTTTCCTGGTTTCGTGGGAGTTGCATTTCTAGGGGATATTTACAACCCCTATGACTGATCATGAACAAACCTGGTTACAAATTCGCATGGGCCTACTTATGCCAAGTGCCCAGAATAGACTTAAAGTTCATTTTTCCTTAACTTCGTGAACCATGAAAAAGATCCTCATCCTGCAAATGCGTCCCGAAGACGAGACCTGCGAAAGCGAGCTGGAGGCCATCCTCAACGTCGGCCGGATAGACAGGGAACAGGTTCACCGCCTGCGGGTCGAGCGTCTCGAGAGGTTTGACCTGGACCTCGGGGACTACAGCGCCATCATTGCCGGGGGAAGCCCTTTTGACGTATCTCGCCCTGAAGAGGAAAAGAGCCAGGTGCAGAAGAACGTGGAGACTTTTTTCAGCCAGTTGTTCGACCGGGTCATCCCCATGGACTTTCCCTTTCTAGGGGTCTGCTCGGGCAATGGGTTGCTGGGAAATTACTTCGGAACGACGATCTCGGGCCGATACGGCGAACCCATAGGAAGGATCACGGTCAGCCTGACGGAAGAAGGTGAAAAGGACGAGCTTTTGGCAGGGCTGCC
>CAZAZM010000052.1:0-13280 GCA_964489625.1 uncultured Flavobacteriaceae bacterium
CACCTCTTCCCATTCCGAACAGAGAAGTTAAACCTGTCAGCGCTGATGGTACTGCCTTCCGGTGGGAGAGTAAGTCGTCGCCTTTCTTTGAACCCGATACTACTTGTAGTGTCGGGTTTTTTTATGCCCTGAAGTCAGCAGGGAGCTCAATCCAGGCCATATTCAGACCCGAAACCGGGCCCACAACATGGTACAGGGTCAATTCAGCCGTTGACCTTGGTCATTTTATTTTGCTTTCGGGCAGCGTAACTTACATTTTGATATGTAATCCAGCCCGCAAATGACCATGGTACGAGAACTTAGCCCCGATAAACTGCGAAGAAAACTCACACTTTCCGAGAAACAATGCCGGCAGATCCGCCAGGAAGCCTCCTTGAGATTCTTTGTGGGGCAGAAAAGGGCCAAGGAGGCCTTTGAATTCGGGATCGGGAACAAGGGCCCGGGTTTCAATATCTATGTATCGGGCTACCCCGGCAGCGGCAAGCTCACCGCGATCAAGCACTTCCTGCAGGAGAAAGCCAAAACAGAGCCCGCCCCGGGTGACTGGTGCTACGTAAACAATTTCAAGGATCCGTTTTGTCCCAAGATGCTTCGGCTGGAGCAGGGCGGGGCGCGCGTCTTCAGGAATGAGATGGCCAAGCTCATCGAGGAAGCGCAAAATGCCCTTTTGAAAGCCTTTGAAAGCAAGGAGTACGGCACAAAGCGCCAGGAGATAACGGAGGGGTACAAGAAGAAGGAGATGGAACTCTTCAAACAGATCCACGACAAGGCCCGGGCCAATCATTTTGCCATCAGCCGTACGCCGATCGAGATCATCGTCGTCCCTACGGATGAGCAGGGCAACCCGATCAGCGACAAGGTCTTCGCCAAGCTGAGCAAGAAGAAGCAGGAGGAGATCATCCACCGAAGGAACATTTTGATGGATGAAGTGAATACCCTGCTGCGCCAGAACCGGGAGCTGGAGCGGGAACGGAATGACACCCTGGTCGACCTGGACAAGTCGGTCGCTCTTTATGCCATCGAGCTGCTCCTGGAGGAATTGAGAGAGAAATACAAAAAGAACCGGGAGGTGGTGCAGCATCTGGAGGACATCAAGGATCAGATCATAGCCAAGCTGGGAAGCTTTCTGACCTCTTCCATGCAAAAGAGAAACTCCTCGGGGGAGAATGAGAAGAAATGGATGGAATTCGACGTGAACGTCATCACCGACAACACCGAACTGGAAGGAGCCCCGATCATAATGGAGTTCAACCCCACCTATTTCAACCTGTTCGGAAAGGTCGAGCACGAGTCTCACATGGGAACGCTGGTCACTGATTTCACCCTGATCCGTGGGGGCTCGCTTCACAGGGCCAACGGCGGTTACCTGATCATTCCGCTCAAGGAGCTCTTGCTGAACTATTTTTCCTGGGACAGCCTGAAAAGGGCCTTGAAGAATGCCGAAGTCGTCATCGAGGATGCCAGCGAGCGCTTTGGCTTCATGAGCGCGAAAAGCCTCAAGCCCGACCCCATGCCGCTGAACGTGCAGATCATCCTTATCGGATCACCCTGGCTCTATCACCTTCTGTATCAATGGGATGAAGATTTCAAGGAGCTGTTTCGGGTAAAGGCCGAATTCGACACCTCTATGGAGTACTCCGTTGAGAACTCCAGGGATTTTGCCTCCGTGATCTTCAAGATCGAACAGGAGAATGAACTCTTGCCCCTCAACCATGCGGCAATGGGTCGCATGTTGGAAGAGAGCTGTCGCCTGGCCAATGACCAGCACAGGCTCTCGATCCGCTTTGGCGAGTTGGGCAAGATCCTCCGCGAGGCGGATCACTACGCGAGGATAGAGAAATCAGAAGAGATCGGCACCGAGCACCTGGACCGGGCCATCGAATCCAAGTATTACAGGTCGAACCTGATCCAGGAAAAGATCAATGACCTGATCCGACGGGGTACCCTGATGATCGACCTGGAAGGCAGCGAAATAGGGCAGATCAACGGGATATCGGTCCTTGACCTGGGCGACATCCGGTTCGGGCGCCCCAACAGGATCACCGTTAGCGTGGCCTCTGGAAAGCAAGGGATCATCGACATCGAGCGAGAGGTCAAGCTGGGTGGGCCCCTGCACAGCAAGGGTGTGTTGATCCTGAATGGGTACCTCAACGAGCACTACGGGCAGGACAAGGAGATCAGCCTGGTGGCCAGCCTGGTCTTTGAGCAGAGCTACTCCGAGGTGGAAGGCGACAGCGCGTCGAGCGCTGAATTGTACGCTATTCTCTCAGGACTCTCAGAAGTACCTGTAAAACAAGGTATTGCAGTTACAGGCTCTGTCAATCAGAAAGGAGAAGTACAACCCATCGGTGCGGTCAACGAGAAGATCGAGGGCTATTTCGAGGTCTGCCGACAGCACGGCCTGAACTCCGAACAGGGGGTCATCGTGCCACGGAGCAACATGGACAACCTGATGCTCAAGCCCGAAGTCATCAGTGCGGTCGAAGAGGGGCTTTTCCACATCTGGGCCGTCGACAGCATCGACCAGGGCCTGGAGATCCTGACGGGCTGCAAGGCAGGGAACGCGCTTAAAAAGGGAGGCTTCACCAGGAACTCGATCCACTATCTCGTGGATCAGCGCATCCGGGCGCTGAACAGGAACCTGTCTGGCAAAGAGAAGAAGAGCAAAGTATCTTGACAAAAGCGACCTTATAATGCGAAATGCGCCTTATATCCTCCGGTTGGCGAGCAGGGGAGGGGCCTCCCCGTTGAATGGATTGCTCCTCCCGATGCTTTTGGCACCCATTCCGGCCGCGTTGATCACGGCCCGGCTGCCATAGCGTTTCCGGATTCGGTCCATGGCCTGGTACAGATTGATGATCTTGTCACTGTCCTCAAACAGGTTGATCTGGTGCCCGCCTTCGACCAGGTGGCTGAAGTTCACGCCGATCAACCGCACCAGCAGCCTTCTTTGGTACAGCTTCCCGAACAGGTCCAAGACCACAGGAAAGATCGAGTGGTCTGAGGCGCTGTAGGGAATGCGCTTCTGCATGGTATAGGTCTGGAAGTCGGAATAGCGGATCTTGACCGACACGCAGGCCGTGAGCTTGTTCCCGCTTCTCAGCTGGTAGGTCAGCTCCTGGGCCATGGCGGTCAGGAGGCTCCTGAGCTTGATCACGTCGGTCGTGTCGCGGTCAAAGGTGCGCTCGGTCGAGATCGACTTGCGTTCCTGGTACTGGATCACCGGGCTGTGGTCGATCCCGTTGGCTTTCTTCCAGATCACCGACCCGTTCTTGCCCAGCACCTTCGACATCATCTCGAGGGGCATCTCCTGCACGGTCTTTATCTTCTTGATCCCCAGGTCACAAAGTGACTTGTAGGTCACCTGGCCGACCATGGGTATCTTGCGCACCGACAGGGGGGCGAGGAAGGGCTTCTCCAGCCCGCTGGCGATCCGGATCTGGTTGTTGGGCTTGGCCTCGCCCGTTGCGATCTTCGACACGGTCTTGTTGATCGAGAGCCCGAAGGAGATGGGGAGCCCGGTCTCTTTGATGATCTTCGAGCGAAGCTCGGTGGCCAGCTGGTGGCAGCCAAAGAACCTGTCCATTCCCGTGAGGTCGATGTAGAACTCGTCGATCGATGACTTCTCGTACAGGGGTACCTGCTCCCGGATGATCTCGGTGACCATGTCGGAATACTTCGAATAGACCCCCGAGTTGCCACGCAACACAACGGCTTCCGGGCAGAGCTGCTTGGCCATCCGCATGGGCATGGCCGAATGGATGCCGAAGCGCCGGGCCTCGTAGCTGCAGGAGGCCACCACGCCGCGATCCGAGGTGCCCCCGATCAGCACGGGTTTCCCGTTCAGCTTGCTGTCTATCAGCCGCTCGCAGGACACGAAGAAGGTGTCCAGGTCCATGTGGACGATGTTTCTCTCGTTCGGGTTTGTCATAGGGCCTGTTGTTTTGGGCTTTCCTCCGCGTAGCGCGGGTCCTGCATCATGTCGAGCTTGTCCATGCGGTCGATCTCGATGCTGATCGCATCGAACTCCTCCATCACCTTCCCGCTCAGCCGATAGACGCCCCGTCCCCGGAAGGGATATTTCCGCGCAACGGGAGGGAAGTGCACCGTGTCGATAAAATCCCCCTTCCGGTCGAGGAAGGTGCCAAAGTGCATGCGGTCTCCCTTGTGCGTCGACGTGTTCTTGGCCGTCACGTAATAGCCATAGATCACCACGTTCTGCTGTACCAGTTCCGGGAGGTCGCGGGCCAGCAGGGCAGAGTCGATCTGCCCGGTCACCAGGTCAAAGGGATCGCAGAGCGGAAAGCCCAGGTACTCGATCTCGTCGAAGGCGTCCTCGAAGGCCGAGCTTGGCAGCTCCGGGGTCCTGTACTGGACCTTCCGGGTCTTGAACAGGGTGACCACCCGATCCTCCAGGCTCACCTTGTTGATCTTCATATAGGCTTCCCAGAGCAGCTCCCGTTTGTTCCTCCCGGTGAACCGGAAGGCATTGACCTTGATCAGGATGGAGATCTGCTCGATGGAGATGGGCACCCGGTCGATGAAGTCGTCCAGATCGGTGAAGCTCCCGTTGCGCTCCCGTTCTTCGACGATGCGGCGGGCATTGGCCGTCTCGAAGGAGTGCAGCAGGATGAAGCCCAGGTAGATGCTCCTGCCTTCGATGCGGGTCTCGTAATGGCTCCTGTTCACGTCGGGCGGGCAGATGACAGCCCCGTGCATCCGGGCCTCGTGCAGGTAGAGATCGGTGCGGTAGAAGCCGCCGAAGTTGTTGACCGCGGCCACCATGTACTCCAGGGGGTAGTAGGCCTTCAGGAACAGGCTCTGGTAGCTCTCCACCGCGTAGGAGGCGGAATGGCCCTTGGCAAAGGCATAGCCGGCGAAGCTCTCGATCTGCCTCCAGATCTCCACGCTCAGCTCGCGGGAATGCCCTTTCTTTTTGCAGTTCTCGAAGAACTGCTGCTCGACCTTGAGGAACTCCGCCCTCGAGCGGAACTTCCCCGACATCCCGCGCCGGAGCATGTCGGCCTCGCCCAGGGTCAGCCCCCCGAAATAGTGGGCCACCTTGATCACGTCCTCCTGGTAGACCATCACCCCATAGGTCTCGGGCATGATCTTCAGGAGTATGGGATGCGCATCCCTGCGCCGCTCGGGGTTGCGGTACCTCAGGATGTACTCCCGCATCATGCCCGACTTGGAGACCCCCGGCCGGATCACCGAGCTCGCCGCCACCAGCCCGAGGTAGTTGTCGACCCGGAGCTTTTTCAGAAGCATCCGCATGGCGGGGGATTCGACGTAGAAGCAGCCGATGGCCTTCGCGTTCTTCAGCAGGTTCCGGATCCTCCTGTCCTCCTTGAATCGCTTGATGTCGTGGATGTCGATGGGAGGGAGCCCGGGCCGGTTGTAGCGCACGATCTCCACTGCCTCCTTGATCTTGCCCAGGCCCCGCTGGCTCAGGATGTCGAACTTGTAGAGCCCGATGTCCTCGGCCACGACCATGTCGAACATGGTGGTGGAGAAGCCTTTGGGAGGCAGGAAGGTGGCCGTGTACCAGCTGATGGGCTTCTCCGAGATCAGGATGCCGCCCGCGTGGATGCCCAGGTAGTTCGGGAAGCCCTCGATCAAGCGGCTGTACACGATGACCAGCTGCGAGAGCCGGTCGAGCCGGCTGACCTGGAACTGCCCCTTCGACAGCTTGTCGATCTCCTCCTTGGGCAGGCCGAAGACCTTGCCCAGCTCGCGCACCGAGGCCCTGAACTTGAAGGTGTTGTACACGCAGATCAGGGCGGTGTGCCGGAACCGGGAGAAGATGAAGCGGGTGATGTCGTCGCGGTCGCGCCAGGAGAAGTCGATGTCGAAGTCGGGCGGGTTGGTCCGGTACAGGTTGATGAAGCGCTCGAAGTACAGGTCGAGCTCTATGGGGTCGACGTCGGTGATCCGGAGCAGGTAGGCCACGATGCTGTTGGCGCCGCTTCCGCGCCCGACGTAGTAATAGCCCTTGCTTCGCGCGTATTTCAGGATCTTCCAGTTGATCAGGAAGTAGGAGACGAACTGCTTCTGCCGGATGATCTCCAGCTCCTTCTCCAGCCGGTTGAAGATCCGGGTCCCGAGCTTTTTGTAGCGGTACTCCAGGCCCCGGTAGGCCAGCTTGCGCATCAGGCGGAAGTCGAGCTCCGCGTTGCCCGTGTAGGTGCTCTGGTTCTTGGGCACGGCGTTCTCGAAGTCGAAGGCGATGCTGCAGGAGTCGAGCAGGCGCTCCGTGTTCTCGATGATCCATGGAAAATCACTGTAAAGGGCGCGCAGGGTCCCGGCGGGCAGCATCATGTCGGCTTCGCTTCCCTGTTCTTCAGGGGGCAGCTTGCTCAGCAGGGTGTTGTTGTCTATGGCCCGCAGCAGCCGATGGGTGTTGAAGCCCTTCTTGTTCTGGAAGGACACCGTCTTGAGGATGACGAGCTTGTCCGCAGGCAGCCCGGCCTTGGAGAACTTCAGCCTGGGCAGGTCGGCAGGGGAGACCCCGAGGTATTCGCCCTCTTTGAAGGAGCGTCCCGAAAGGAACAGCCCCAGTCCCTTCGCGAAAGGGTAGATCACCAGCGCCCCGGGCATGACAGGAGGCTCCGGAGGGGCACGGAAGGCCTCCTGGTGCAACAGCCCGCTCAGGTACCGGTTGATCTGCTCAAATCCTTCGTTGCCCCGGGCCAGCAGGACGTACTCCTGTCTTGCGCCGTTCCTGAAGTCCACGCCAAGCACCGGCTCGATGCCGTATTTGGGAGCCAGCCGCACAAAATCGATGCAGGCCGTGGTGCTGTTGATGTCGGTCAGGGCGAATTTGCCCACCCCGCCGGAGCTCGCGATCTGCAGGAGCTCCTCGGGCCTTATGGTGCCGTATCTCAGGCTGTAATAGCTGTGCGTGTTCAAATACATGCCGCGGTGCAAAAATGAAGTGAGAACAAAAACTTGGATCGTATGACAAAATTAGGTTATATTTGTACCAGTGATTGATAGAATATGTACCATTGTCAATTTTAGCACGAATCACCATGAATTTCATCGCAAACAACATCAAGCACCTCAGGGAGCTCAAGAAGCAGACCCAGGAATACTTTGCCAGTGAGCTGAACATCAGCCGGGAGCGCGTGGCCTCATACGAGCAGGGGCGTTCCTCCCCGCCGGTGGAGATCCTGGTGGCCCTGTCCGACTATTTCCGGCTGCCGATCGACGTGCTGATCCGCAACGACCTGTCGAGGGCCGAGGACACTTCCTTCATCCACATCGGCAAGCAACGCATCCTCTTTCCGATCAAGGTCAACGAGGACAACGAGGACATGGTGGAGATCATTCCCGAAGACGCCTCGGCGGGCTACCTTCGCGGCTATTCCGACCCCGAGTACATCGAGAGCCTGAACAGCCTGAAGCTTCCTTTCCTGCCCACAGGCAAGCACCGGGCCTTTCCGATCAAGGGGGATTCCATGCTTCCTGTGAAGAGCGGCTCCTTCGTCATTGCCCGCTACCTAGAGGACATCCGGCAGCTCAACAGCGGGAGCACCTACATCGTGCTGACCCACAACGACGGCCTGGTCTACAAGCGGGTCTACGACAAGGTCCAGGAGCACCAGTGCCTGCTAATGGTCTCGGACAACAAAAAGTATGATCCTTATTATGTTCCTGTTGATGAGATACTTGAACTATGGGAATTCACTTGTCACATTAACTTGACTGAATACGACGAGAACGAGATCAACACCGAGAGCATCGCCCGGATGCTCACCAACATCGGGGTGCAGCTCGAGTCGATCCGGAAGAAGGTGGGGTGAGTTTATGATTATTTGCCGTAGTGATAACGACAGGAAATGATCCAGAGATTGTCTTTATGAGTCTTATAGACCAACCGGTGTTCGGAGGTGATGCGTCTTGACCAGCATCCCTGCAGGTCTCCTTTGAGGGATTCGGGTTTTCCAATGCCCGCAAAAGGTGTGCGCAGGCAACTTTTGATCAAAGTGTTGATCCTGATCATGATTTTCTTGTCGACCTTTTGCCAGTACAAATAGTCTTCCCAAGCCGTCGTTGACCAGATCGATCTCATTGATCGATCAGTTCTTTCTCAATGCCTTCTCCCGCTTCCAGCTCTCTGATGGAGTTCATCAATATGTCCCTGTTCTTGCCTGATAGGAGATAGGTGGTCTCCTTAAGCGAGTTGTACTCGTCCAGGGAAATGAGAACGAGGTCTTTGCCTCCCTTTCGTTTGATGATCACATCGCTCACGTCATTGATCACTTTGTCAAACCAGTGTTTGAGGTTGGATCGAAAGTCGGAATAATTCACTGTTTCCATGATGTAAAGGTAAACAAAATAAATTTAAGTACTTATTTACGTACTTACAAAGAGTACTTTCGACTCCAATTGTCGAAGCGTTTCATAATTGAATTCTGATCACTGTGCTCAACTTTGCCGGGCAGCCCTGTCATCAGTTAATGCAAAACCTGTCTCCATGTCAACATTGCCAATGGAGTTTGAAAGACAGTTTTTTCAATCCTCCACAACCACAAGAGGTTGACCGGGCTTAAAATCCTTGATAAAGGTTTTCTTTCCCGTTTGTGGCCAGGTGATCTGTATGCTGTCAGCGGTGTTGTGCTGACCCAGGCCCACAAGCAGTTCGCCGATGTCCGACTGGGACAGGTAGGAGGAGCCGGTCCGCAGCAGTCTCTGTTGACGGGTCCCTTCTTTCCAGACGGATACCAGGGCACCAACGGCGTTCACATTCGGCTTTTTCCCCTTTAGCTGGATGCTGATGGCCTTGTTGTTTGCGGGGCTGTCATTCCTGAAAAGCTTGGGGCTTCCCCCGTTGACGGTCAGCAGGACGTCCAGGTCGCCATCCTTGTCAAAGTCTGCGGTTGCGATTCCGCGCCCTACAATGGGGCTGTTGAAGCCGTCACCGACCTCTTCACTGATGTCCTGGAAGGTTCCCTGTTTGTTGTAGAATACCTGTGGGCTTTGCTCGAAGCTTATGTTCTGCTGCACCTGGTTGATCTCGGGCTCGATGTGCCCGTTGGCCGCGAGCAGCTCGACGAAACCGTCGTTGTCCAGGTCGGCAAAAGCGATCCCGAAGGTCAGGGGAAGGAGGGAGGCACGCGTCAATTGGGCGCTGCCCGCCCGGTCCTGGAACAGGCCCCCGGCGATCTGGGTGTACAGGGAAACCGGCTCCTGGGAGAAATTCCCGATGGCTATGGCCATGCGTCCGTCATTGGCCACGTCGGCGATGTCGACCCCCATTCCGGCACGGGCCCTGCCGCTTTCGTCGTAGGCAATTCCCGCAACGATCGCCTTGTTCACAAAGGTGCCGTCTCCCTGGTTCTCGTACAGGAAATTGGGCTGAGTGTCATTGGACACCACGATGTCCGGCCACAGGTCTGAATTCAGGTCTGCAATGGCCACTCCCAGGGATTTCCCTTCAGGGTTGAGGATCCCGGCCTCTTCGGTGATATCCTTGAAGGACTTCCCGTTCATGTTCTTGTACAGGCGGCAGGATTCACCCTGGTAGATCTCCGGGGTCGCGTAGGACTTGGTTTTGCCGTCACGCGTAGTGAAGATATCCGTCTCCGGGGTCCATTTCACGTAGTTGTTCACAAAAAGGTCCAGCCACCCGTCACGGTCCACATCCACCCAGGCCGAGCTCGTGGACCAGGCCGCTGCGCTCCCAGGCGCCGGGTCGTTTCCGGAAACCCCCATTTTTCGGGTGACGTCTTTGAACACGCCGTTGGAATTCTCCAGGAGGAGATTGTCTCCTGTTGCCGTGATGTAGACGTCAAGGTCTCCGTCCGCGTCAAAATCCGCAAAGGAGCATCCCATGCCATAGATGGAGAAATCCAGGCCTGCCTGCTTGCTGACATTGGTGAAAGTGCCGTCCCTGTTGTTCTCGTACAAGGCCGGTCCGGGTCGATCTGCCTCGTTGTCGTTGCCGGGCCAGTAGGAGCTGTTGACCAGGAAAATGTCCGGCCAGCCGTCATTGTTGTAATCGAAGAAGCCTCCACCGCTTCCCACGGTCTCGGGCATCCACTTGTTTCCGAAGGCACCGTTGACATGGGTAAAATCTATGCCCGATGCCTCGGTGACATCAGTCAATCTGACCGCTTTGATCTTTTCCTCGCCCTCGTCTGAGGTAAAGGACACCGAGTCTTCTGTGAAGTCCAGGGATTCTTTCTTTTCCTCCTTTTTTTGACAGCCTGTGACCAGGAGCAGGATCATTATCGTGAAGAAAATATAATGTTTCAATTCAGATTTTGTATTAACTGTTTTTTCCATTTTTATGACTGATGCTGGTCTACGGGACTCAATCAAACGCCAGGCGGTGGATCCTGATCTGCTGTGCCATGAGGTTGTCCCCGGGATTTTCCATTCTGTACTTTTGTGCCGCCTCGGCAGCGGATTCGTCGATACTGTAGTAGTTGAAGGCTCTTTCCATTTCAGCTGCCTTTTCCGTTCTTCCGAGAGCCCTGAAATTCAGGTATAGGTGGTAGAAGGCCTCCCGGTCTTCCGGGTCGATCTCCAATGCGGATTCATAGGCCTTTATGGACTCTTCGTATTGCCCGTTGAGATAGAAAGTTCGACCCAGTTGTCTTCTTGCCGCGCGGTCCCCAGGGAAGTACCTGAGAACATAATTGTAGGCGGCGACGGCATCTTCGTATTTGCCGTCCTCCTGGCGTACCCTCGCCCAGACCCAGGCGACCTGCGGGTCTCCCTTTTTCAATTCCTCGCACTTGCGAAGATTTTTGTATGCCTCCTCTATATTGCCTTCTGCCAAAGCCGTTTTGGCCAGGTTCAGCGGCCCGTCAAGTCGCGCGGGCTGCAAGGATTCGACTGTTTCGAAGGCTCGCACCGCTCCCCTGGAGTCTCCTTCCAGCAACAGGCCGATGCCATAGTCGTTGTACCTCATCCAGTCGGAAGCCAGGATCCTGTTCTCTTCGCTTCCCTGGTCTATTGATGTCGCTGAAGGAGATACTTTGAAGTCAACCTGGTCAGCTGCAATTTCCGTGATCGGCAGCTTCGGTACCTCATCGAACATTTTGAATCCCTGGGGATTTGCATTGTAGGCGAACTCGAGGTATTTCTGATCGAATTTGCGCCATAGCAGTCTCGCCTCCATCGTCAGCCTACTGTTTTCGAACTCTTTTGGGACCGTAAAGGTGTAGTGGGCGATGTCCGCGGTTCCCGGACCAATGACATTGGCATAGACCGTCGCGCGAATGTCCTGGGCATTTCGCTTGTGGATGGGGTTCGAATCCTTGTCCACCAGTACCGCCTTGAAGGCATGGGCTTCCGGATCCAGGTGCCCGGCGCTGTCAATGAACCCGCTGATCAGCAAGGTGTTTCCTTCTTCATCCTTAACCGAAAACTCCAGCCAGCCCTCGTTCGAATCGTTCGTTCCACCTGGGAAGGTATGACCCACTCCCTTGTTCCTGACCACCACGTCCACGGTGATCTCTTCGCCCGACTTCAGGCTCAGCTCCCCCCGGTCCAAAGAGGTCAGGGGCTCGGGCTTACTGGCGGATTTTACGGCAAAGATGTCCACGCCCAGTTTCTCGGCCTTGAGAAAGGCATCGATCCTCTTCAGGGTCGCCGTGTCGTTGCGCAAATAGGGCAGGGCCGTGTTCACGGCTATGAAGCGATGCGACCGGACCATCCCATCCTTGGCGGCCAGGTCTCCCAGGGGTGCCTCTTCACGGGGCATGTGGCAGTCCTGGCATTCCCTTTTGAAGGGGGGAAGGTAAAAGGTCCGTGAGGCATTCAGCGATACTCCGCTGTCGTGCCAGTTGTCGTATTCGTCCTGTCCTCTCAGCCAGCGATAATTGTTCAGGGGCTCTGGCAGGCTCACTTTGTGGCAGGTCATGCAATACTCGCTTTTTGAAAAGAAGGGCTGCATCATCTGCTGCATATGCGCTTCGGGTTTGGCCTTGATGGCGGCGTCATGCAGGAAGGCTCCCAGGGTCTCATCCTTGCTCTTGGCAAACAGGTAGGGATCCTCCTGCTCATCGGCGATGTTGTAGTTTCCGTTCCCGGTGAGGTTGTGGATCTTGTCCATGGAATGGCAGGCAAGACAGGTCAGGCCGGCCTGGGCCTCGGGGCTGTTGCGGTCGATCTGCCGGTTCATCTTGCCGGCGAGCATAAGCGAGGGGTCGTGACAGCCACTGCACCACTTGCTCTTGGCCATGCCGATTGTTCCCTCTTCGAATTCCCTGTACTCTGCCATGTGCTTTTCGACCCAGGGGTTGGATCCGTTGTCCTGATTTCGCAAATCCGTGATGGTCGCCTCGTAGAACGGGTTGTTGAATGAGGCGAATCGATGCGCGGAAGCCTCCCACTGGGCGACGATGTCCTGGTGGCAGCGGTCACAAGTTGCGGCGCCAATGGGCGTGTTCTTGACAAAGCCATACTCTTCTATTTCAGCCTTGATCTCGTCTGCATTTCCCAATTCACCCCGGGTGATGATTCGTGACGGGAGGTAGTCTCCTGTTGATGTGGTCGTGGCGGAGGGGAAAAAGGGGCTTTCAGGGGGCACAAATCCTATGGGAGTGTATTCACTGGGATCGTAGTCACGGACGTCCCGGTCACGGGCGCCGGGTCCCTGGTGCATTCCTTTTTCCCGGGCTACCCTGGCCTCCTCGGTCATTGAAACATCGTCCTTGGTAAAGACGTGCCAGACCAGCATCAGGGCCAGGAGGGAGGACAGGGCATATCCGAACTTCTTGAAGCCCTGGTTCTTCGGCTTGTTGCCCCTGCTGCTCAAACGGTGCCAAATATAGCCTGCCGGTGCCAGGACCGCACAGGTCACGTGCAGCCACCAGGCCCAGCTGTTGTCCCTGCTCGCTGCGGCGGTCAGGATGAAAAGCCCCGTGACCCCAAGGGTGATTCCCACGATCATGTAACCGATCCCGGTGAGTCCGCTCTTCTTGCGCTGCATCTTCCAGACCCTGGGCAGGTGGAGAAAACCGAAGGCCAGCATCAACAGAACGAGTAAAATGCCTACCCCCGTATGCGACAGGATCATGACCTGCTGGAGCATGGGAATGGAACCATAGCCTGCCGAAAAAAGACCGAGTTCCAGGTTGTCCGCCCATCGAATGATCAACAGGTACAAGGTGTTGGCAAGCATGAATACGGACAATGCCAGGGCCACCCAAAGCAACTTTTTGAGATTTTCCGAAACTACCCAGCGACTTCTAGCCATAAAAATGTTTAGATTTTGTCATTACGAAGGGAAAACGTCGGTAAAGATAGAATAATTTGTCAGG
>CAZAZM010000053.1:0-3520 GCA_964489625.1 uncultured Flavobacteriaceae bacterium
AAGCATGTGCCGGGTGCGGATGCGGTATGGCTGTCGCATGAGCACCTCCTGGTCGATTTCATCGGGGCAGACAGCATTCGTCCCGATTCCTGGAACGATGAGGCTATCATCAGCGAGGTGCTGCCCTACCTGGAGGAGCTGAAAGAATTCAAAGTGAAGTATTTTGTGGATGCCACGCCCAATTTCCTGGGAAGGGATGTATTGCTCCTTGAAAAGATCGCCAAGAGAACTGGGCTGAAAATACTGACCAACACTGGGCTTTACGGGGCCCGCAACAACAAGTTCATTCCCTCCTATGCAAGAGAGATGACAGCAGAGGAGCTGGCTAAAATGTGGATCGAGGAATATGAGCAGGGAATCGACGGCACAGTCATCCGGCCAGGCTTCATCAAGATCGGGGTTGACGCATCCGATCCCCTGGATCCGATTCATGCCAAGCTTGTGAAAGCCGCTGCCCTTACTCACCTGCAAACCGGGTTGACCATCGCATCGCACACAGGGGAAGCGACGGGATTATGGCCACAGCTACGCATACTCCGTGAAATGGGAGTTTCACCGGGGTCCTTTATCTGGGTGCATGCCCAGGCCGAAAAAGACAATGAAAACTATCTCAAAGCTGCTGAGATGGGATACTGGATCAGTCTCGATGGACTGGGTTGGGAGCTTGACGAACACATCGACAAATTGCTGTTTGCAAAAAACAGTGGAATTCTTGACCGGATCCTGATATCGCATGACGCCGGCTGGTACGATCCCCAAAAGGAGAATCAGACGATCATGCCCTACACGGTCATTTTTGAGAAGCTCTATCCGGCCTTGAAATCCCGGGGATTTACGGATGAAGAATTCAATTTGCTGATCAGCGTGAACCCGTCAAAGGCCTTTTCTATTCACAAGGATGAGTCTTTACCGGAGTAATCTATCTATCTTCCAGGTCCTGAAGGAATTGCCTGTGCCTGGCCTTGGCAAAAACCTCCCTTTTCAGCTCAGATTTTTTAGTGAAAAACTTGGCACTCCTCAGCTGTTGCAACTGTTTGGTCTTGCGAACCTTGTTACGATACCTTTTAATGGCACGATCAATGTTTTCTTCGTTTCTAACAATTACTTTTAACATGTGAAGAGGTTTTGAGAAAAGGCCAGGCCTGACGGCCTGGCCTTTGAACTGAATTACTGTATGATTTCCACGTTGACCGCGTTCATACCTTTTTTTCCTTGTTCGACCGTAAACTGAACTTTGTCGTTGTCACTGATGTTGTCGATCAATCCAGATTCGTGTACGAAAATGTCTTCATTGGAATCGTTTACTTCGATAAATCCAAATCCTTTGGTTCTGTTAAAGAACTTTACTGTTCCTTCTTTCATGTTATGAAATTAAAGTGTTAAAAAAAATATTTTCAGTTCAATGATCAAAGCCCATCGGGACATCGATAATGAACTGTGAAAACCAGGTCAATACCAATGGCTTCCAAAGATGTTAGTGAGAAATGATAAAATAGGAAGAGAATAATCCGGAAAGAATAAATCTTATCTTAGAAATGATTTTTTACTAACTGGTGCAAAGTAACGCCTAAAAGTTGGATAAAACTAATTATCATGCCCTTATTTCAAATATGCCCTTGCTCTAAAGCTCGGATCATGAATCTCAACGTCTCCTTCCCGAATAGGTCATGGCTTCGCCCTTGCCGAAACCGTAGCTGAGGCCCAGGGTGATGAAACGCCCACGCAGGCTGTTGCTGTAAGCATAGAAGTCCTGTCCGTAGGTCATGATCTCCCGGTTCCTTGAGGCGAAGATGTCGCGCACGCTGAAATTGAGGATCAGCTTTCCCTTGGAGACCTTTTTGCGCAGGCCCATGTCGGCGAAGGTCACGCCGGAGACCTCGCCCTGGATATTTTGAAAGGAGGATTGATGGTTCCCTATGAGCTCCAGCTCGAACTGGGCGGGCAGCTTGAACTTTCCGGTCAGTCTCGAGGTCCATTGGTCGCCCGTGAAATCAAAGACCTGGTCCTGGAACTCGCCAAGACGCTTGAAATAGCCGTAGTTGAAGTCCCCGTTCAGGGTGAACCAGTTGATCGGGCTGTATTTGAAATTGGCCTCAAAGCCGATCCTTTGATTGGTTCCCACGTTCTGGGGCTCGGTGATGCTCACATTGTCTTCAAAGGTGGTCACCCGCTCAATGACATCCCTGGTGTAGATATAGTAAAGGCCGGCATTCAGGGAAAGCTTCTCAAAGACCAGGATGCTGGTCAGCTCGTAGGAGTCCGTGTACTCGGGTTGAAGAAAGGGGTTCCCCTTTCGGATGACAAAATCATTCCGGATGTTGAAAAACGGGTTGAGATCCCAGAGCCGGGGCCGGTAGATCCGCGAGGAATAGCCCAGCTGGAAGGAGGTGACATCGGTCAGCTTGTACGAGATGTGGGCACTCGGAAACAGGTCCGTATAGTTCTGGTTGTTACTCTCGTCCGTGTCGGTCAGCAGGGTCTGGAGATCGGTGTTCTCCATGCGAAGCCCTCCCTTGAAGCCCCAGACGTCTCCTTCATAGGCAAAGGTCCCATAGACCCCGAGGACCTTTTGATCGAACTCGAAGTTGTTGGTGAGGTTGGGGTCTGTCACCCATTCTCCGTCGATCAGGTCCCTGACGGTGAAGTCATTCCCCACGTCACTCACAAAATACTGGGAGCCCAGCTCCATGGTCACGCGATCCGAGAAGGGCTTGGTGTAGTCCAGCTTGAAGATGAACTCCGCCTGCTGGAACTCGGTCTCGGTCTGCTGGTCATTGCGGTCAAAGTCTCCCTCTAGTGGGGTCACCACGAACTCCGAGGACTGGTCCTTGCCGAAAAAGCGACCCTGGGCTGTAAATAGGAGCAGGTGGTCATCGTAATCCTCGAATTCCCTTTTGAACTGCAGGTCGAACTGCCATTTCGGATTGGTCGCCTCCGTGTCCTCAACACGGGTCCAGGAGGAGATCAGGTCTCCGAAGCCATCAAGATATCTGAATTCCGTTTCGGAAGGCTGATCCTCGATCTCGTAAGCATAGTTCCCCGAAAGCGTGATCACGTTGAGATCGTTGATGTAGAAGTCACTTCCCAGGATGATGTTGTAGAAGTTCTCGTTTCGGTAGTCGGTTCCCGCACTGTTCACGGTCGTGTTGTTGACCAGGTCCTGGTTGATGTTCTCATTGTCACTGGGCAGGGACCTGTACCCGATCCCGAGCTGGGTGAAGAGGTTGAATCGCTCCGTCCGGCGGTTCAGGCTGAAGCCTACACTGTGGTTGTCAGGGATACCGGTGTTTACGGTTATCGAACCGTTCATCCCCGTTTTGTCATCCTTCTTAAGGACGATATTCAGGATGCCCGAAGTACCTTCGGCGTCATATTTGGCCGAGGGATTCGTGATCACTTCGATCCGCTCGATCATTTCCGCGGTGATAGTGCTCAGGGTATTGGCCGGGTCATCGGCTATGATGGAGGGTTTCCCGTCTATGAGGATCTGCACCCCGGTGCTTCCTCTGAGACTGACCAC
>CAZAZM010000053.1:3620-11005 GCA_964489625.1 uncultured Flavobacteriaceae bacterium
CCGTCAAAATCGCTGGAAGTACCAGTCAGGTTCTCATTGGTCTGAGAATCCAGGAGCAGCACCGTGGCAAAGGGGATGGGCTCCTCGGTGGCCTTGTCCACGATCCTGCCTTCAAGGGTGATCGACTGGCTCTGAGCATAAAAAGGGCTTGCCAGGACAGCAAGCACGGTCAACAGCAATAGGATTCGGGGGTTCATCTTTGCTTTCTTTAGTCAATAGTGAGGCAAAGAACCTTAATTTTTGTCTAACTTTTAAAAAAAATCTATGAACGACAAGATTATTCTTGTCAATGGCAAAGCTGGTCCCGGACAAAGACCGGGGCTTTGACCAAAAGGGCTATTTCCCGCTCAGAAAGGCCTTGCTCTTTTTGCTGAGCAGGTCGAGGAGTTCGAGCTCACGGCCGTAATTCAACAGGCCATAATCGAACTCATCGTCTTCGACATAGCGGATGAATTCCTCTACGCGGTGCCTTGGTATGTCGAAATTCTCGACCAGGAAGTCGGAACCCAGATAGTATTTGATATTCTCAGCCGGCACTTCCGGGATCCCGGCCGCCTTCTTGTCATTGACCTCCGACCGGAACAGGGGAATCAACAGCTGGTCGACGACATTGACGATGTTCAAACCGTGAACCATCTGCTTACCCTGTTCGTTCCTGTCAATATGCTGCATCGGGCTCTGGCTGTCATCTCCCATTTCCATGAGTTCCGCCTGGGAATACCCAAAATAGAAAGCGTCGGATTCCGGTTCCAAGGGGTCCACCCGGGTCGCGTCCGCAGCCAGAATTCCGGTGAGCTTCTTGTTGACCTCCACTTCTTCCAGCATGACCATCTCCTCGATCAGGTAAACGGTCATGGTCCCGGATTCCAAAACAGCCTTATTGACCTTGACGTCGATGTCCTGGTAGATCAGCGCCCGGATCTGCAGCAGGTCGTCAAGGGCCACAGCAAGCCTGAACTCCCCCTTCCTGTCTGTCACGACGCCCTGGCCCGAAGAGGCATTGAAGATGGTGATCCCCTCGATGTCACTGCCCTCGACAATGACCTTGCCCAAAATGTTCACGCGCTCGATATCTTGAGAAACAGCGATAAAGCTGGTGCAGAACAACAAGAATGATAGTATTAGTCTCATGGGTAATAGTTTTACTTCAAAGATAAGCATTGTGCCTTGAAATACGCAGGGCATGGCTGCAATCTTTTGTTAAAACAAAGATACTGCACCCCAGGCAGGATACAATGACCTTAGGCAATTCCTGGAATGATCCGGGTCAACCGAAGTCTTTACTTGATGTATTTTGACGTAAGGGTGTTCACAAAAAGAATGTTGCCTATCTTGTCGTAGCCCTCGAACATCTCTATGGCCTTTTCGGTCTTCATCATGCTGCCGTGAAACCCGATCAGGGTGAGGTCTGCGTCCACGGAATACCGGTTGATGATATCCTTTCTCTTGATCCCCGGCTCGATGGGGAGCACCCTGATGTTGTTTGCCGAAATGGGGATGCGGCCGCTCGTGGTGAGCTCTGTCAGGTACTCCTGCTCATGCTTCAGGTCCTTTTCCGGGAAGGTGGCAAAGATCTTGATCTCGCCCTTCTTCCAGTCGGGATGCCCGAGGATGATGTAGGAAAGCAGGATCATGAGGTTCGCATTCGCGTAGTCCTCCTTCCGGATCCAGATGTGAATGTTCTTGTGGTAGCCAAATCCACGGTCCGATGTCGCCAGGATGCAGAGATCGTAGTCGGCCACCTTCAGAAGGCTGTAGTTCTCGATGATCTCGCTCAGCCATTCACGCTCTCCCTTCTTGAACTCAAAGAGCATCATGTTGTTGGGGTGGCCCGAGATGCCGGGTTGCTGTATGGCCTGGGCAATGGCGCCAGTGTTGGAAGGTGAGATGATGGTTTCCAGGTACACATTGGACTTGCTGGAGGCCGCTATCTTGATCAGCTTGTTCAAGTTCTCCTTCGCTACGGTCTTCAATTCGTTGGACAGGTACCCTTCCACAAAATGTATGTAGGTTCCAAAACCGTAGCGATGCGAGATCCATTTCATGATCTCGAGGGCGCTGTACCGCTCAAAACTGTCCTTGGACAGGCAGATGACGGAAGGCCTCCAGTACTCCACGGCGGTTTCCTTCTCCGACTTCTGCAGGAACACCTGTATCGTGCGGCTGAACTGGTACATGACGCCCTGGAAGATCTTGGCCATGCCCTTCTTGCTCTCGCTCTTGAAGGTGATGTACAGGTAGAGCAGCACCATGACCAGCAGCGCTGCGATCGCGTACCCCGTATTGATCTTGAACATCAGGTAGACGCACATGATGGCCCCGAAAAGCGACACGTACCATTTGGACTTGAAGGAGGGCCTGTAGGAGGGATCCGCCGCAAAGTGCTGCATGAACGAGATCAGGCAGAGGGAGCCGTAAGTCACCATGAAGAACATGGAGATGATCTCGGCCACGGCGTTGACATCTCCCATGACCACGAACAGCAGGGCGATCGCGCTGGTAAGGATGGTGGCGTTCCGGGGCTCGTTGTTCCTCTGGGTTCCCCTGGCGAGCCAGGAATTGACGCGTTTGCTCGGGAACACCTCGTCACCCCCTATGGCCTGCAGGGTCCTCGGCGCCACCATGAAGGAACCCAGGGCGGACGAGATGGTCGCCGCGGCCAGCCCAATGGGTATGATGGGGCCCCAAAGGGCGATCTTGCTCATGATGAACTGGTCGCTGACCAGGTCCTCCGTGCTGGCCGAAGAGACCAGCTTATAAGCAATGAATATATAGATGATCATGCCGACGACGGTCGCCGTTAGCGTACCCAATGGGATGGATTTCTTCGGATCGCGCAGGTCCCCGGACAGGCCTACACCGGCAGTCATCCCCGTAAAGGCGGGGAAGATGATGGCAAACACATAGAAAAAGCCCTCGTCTGGAGCCACGCTCTTAAACAGCTGTGAGCTGTCAAAGGTTTCGGCAAAGGCAGTGTTTCCCATGAAAAAGAGAACCAGCGAGATCGCCAGCAGGGTCACCACGACATAAAGGGCCTTGATCCCCAGGTTGGCTCCTTTAGACACCATCAGCCAGATCAGCAGGAACAGGGCAGGAATGCTGAAGAGGCGGTTGTCATAGAGCTCATAGCCGAATTCGGCAGCTACCCAGGGCTTGATCGTCTCGAAGGCCTCTGCGAAGGCAATGGTATAGAAGGCTACGCTGATGGCCTGGGAGAGGTAAAGGGTGATCCCGATGGCCGCCCCGATATTGACTCCAAAGGAACGTGAAATGATGAAATACTCCCCTCCCCCCTCGACTTTCTGGTTGGTCGAGATCTCGGCGAGGGCCATGGCCGTCGCGAAGGTCACAGTATGGCCGATCAAAATGATGAACAAAGTTCCCGTAAAGCCAACGGAGCCCACTGCAAAGCCGAAGCGCAGGAACATGATGGCTCCCAAAATCGTTGAGATAGCCGTCAGGAAGACGGGCAGCGTGCCAAAGTTCGATTTGGCCGGGGCAAGCGTATTGTTGGTGCTCATGGTTCATTGAAAGTACTATATAATTTCCAATTTGAACGGGATTCGGACTAAAATCTGAAGGGCCCGGAAGTTCTTTTGGAACCCATTTCGTATCTTGGAGCCTAAAGCCTAAAATTCTGCCCGCATGGACAACATCCGAATCATAGCCATAGCCGTAGTCATATTCTTGCTGCTCAACGCAATTTTCTACAGGATCCTCAACGGATACGTCACGGAGGCCTATGGCAAGAAGTGGCTGACGCTCTGGGGAAACAAGCTCTATTTCTGGCAGTCCATGATCTTCATGAGCACGGCGGGCACCGCCCTGGTCATGTACCTTCTGAAGTGGTCCGACGTTTTGACCTTTTAAGCTCTATTCAGGGTTGTAGCGGAGGAGTATAGGGTCCGGCAGGTTCATGTGGCGCATCAACTCCCTGATCTTTGGATCGTTTCATTTCGTTGTTTTTGCTAAATTGACCGAAAAAAAATCCAATCCATGTTCGTCAATTCTTCAGTCCGTATGCTGGCCAATCGAGCCCTGTACTTTCTCCCATTGCTTTTCGTGGTGCTTTCTTTGATGACTTCCTGTTCACGGGAAAAACCCATGAGCTCCGGCTTTTTGGTAGGAGTCGCATCAGCCACAGTGAACCCGGGCAATGAAAACTTCATAGCTGGAGACAAAAAGAACAGGCGCTTCGCAGGCATCCACGATTCACTGTACGTCAAAGCAATCGCAATAACCGAAAGGGAACGTTCTTCTGAGGCCGAAGGGACAATCATCTTGTTGACCGTGGATTGCATCGGCCTTATCTACCCCACCCTTCTTGAAATTCGACAAGCCGTGGCACAACGAATTCCAAAAGATGTCCTGGATCCTTCGCATATTGTAGTGTCCTCAACGCACACGCACTCGGGCCCGGATGTGGTTGGGCTCTGGGGAGAGGATCAAATGTCCTCAGGCGTTCAAGAAACCTATATGGAGCAACTTGTGATACTTTCAGCGAATGCCATTGAAGCGGCGATCAAAAACAGGCAGCCGGCCACTGCTCGCTATGCGGAAACCACCTTTGGCGAGGATTGGGTATACAACATATCCAAATCGGAAGAACTCGACCGCTCACTCACAATTCTGCAATTCAAGGATCTCGAGGGAAAATCAATTGCCACGCTAAGCAATTTTGCCTGTCATCCCACTTTCATGGACGGGGTGACAGACCAGGCTTCTGCGGATTATCTTGGAGGATTCTACCGGGAGCTCGATGCTGAATTGCACGGCATGAATCTTTTTCTCCAGGGTTCCATCGGCGGATGGGTACAACCGGAACATGAAGAGAAGACCTTTGAGAATGCCATGAGAAGGGGCCGGGAACTGGCCCGAGAGGTTATGAATTCGCTTGAAACCTCCAAAACCATGGATTCGACAGGGGTTCAATACAGAAGCAGGGTCTTTTCCCTACCGGTATCCAATCAGGGTTTTCAGCAGCTGTCCTCCTTGGGGGTTATCAAGCGCCAGGTGACCGACAGTGTACAGACCGAGATCGCCTGGTTTGAGATCGGAAGTGCTCAATTCGTAACGCACCCAGGCGAGACTTCACCCATATACTCTCTCGAATCTAAAGACTTAATGAACACATCAGGCCCGAAGTTCATTCTGGGCCTGGGCATGGATGGGCTCGGTTACATCCTTACGCCGGACTTTTTCGATTCAGCCAACCACATCCCTCACTCCGAATATCTTACCGGTATGTCGATCGATAAGAATGCGGGGGCCATGATCATGGAAGTTATTGAAGAATTGACAGGAAATCAATGAGAAATGCCTACTAGAACTATGAAATACAAAACAAAATGCCTCGCCTGTTGCCTCTCTTTCGTCCTAATGATCGCATGCGGTCAGAAAGAAGTTGCAGATGCACCGTCCATTGAAAAGAATAGAACCGTATCCGATTCGTACAAGGCCCCCTATTTCGAACAGGACGATCGTAAAGAGAAGATCAAAGAGATCGCGCCTGAGCTTCACGAGTTGATGCTGAAGCACGCCGAGTCAGAGCATTTGCCCGGGGTGGCCTATGGGGTGGTGGTCGACAACGAGCTGGTGGTCTCTTCTGCCACGGGGGTGATCGACCTGGAATCCCAGGCACCGGCCACGACCCGATCCATCTTTCGCATCGCATCCATGACCAAGAGCTTCACGGCCATGGCCATCATGAAGCTGCGCGACGAAGGGAAGCTGTCACTGGAAGACCCGGTGAGCAAATACATCCCGGAAATGGGCAACCTCGAATACCTCAGCTCCGACAGCCCTGAGATCGACATCGAGAACCTGCTGACCATGACCGCCGGATTCCCCGAGGACAATCCCTGGGGGGACCGGCAGCTGGACGAGCCCGACCGGATGCTGATGGACCTCGTGGCAAGCGGAATGTCCTTCTCCAACCCGGTCTCTTATGCATTCGAGTACAGCAACACGGGCTATGCCTTGCTGGGGAATATCATTTCCAAAGTCTCCGGCATGCCCTACCAGGAATACATCAAGGACAACATTTTAAAACCCCTGGGCATGGAACACACCTACTGGGAGTACGACAGTGTCCCGCCGGAATTGCTGGTCAGTGGCTACCGTTGGGAGGACGAGAAATGGAAGCCCGAGCCCATGTTGCACGACGGATCCTACGGGGCCATGGGAGGGCTGATCACCTCCATTGAGGACTTCAGCAAGTACGTCAGCTTGCAGCTTTCGGCCTGGCCTCCCCGAAATGACGAAGACAAGGGGCCCGTTAAAAGGAGCTCGCTACGGGAGATGCAAACGCCCCAGTTCTCTAATCTGTATCCGAAGGCGCGGGATTTCAACGGAGACACCTGCGCAGTGATCTCGGGATACGGCTTTGGGCTGGGCATCGCCAAATACTGCAACGGGATCAAAAGGGTGTCCCATGGCGGGGCCCTTCCCGGGTTCGGAAGCAATTACGTCTTCTTCCCCGAATACGGGATCGGCGTCATGGCCTTCTGCAACCTGACCTACACCTCCCCCTACCCCTTCAACGACATTGGGAAGCTGATCTTCGAAACGGCCGGAATCGAGCAGCGTAAGCTCCCTGTTTCAGATATATTGAAGAAGCGACAGGAGCAGATCGTCGAACTCATTCAAAGCTGGGATCCCGAGCTGGAAGCCCAAATACTGGCTGAGAACTTCTACATGGACAATACCCGGGAACTCTATGTGAAGCAAATGAAAGAGTTCATGGAAAAAGCAGGGCCGATCCAGAGCGTTGGAGACATCGATCCCTACAACCAGCTGAGGGGCACCTTCGAGATCCAGGGCGAGAACGGAACGGTCGAGGTGTTCTTCACCCTATCGCCGGAGAAGGACCCCCTGATCCAGATGCTGGACCTGTCCATGCACTAAATCCTCGAAAAAAACGTTATATAAAATGCTATGGATTAATTAGTTAATAATTAATCCCCTCAATTTAGCTTTTTTTAAATTGAAAGCTGCCCCATGTCGAAAGGCATGGGGTTTTTTAAATTATTCTGTTTATATTAGCGCAGCTCAATCATTTTCTGAGGGGATATTGAATTGAGTGCATACCAAACAAATTCTCATTTTCAACCCGGGTGATCGCTCATCCGGGTTTTTTTGTGCCTTGTTCTGACAACTACGTGGCCCCAGTGCAGGTGCCATTGACAAGGATCATTTCAGGGATTGACCGGGATCATTGATAATGACCAATGTCCTGCGTAGGTTTGGGCCTGTATAAAAGATCGATGCCCTTGCATCGGTAAAAATGATATTGAAATGAAACAGGCGGCCTATCTATTGACTCTCCTGCTTTTGATGCTTGTTGGATGCGAGCAGAAAGAAAGCAAGCTCACCGATGAAAACTC
>CAZAZM010000053.1:11105-12649 GCA_964489625.1 uncultured Flavobacteriaceae bacterium
TATTCGACTCCTTCCATTGCAAAGATCCTGACCGACAATGGCTATGCCACGGCGGCGTTTGGCAAATGGCACAATACCCCCATGGAAGAGGCCTCTCCCGCCGGACCCTTTGAAAGCTGGCCTACAGGCATCTGGGGATTTGAATACTTCTGGGGATTCATGGGAGGAGAGACCAACCAGTTTCACCCCTTGCTCTACGAAAACACCACCCCCATTGAAACACCCAAAACGAATTCGGATGGCTCAACATTTCACATATCTCACGGAATGGCAGATCAGGCTATAAAATGGCTTGACAACTGGAAAGGCCTGAGAGATGATCCCTTCTTCATTTACTTTACCCCAGGTGCGGTTCACGCTCCTATCCAGGTTCCCGAAGAATGGCGGGACAAGTACAAAGGACAATTCGATGAAGGATGGCACGTCTATCGCCAACAACAGCTGGAACGCCAAAAGAAACTGGGTCTGGTGCCCGAAGATTCAAAAATGGTCGACTGGCCGGAATCCATACCTGCATGGGACTCGTTTAGCCCTGAAGGCAAGGAATACCTCGCACGCCAAATGGAGGTGAATGCGGCTTTCCTGGAGCACGTCGACTTTCACGTCGGGCGTGTGATCGATCACCTCGAGGAGATGGGAGAACTGGACAACACCCTTGTAATCTATTTAACCGCAGATAATGGATGCACCGCGGAAGGTACTCCAACAGGAACATTTTCCGAATTGCTGATGCAAAATGGTTTCCCGCCGCTGACTATGGAGCAGCAACTTGAAAAATTGGAGGAATATGGTGGATTGGACGCTTGGGGAGGCCCTCATCTGGCCAATCACTATTCCGTTGCCTGGGCCTATGCCTCATCTACCCCGTTTCAATGGACCAAGCAGATGGCCTCGCATTTCGGAGGAACCATAGCAGCGACTTCAATACGATATCCTGCAGCAATCCAAGCCAAGGGAGAATGGCGCAGGCAATTCCAAAACGTTACCGACATCGTACCGACAATACTGGAGGTCACCGGGGTGCAATCGCCTGATTTTGTCAACGGACAGAAGGTCATGGAACGGCCCGGAAAGTCTTTGACCTATGCCTGGAATGATCCCGAGGCAAAGACTAACCACCCCACCCAGTATTTCGAGATGACCGGTTTTGTAGGTTTATACCATGAAGGCTGGGCGATCAGCGGAAAACCTTATCGAATTCCCTGGACGGTTGATCCGTCAGCCCTGGCAAACTTCGACCCATTGAATGTGACCTGGGAATTGTACAATATTGAGGAAGACCCCATACAGCAGGTGAACGTTGCCGACAAGTTTCCTGAAAAAGTTAAGGAACTTGAGGACATCTTTTGGAACGAGGCTGAAAAGTACGATGTCTATCCGATAGGCGGATCTCTCGGAAGAACCCTCCAACCAGAATCCAACCCCCAGCGCGTAGCGAAACGGCATTGGGAACTGACCCCCAACGTGTACAGAGTGCCTGAGCTTGCCGGGCCTGAGATCAAATCCACCAACTACGAGGTCAATGCCTATGTCACTATGGACAA
>CAZAZM010000054.1:0-12080 GCA_964489625.1 uncultured Flavobacteriaceae bacterium
TCCGTCCCGGGAACGTCGTTGTCCATGGTCTTGGGTATGGCGACCACCTTCACGCCTTCCTTGTACAGTCGGACCCCGTAGCTCAGCGTGTCGTCACCCCCGATCGGGATCAGGTAGTCGACCCCAAGCCATTCCAGGTTCTTGATGATCTCGGGAGTGAGGTCATTGTATTCTTCGTTGTAGCTGTCTTTCAGGTGATCGGGAACATTCGCTTTTGGCATATGACTGGGTCGGGTCCTGGAGGAGTGAAGAAAAGTACCCCCGGTTCGTCCCGCTTTGTTGACGATGTCATTCGTGAGTACCATATAGCTCTTGCTGTTGTCCGCTTTCTTATCCCTGACCAGCTCGGTTATGCCGGCCCAGCCCCGCCTCAATCCCAGAACAGTGAACCCTTCCCGGTTCGCGCGGATCGTAATGGCCCGGATAGCCGGATTCAACCCGGGCACATCACCTCCACCGGTGAGTATGGCAATGACGCCCCTTGTTTTCTTTGTATTCGCCATAAAACAAATTTTAAAAGTTATTGTACATGATTCGACCTGTTCTCTGATGAATCTTCGCCCCTGGGATACAGATAGCCGATTTCAGCAGCAAACAGGTCCTTTTTTGATTCTCGTAAAGTTATAAAAAAAAGACCGCACAATGGCGGTCTTTTTCAAAAAGCAAGGGTAGGTCCCCTTCCTTTATCTCATTGCTTACAGAGAAGCCGAATACTCGAGCAAATCTAGGATCTTGGTCGAATAACCGTATTCGTTGTCATACCAGGAAACCACCTTGACAAACTTGTCGGTGAGGGCGATTCCGGCCTTGGCATCGAACACAGAGGTTCTCGGCTCCCCTACGAAGTCCTGGGAGACGACCATCTCTTCGGTGTAGCCCAAAATACCCTTGAGCTCTCCTTCGGAGGCTGCTTTCATGGCCTTGCAGATCTCGTCATAGCTAACGCTCTTGCCTAGGTTGACGGTAAGGTCCACCACAGAAACGTCCATGGTAGGAACCCTGAAGGACATACCGGTCAGTTTTCCGTTCAGCGACGGGATCACCTTGCCTACAGCTTTGGCAGCTCCCGTTGAAGAAGGAATGATGTTGTGCAGGGCAGCCCTTCCGCCTCTCCAGTCCTTCATCGAAGGACCGTCAACTGTCTTCTGCGTTGCAGTGGTGGCGTGAATGGTGGTCATGAGCCCGTCGGTGATCTCGAAGTTGTCGTGCAGGACCTTGGCGATTGGCGCAAGGCAGTTCGTGGTGCAGGATGCATTCGAGAAAACGGTCTCATTGGCTTTGAGATCTTTGTGGTTGACCCCCATGACGAACATAGGAGCATCAGGAGAAGGTGCAGAGATGATGACTTTTTTCGCACCGGCCTTGAGGTGCATTCCTGCTTTCTCCTTGGACGTGAACAAACCGGTCGCCTCGATCACGTAGTCTGCCCCGATCTCATCCCATTTCAGTTCCTCCGGGTTTCTTTCCGCCGTGATCCTCACTTCCTTGCCATTGACAATAAGGTTTCCGTTCTTTACCTCGATGCTGCCGTCGAACTGGCCGTGAACCGAGTCATATTTGAGCATGTAAGCCAGGTAATCCGCGTCCAGCAGATCGTTGATCCCGACAACTTGTACGTTCTCTCTTTGCGTTGCAATCCGGAAGGCAAGTCTGCCTATTCTCCCGAATCCGTTGATTCCGATTTTAATCATTTCGTAATTATTTTAAATTATTGGTATTCTAAATCGACGACCGCGATGACCTGGGCCGGCTGTAAAAGACATCTGCCCTATACGGACATGATGTCGGATATTCTCAACATCTCGGGGCTGATCTTGTGGTGCTCCTTGACCGCATTCTCCAGGTCGACCGCGACGATCTCGTTGTTCTGCACCCCGACCATCTTGTTAGATTCCCCGTCGATCAGCAGCTCCACCGCCTTGACACCCATGCGGCTCGCCAGCACGCGGTCAAAACAGCTGGGAGATCCTCCCCGCTGCATGTGTCCCAGTACCGAGACCCGCACATCGTACTGAGGCAGGTTCTTCTCCACGTAATTGGCCAGCTCGAACACGTTGGCACCCGTCTTGTCCCCTTCGGCAACCACCACCAGGCTGGAGGATTTCCCGGATCGCCTGCTCTTCTCAAGAGAGTCCAGAAGCCGGTCGAGGCCCATGTTCTCCTCTGGGATCAGGATCTCTTCGGCACCGGCCCCGATCCCGGAGTTCAATGCGATGAAACCGGAGTCCCTTCCCATCACCTCCACGAAGAAGAGACGGTTGTGGGAACTTGCCGTGTCCCGGATCTTGTCGATCACCTCCACAGCCGTATTCAGCGCCGTGTCATATCCGAGGGTGTAATCCGTTCCGAAAATGTCGTTGTCGATGGTTCCCGGTATTCCGATCACCGGGAAGTTGAATTCCTCGCTGAAGATCATGCCTCCCGTAAAGGAGCCGTCTCCGCCAATGACCACCAGGGCGTCGACTTTATGGTCGACAAGGCTTTGATAGGCCTTCTTCCTTCCCTCAATGGTCCTGAACTCCTTGGAGCGCGCAGACTTCAATATGGTGCCTCCCTTCTGGATGATGTGGTGCACATCCCTGGCGCTCATCGGGACGATGTCGCCTTCGATCATTCCCTGGTACCCCCGGTAGATTCCGGCACATTCCAATTTATAGTAGGCACAGGACCTGACCACTGCCCGGATCGCCGCATTCATGCCCGGAGAATCCCCTCCGGAGGTCATTACGCCTATTTTTTTGATAAATCTTTTCATATTCAATTTAAAAGCACACAAAAATACAAATTATATCACTGAATTTCATGTGAATCTCAAGTTTTGAACGAAATCGATTGCGAAAGCAAAAATCAGTAATCCCTTCCCGGATGATCCGCGTAAAAGCTCTCAAAGCACCCCCGATCCGCCAGGGTGACAAAGCACTGCCTTCCGTCCTTTCCGCCAAAGGTGATGTTGCTCGGCTTCAACCCTTTCAGATGCACCTCGCGAATGATTTCGCCCCGGGGGCTGATCACCACCACCTTTCCGGCGTCATAGCGGCATACATACAGGTTTCCCTCGCGGTCGCATCGCATCCCATCCAGCCCGTGGTCAGCGAACTGGTAGAACAGCTCCTTCTTCCCGGGCATGCCGCTTTGGTCCAGCTCGTAGCGCCAGATCTTTCTCTGCACGGACTCATTGACATAGAGATACTGACCTCCCGGAGAGACCTCGATCCCATTGGTGGTTCCCATATTGTCTTCCAACAGGCGAAAACCCTGGCCGTCGACGCGCCAGATCCTTCCGGTGCCTTCCTCCCAGTTCGGGTCGGAAGCGTAGATCACTCCCGAGGGTGACATGGCCAGGTCGTTCGGCTGGCTCAGCGCAGGATCGTGGGCATAGACCTCCGCCTCCCTTCTTCCCTTGCGGATGAGCAATACGTTGTGCCCGACATAGTCCGCAATGTACATGTTGTCTTCGCCGTCAAAGCGGATCCCGTTGCCCACGCTTCCCTCAGGCAGCTCGGCGAAAAGCGAGGCCTTCCCCTCTGAGTTCACCGCACCGATGGTCCCTTCGGACTCGAAATTCACCGCGTAGAGATTGCCCCTGCTGTCGACTGCGGGACCTTCAATGCCGGGTGTAAAAAGGTGTTCCTCCGTAAAGTCGAAGCTCTCGTCCCGGTTGTTTGCGCAACCTAGCAGGAGCCAGATCAGGGCCAGTGCAAAAGCCTTGTGGAAACCGATCCTTTTGGAAATATTTTTCATTGCGTTCTGTTTTTGAGTTGTATGAGGCATACCTTTAATTTTTAGCCAGGTGAGATCCCAGTGCCAATATCTCTTCTTTGACGGCCAGCTCGACGTCGAGATTGAGTTCGGGATCATCTTCTTCATTGAGCAAGCCCCTTAGCTCTTCATATTCTCTTTGGGTCAGGGATCCCTTGTCAAGTCCCGAGATCATCAGGGTCGAAACGTCACGGACCCTTTTGGAATAGGGCAGGATGCGCTCCACAAGCGGTGCTTCTTCCTGGATCAGCTCCAAGCGGACATAGATGCTTCTCCATTTCTCGAAGTAGCCTTTGAGCAAAGCTGCCCGGTTCACATTGACCTCCTCCAGGTAGGAATCGACCGCTTTGTTAAATGGCCTGGCCAGGGCTGCGTCTGCCGTACAGGCATCCGCAAAAAGGGTGAAGGGCGAATACACCTGGTACTGGGTCCCGCCGCGATTACGCGTGTAGATCTTCAGGGGCTCGCTGATCTCAGCCAGGTCGCGCAGGGCATCCGTTTCCTGGTAGTTGGCTATGTTCCTCAGGATAGCTTCCCTGACCTGCAGGTGCCTGATCCCGACACGTTCCAGTTGTTGGCTTACCCCGTCCAGTCTTCGGTGCATATCGTCCAGGTCCGTGACGGTAGCCGCAGACCAGAAACGCTCGGCGATCGCAGCCGTTCTGGGCCAGATGCGGGTGTCGACCGTAAGTGGGGTGACCAGCTCGCTCCACATGGTGGCCTCCCCTCCGAGTATCCTGCTCCTTTCCTCTTCGCTCAACTCCTCCAAGGGCATGGGGTCTACGAGGTAATGATCATCCACCGACAGCATCAGGTCGATGTAATAGCCATTGGACAGTATGGTCTTATACCCGTTTCGCACGGCTTTGAGCAGGGATTCCCCGGGCTTGAGGCCCTCGTTGACCCCTCTCCAGGAATGGATCAGCGCCGACGTGGGCATGTCGGGGGTCATGATCTCCTCCCAGCCCATGAGCTTTTTGCCGTAGCCTGCGAGGATCTTTTCGAGGCGTATGTTGAAATAGGTCTGCAGCCCGTGGTTGTCTTCTATGCCCCTGTCTCGCATAAAAGCCCTTATCTTCGGGTTCGCCGACCAGTGCTTGCCCTCGTTCTCGTCCCCTCCGATATGGACGTAATCATCCGGGAACAGCGGGGTCACCTCCCGGAACAGGGTGTCCAGGAAAGCGTAAAGATCCTCGTTGGTAGGATCCAGCGTGGGATCGAAGATGCCCGAGTTTCTCTCCAGCGTATAACTGCTCTCTTCCCCGCTTCCAAACTCCGGATAGGCCGTGAGGAAGGCCGTGGCGTGCCCCGGAACGTCGAATTCGGGAACCACACGAATTCCTCGATCACGGGCATAGCTCACGATATCCCGGATCTGCTCCTGGGTATAGTACATCCCGTCGGAGGCCTTCTCGTGAAGTTTGGGCAGAGATTTCACCTCCACCCTGAAACCCTGGTCGTCCGATAGGTGCCAGTGAAAGACATTGAGCTTTACAAAGGCCATGGCGTCCAGGTTTCTCTTGACCACGTCCACGGGCATGAAATGCCGGCTCACGTCCATCATGAGCCCTCTCCAGGGGAATCTCGGAGCATCCTTGACACTGACTGCCGGAAAGCCATAATGACCCTCCCGTACCTGCAACAGCTGCATCAGGGTCGACAGGCCCCGAAGGGCGCCCAGGTCCGTGTTCGCCTTCAGGGAAATTCCGGCGCCCGTCACGGATAGCTGGTAGGATTCATCGGCATCCAGACCCAGATCCGCTTCCTCGCCCACTTCAATGAGCAGGGCAGGAAAATGCGCAGCCCGGCCTGAGCCTTCCCCTTCGATCAGGGGATAGCCTTCTTTGAGAAAAACACCGGACTGGTCGCTCAGGTAACGGAGCAGTCGCACCGATGCCCGGTCTGTCCGGGATCCCCTTTCAACCCCACGGATGCGGACGCTGAAGTCGGGTTCAAATTTGAAAAAACCCGCAACCTGCTCCATTTCATGCGGCCAGGGCATCAGGGTCAACTTCTCCCGGTCCTGTGCCTTCAAAGTCTCTATCGACAGGATCAGCAGGCACAGGATCATAAATTGTACTCGTCTCATAAGTCTGCGAATTGAATTGTTTCGAAATGAAAAAACCGTCGATCAGGGATCATGTGTCAGGGCGATCTCCGAAAGACGGTTTCAAAAAAATACTCAAATAAAATCTTAGTAATGGTATCGTTTGAAGGCCTCAAATGCCGCGTAATCCGCCATTCCCAGGCTGTTGTATTTTCTGGCCGTCTCCCTGTTCCTGTCCTCGGCGCGCATCCAGAATTCCCTGGAGTCTTCGCCCTGGAACATTACACCATCCTTTTGAGACTGGTGGAAGAAAATGGCCTGTTTCTTCTTCAGGACCTGGTCGGGACTCATGGGAACCGCCATGTCAATCTCATGGATCTCCCATTCATGCCACGCTCCGCGATAGAGCCATACCCAGCAGTCCTTCATATAAGCTTCCTTCTTCAGGCGCTCGAGAGCCATGAACAGGGCGTCGAGACAGACCTTGTGCGTTCCGTGCGGATCCGCAAGGTCCCCGGCCGCATAGATCTGGTGAGGCTTCACCTCAGAGATGATGTCGCACATGATCTGGATGTCCTTGTCGCTGAGCTTGTTCTTCTTGACCCTTCCCGTCTCGTAGAAAGGCAGGTCGAGGAAGTGGACGTTCTCATCCGGGCAGTCCAGGTAGCGAGTGGCCGCATAGCATTCCTTTCGCCTGATCAGGCCTTTGAGCTTTCTGACCTCCACAGTGTCTATGTCGTACTCGTTCTTCGTGTTCAGGTCCGAGATGATCTTTTGCAGTTTCGGGGATTTGCCGTTCAGGTCGAAGGCCACCTCCGCGAATTTCATCGCCTCCTCATCCGACACCGCAATGTTGCCCGAAGTCTGGTAGGCCACGTGTACCTCGTGTCCCTGCTCGACAAGTCGGTCAAAGGTACCTCCCATGGAGATCACGTCGTCATCGGGGTGCGGGCTGAAGATGATGACCCTTTTCCTTGCCGGGGTGTTGCGCTCGGGTCGGTTGGTGTCATCCGCATTGGGCTTTCCGCCCGGCCATCCCGTGATCGTGTGCTGAAGCTTGTTGAACATGTTGATGTTGAGCTGATAGGCCGAGCCCTGTTCCACCAAAAGGCTGGACATCCCGTTGAAGTTGTAGTCCTTGTCGGTGAGCTTGAGCACGGATTTCTCCATTTTGGAGGACAGCCAGACCACGGCCTTGATGGTGAGCTCGTCGGTCCAGATGCAGTTCCTGACCAGCCAGGGGGTCTTGATCCGGGTCAGCTCCGAAGCGGCACCCTCGTCCAGCACGAAGGTCACGTTATCATGGCGCTGCAGGTAGGTGGCCGGCACGTCTGCGCTGATCTCACCCTCTATGGTCTCCTTGATCACAGAAGCCTTGTTGATCCCCCAGGCCATCAAAACGATCCGCTTGGCCTTTCGGATCGTGCTGATACCCATGGTGATGGCCACCTTGGGTACGTGTTCTATTCCCAAAAATGACGAGGCTGCGTCGATCCTGGTGATGTGGTCCAGGGTGATGTTTCGAGTCCCCGAATTGTAGTGCGACCCCGGTTCATTGAAGCCGATGTGTCCCGTCCTACCGATACCGAGCAACTGGAAATCCAGTCCTCCAGCCTCTTTGATCTTCATCTCATAGTCGATGCAGAACTGGTGAATCTCCTCAGGCTTGATCTGCCCGTCGGGGATGTTGATGTTCTCCGGGAGGATGTCGACGTGATTGAAAAGGTGATCGTGCATGAAATACCAGTAACTCTGTGTATTCTCCCTGGACATGGGATAGTATTCGTCCAGGTTGAAGGTGACGACGTTCCTGAAGCTAAGGCCCTCTTCCTCGTGCATTCTGACCAGCTCCTCATAAACCTTGATCGGTGAGGAACCGGTGGCAAGGCCGAGAACGCATTGCTCTCCTACCCTTTCCTTGTCCCTGATCAGCTCGGCGATCTCCCGGGCCACCTCGATGGAGGCCAAGTCTGAATTGTCGAAGATCACATTGTGGATCTTCTCAAAGCGAGTCTCTTCGAACTTTCCTGCTTCCGTGTGCTTAAGTATATTCTTCATGTAAAGATTGAATGAGATTTGAGTATTGAGCTGCAAAATTGAAACATTAATGAGGCTGAAGAAAAAATATTCGACTAATGACTGTATTTTGGGAACAGAAAGCCAAAAATTCCTGAATGATTTAAATCCTTATATTTACTCCCGCTGTCACGGAACCGAGGCGGAAATCAACAACATGCACTTTTTATACTAGCAAAGCGGATGAACCAAAACAGCCTGAGAGCATATGCCCTGATTCTATTCGGGGCACTTATCGGGAGCCAGCTGATGATTTCCTGCAAGGAAGTGAAAACCGAGGACAGCAGGGAGCAGACAACTCAGAACCAGGAGACTAAGGGTAGTTATTACCAGGAGCCGTTCCGGCCGCAATTCCACTTCAGCCCCATGGAAAAATGGATGAACGACCCGAACGGGCTGGTCTACAGCGAGGGAGTCTATCACCTGTTCTACCAGCACTATCCCGAAGACATCGTCTGGGGCCCGATGCACTGGGGTCATGCCACCAGCACGGACCTGTTTCACTGGGAGCACCATCCCATAGCGCTCTTTCCGGACGAGCAGGGTTACATCTTTTCGGGAAGCGCGGTACTGGACCGGGGAAATACCTCGGGTCTGGGCACGGAGGGAAAGGACCCGCTTGTGGCGATCTTCACCTATCACCATCCCGAGAAGGAAAAGGCCAAGACCCTGGACCACCAGACCCAGGGAATCGCATTCAGCAACGACCAGGGAAAGACCTGGACCAAATACGAGGGCAATCCCGTGCTCCCCAACAAGGGCAAGATGGATTTCAGGGACCCCAAGGTCTTCTGGCACGAGGACTCGAACAAATGGATCATGGCCCTGGCAGTTGGCGATCACGCCGAGTTCTATTCCTCAACTGACCTGAAAGAATGGAATTTTCTCAGCGAATTTGGCAAGGACAAAGGAGCTCACGGTGGAGTCTGGGAATGCCCGGACCTGATCCGAATGCAGGTCGAGGGCGAGACGGAGGAAAGGTGGGTGCTGCTGATCAGCATCAACCCCGGGGGGCCGAACGGCGGCTCCGCGACACAATATTTTGTCGGGGACTTTGACGGAACCTCCTTCACCACTTCTCAGGAAGAGACCCAATGGCTGGATCACGGAGCCGACAACTACGCCGGGGTGACCTTCAACAACACACCTGAAGGAAGGCAGGTGTTCATCGGCTGGATGAGCAACTGGAACTACGCCCAGGAGGTCCCGACCGAAAAATGGAGGAGCGCCATGACGCTGCCCCGGGAGCTTTTTCTTTCCCGGGAAGAAAACGGGTATTTCGTATCGAGTCGGGTACTTGAAGCTTTCGACGGTCTCACTCAATCCGTTTTGAGCCGGGAAAGCCTGAGCCTGAAAGACAGCATTAGCTTCGAAGGGCCTTTCGACGCCGCCGAGGTCAGGTGGAAACAGAACATGAACAAGCCCCTCGACATCCGGTTCCGCAACGAGCTCGGGGAGTACATACGCATCGGCCTGCGACCGGATTTGGGCCTGGTCGAGTTCGACCGCAGCAGATCCGGCAAAACAGATTTCAGCGAAGCCTTTGCCGACAAGACGCATACGGCGCCATATGGGGCTCGCGATGCCGTGGTCGACGTCAGGATGATCCTGGACCGTGCTTCCCTGGAGCTTTTCATAGACGAAGGCCGCTATGTTATGACGGAGATCTTCTTCCCGAACAGCGCCTTTACTGAAATGATTCTGTTTTCTCCTGCGGATGCCGTACTCGAGGATCTTAATATCAACAAAGTCTCTAACACCTGGAACAATGAATAAGATTCTACTCTGGTCCATCGTGGCCGCCCTTGCAGGATTCCTGTTCGGATTTGACACCGTCGTGATCTCGGGTGCCGACAAGCAATTGCAGGAGCTCTGGGGCTCCTCAGACGTCTTTCACGGCACGGTCGTCATGGCCATGGCCCTTTGGGGCACCGTGATCGGAGCCATCTTCGGGGGCATCCCTACGAACAAGCTGGGCCGAAAGAAGACCCTGATCTGGATCGGGATCCTGTATACGGTTTCCGCCCTGGGTTCTGCCCTGGTAAACGACCCCTACAGCTTTGCCTTCTTCCGTTTCATCGGGGGCCTGGGCGTAGGAGCCTCTACCATCGCCGCGCCGGCCTATGTGTCGGAGATCGCTCCCCCCAAGGATCGCGGAAGGCTCGTGGCCCTGTACCAGTTCAACATCGTCCTGGGGATCCTCATCGCCTTCCTCTCCAACTACTTGCTGAGCGACGTGGGCGAGAATGCCTGGAGGTGGATGATCGGAGTTGAGGCTATTCCCGCGATCATCTACACCTTGCTGGCCTTCACCATACCGCGCAGCCCGCGCTGGCTGTTGCTCAACGGGCACCACGACGAAGCCACCCGCATCATCCAGGAATTGTACCCGGACAGCCCTGTAGAGCAGATCGTTGCGGAGATCGAAGAAAGCCAGCAGCATCATCACAGCAGCAAGGAGAACATCTTCATGAAGAAATACAGGTTGCCGCTTACCCTGGCCTTCCTGATCGCATTCTTCAACCAACTGTCAGGGATCAACGCCTTTCTCTACTATGCCCCACGGATCTTCGAGGAGGCAGGGCTCGAAAAGAGCTCCGCTTTGTTGAGCAGCATAGGGATCGGTGTCACCAACCTGGTCTTCACCCTGGTCGGGGTCGCGCTGATCGATCGCCTGGGCCGAAAGAAGCTCATGTACATCGGATCCATCGGATACATCATCTCGCTGAGCCTGGTGGCCATGGCCTTTTTCTTAGAATGGGAAGGCATGGCAGTGCCTATCTTCCTCTTCCTGTTCATCGCCTCCCACGCGGTGGGCCAGGGCGCGGTGATCTGGGTGTTCATCTCCGAGATCTTCCCGGATCAGCTAAGGGCCTCGGGCCAGGCCTTCGGGTGCGGAACGCACTGGGTGCTTGCAGCGATCATTCCTTCGCTCGTACCTGTGCTTTTTGCCAAAGTCGGGGCAGGCTCGGTATTCGCCTTCTTCGCCTTCATGATGGTGCTGCAATTGCTGTTTGTCATGTTCATGATGCCTGAGACGAAAGGCATCTCGCTGGAAGAGCTTGAAAAGAAACTCGTAAAAGAATAGGCATGATAAGGATCAGCTGCTTTGGAGAGATCCTTTGGGATGTGTTCCCTTCCTACCGAAGAATCGGTGGCGCTCCTCTGAATGTGGCCCTGAGGCTTCATCGCCTGGGTGCAGAGGTCTCGATGATCAGCCGGCTGGGAAAGGATCCCGACGGTGATGAGATCCTGAGCTTCCTAAAGCAGCAGGGTCTCAAGTCGGACCTGGTACAGTTGGATGAGAAGCTGCCCACAGGCACGGTGGAGGTGCACCTGGACGAGAGCCGCACGGCGACCTACACCATCAACGAACCCGTGGCCTGGGACGCGATCCAAAGCTCCGCCGAGATCCGGGATGCGATAAAAGTTTCGGACGCCCTGATCTTCGGAAGCCTGGTTTGCAGAAGCAGGGAGTCTGAGGATACTCTGCTCTCGCTGATCGACCTTTGCCCGTTCAGGATCTTTGACCTGAATCTCAGGCCTCCCCATTACGACCTGGATAAGATCGTCGCCCTGATGCACAAGGCGGACCTGATCAAGATGAACGACGAGGAGATCGAAGAGGTCTGCGGGCATCTGGGTCTACCCGGAAAATCAACAACCGAAAGGATCAGGGCCCTTTCCGGGTTCCTGAGCCCAAAGACCACCCTCTGCGTGACCAAAGGAGCCGAGGGAGCGGAAATGCTTTTTGAAACAAGGCTCTATGTGAATCCGGGATACAAGGTGGAAGTCGCTGACACCGTTGGGGCCGGTGATTCCTTCCTAGCAACTTTGAGCTTTCTGCTGCTCGACGGACGCGATCCTCAAAAAGCCCTTGACACGGCCTGTGCCATGGGTTCCCTGGTCGCCGGGAAAGAAGGGGCCAATCCTGTCGTCCTGGAGGAAGAAATAGATGACATGCTAAAATCCTCAAGCTCCTTTTGAGCGAGGCCTGGATTTGTCTCACTTTTTTCTAATATCCATCCACAAAAAAAATCTGGCTCAATGCCTGAATTCCATTGATTTCCTCAAATATCGGGTTGAAAATCAAAAATTCAATTGACATTATCCGCGTACTACAACGTTGTAGTTTGTTATTTCCCCATTTTTCAGGCGTTAAAATTGTGAGGTGTTGAAAAAATGAAGTATATTTCGC
>CAZAZM010000055.1:0-11671 GCA_964489625.1 uncultured Flavobacteriaceae bacterium
AAACCACCCGCTTCATGGCGGGTGGTTTTTTTATTTTGCTATTTTTGAAACATGCGATCCTTTCTCAATAAAGTGCTGGAAGACGTGCTGTCCCGGGAAGACGAACTGTCCGGTCACTGCTTCGTGCTGCCCAACAAAAGATCCGCCCTCTTCCTGAAAAACGAATTGATCGGGCAGTTGTCGCCCTATTCGTTCTTCCCTTCCATACTCAGCATAGAAGAATTCATGGAGCGGCTGTCGGGAACCCAGGTGCTGGACCGCATCGGCCTGCTGTTCGAGTTTTACTCCGTGTTCAAAGCGTCCTCGGGCAGGAGCGATCAGGAGAGCTTCGAATCCTTCTCCAAATGGGCACATGTCCTGCTACAGGATTTTAATGAGCTGGATGCCAACCTGACCGATGCCGAGTCCATCCTGCACTACATCCACGAGGCACGACGCATCGAGAACTGGGCGACCGACGGGGCGCAAAGCCAACTGGTGAAAAGCTATCTGGACTTTCACAGGCTCATTCCCATTTACTATAAGGGAATGAAGGAGAGAATGGAGAGTATTAAAGCGGGCTACCAGGGACACGTCTATCGCAAGGCCTGGCAGGCCCTGCAAAGTGAAGAGGGGGAATTGTTTGCCAGCCAGTTCGTCTTTGCAGGTTTCAATGCGCTGAGCAGGTCCGAGGAGAAAGTGATCCGGGAATTGCTTGAACGTGAAAGGGCCAGGGTATACTGGGACGATGACCTGTTCTACGAGGCCACGGAATCTCCCGCCGGCAGCTTTCTGAGCACCTACAGGAAGACATGGCCCTACTACCGGAACAATGACTTCACCTGGATGGAAAACAACATCGACAGCCCGAAGGTGATCCATCTGCACGGACTCCCGAAGCACATTAGCCAGGTCAAGCACGCGGGAAGCTTACTCAAGGCCCTGAGCCAGGAAGGGGAATTGAACAACACGGCCCTGATCCTGGGAAATGAGAAGCTGCTTCCTGTCCTGTTGAATTCACTTCCGCCGGAGGTCGGCGAAGCCAATGTCACCATGGGATATGAGCTTCAGAATGTGGCCCTCAGCACCTTTTTCGAATCACTTTTCCGCTTGCACCTCAACCGGTCCGGGAAAGGGGAAAACAGGGGATTCTATTACAGGGATCTGCAGAGACTGACAGGTGACCCGCAATTGAAAAGGCACTTCAGGGCAGACCCTGATTTCCAGGAAAACTGGGATCGGTTGCTGTTCCGGGACAAGCTGCTTTTCTTCTCAGAGCAGGACCTCTTTGGCATGATCGGGGAAGGGTCAAGGCTGAATGAGCTGTTCTACCTCCTTTTCACGGGATGGGACGATGACATCAATGCCATTGTAAATAAACTCCTCAGCCTGATCAACTGGCTCAGACAGGAGAACGAGCCCGATCGCCTGGAGCTCGAGATCCTCTTTCGCTTTCACGGCATCTTCACCCAACTGCTGAATTTCAACCGGACTTACGGACACATAGAATCGCTCAAGGCCCTGCACCAGTTCTACAGGCAGATCCTGCAAATGGAAAAGATGTCCTTCCAGGGTGAGCCCCTGTCAGGGCTGCAGATCATGGGTCTGCTGGAATCCAGGGTGCTGGACTTTGAAAATGTCATCCTCACCTCGGTAAACGAGGGATTCCTCCCGGCCGGCAGGTCAGGCAATTCGTTCATCCCGGTTGACATCAAGGCCGAAAAGGACCTGCCCACTTTCAGAGAGAAGGAAGCAATCTTCAACTACCATTTCCTCAGGCTTCTGCACAGGGCCAAGCGCGTGTACCTGGTCTATAACAATATCACCGACGATTTCGGCTCCGGGGAGCCGAGCCGTTTTTTGAAACAGCTGGAAGTAGCTAAAAAACTGGGCACGCTCGACAAGGTCCGCTTCGAGAAAAAGAGCTTTCAACCCTTGCTGACGCAGAGGCCCCTGGCCCTGAAGTCGGTTCCCAAGAATTCGGAAGTGATCGACAAGTTGCGCGAGATCTCCCTGAGCGGATTCTCTCCCACTGCCCTGACCACCTATGTCAGAAACCCCCTTGACTACTACAAGCGCTACATACTCGGGATCGAGGAGTACGAACAGGTGGAGGAAAGCATGGCCGCCAACACCTTCGGAACCGTCATCCACAATACCCTGGAAGCTTTGTACAAGCCCCTTCTTGGCCAGTTCCTGCAGCCCGATCATGTCGAGGAGATGCTCAAAAAGATCGACGAAGAAATCGAAGTCCAGTGGTCCCGGACCTACTCTTCCAGGGCGGGGAGAACAGGTAAGAACTACCTTAGCTTCGAGATCGCAAAACAATTCATGGTCACTTTCCTGAAAGGGGAAAAGAGCCTTCTGGAGAAGGGAAAAAGGATCAGGATCCTCGCACTGGAGGAGAAGGTCTCCCGGCTTCACCATCCCGAGGGTTTTGACGCCCCTGTCCGGCTGAAAGGAACGATTGACCGTGTGGATGAGGTCGACGGGGTCTTGAGAATCCTCGATTACAAGACGGGAAAGGTGACCTCTTCCGACATGTCCGTCAGGAACTGGCCCGATCTCATCACGGATGAAAAAAACAGCAAGGCCTTCCAGGTGTTGATGTACGCCTACCTCTACTCTGCTGACCGGCTACCCGCCAATGGGCCGGCTGCCGAGTTCGAAAGCGGGATCATCTCCTTCAAAAATCTGAAAGGGGGATTCATGAGCGTTAATTCGGCACCCGTCAACGAGGAAGTCCTGGAGGAATTCGTGGTGCAACTCGACCGGTTGCTGTCGGAGCTCTTTGACCCTACCCTGAACTTTGAAGAGAAGGAGTTAAAAACCTATGGCTACTAAATGATTGAATATGAATAAGCTCAAAAACATAGTGATTCCGGGGCGACACGGAAGGGACATACTTGCCGACCTGTTCTACCTGCAGGACGGGACGGCGAAAGACGTGGTATTGTTCTGCCACGGGTACAAGGGTTACAAGGACTGGGGCGCCTGGGATCTCGTCGCAGAGGAGTTTGCCCGACAGGGTTACTTCTTCGTCAAGATGAACTTCTCCCACAATGGGGGAACGATTGAACAACCCATCGATTTTCCGGACCTGGAAGCCTTTGGCAGGAACAACTTCATCATCGAGCTCGACGACCTGGAAACCGTCATCGACTGGCTCCACTCCGCCGAGGTTCCCCGACAGGAGATGAGCCTGAAGAATATGACGCTGATCGGGCACTCGCGCGGAGGCGGGATCGTACTGCTCAAGGCCTCGGAAGATCACAGGGTCAGGCGGGTGGTCACCTGGGCGGGGGTATCGGATTTTGCCTCCCGCTTCCCTCAAGGTGAGCAACTGGAGCTCTGGCAGAAGCATGGGGTGGCCCATGTGCACAACGGGCGAACAAAACAGGACATGCCCCATTACTTCCAGTTCTACGAGACCTTCAAGGAAAACGAGGAGCGTCTGACCATAAGAAAGGCTTTGCTGGGCATGGAGCTTCCCCATCTCATCCTCCACGGGGACCAGGATGAAACCGTGCCCCTGGAGGAGGCACGGGCCCTTCATTCCTGGAGCAGCAACTCGGAACTGTCCATCCTGGAAGGCGCCAATCACACCTTTGGATCCTCCCAGCCCTGGGCGGAAGAGCGGCTTCCAGCCCACCTGGCCACCACGGTTCGGATGACCCGGGAGTTTTTGGGCAAATTTGATTAGCTTCTCATGTTGACCCTTTAGAAAAAGCGTCATTAACTATAGCAAGCGTTTTGTATCATTCGATCGAAAGAACGAATTTTCAAGAGCGTATTTTGGATGTACTGTTTCCCTGCGGGGAAATTGAAAAAGAGTTGGCCCCGGTCGACTCTTTTTCGCATTTGCTTCAAAATCAGAGTCAATCTTCGTAACTTTATACTTTCTTCAAACCCCCCAAACCATGAAAACTAATTCCCCCTTCGCCTGGATCCTGCTCTCCTTTCTGCTCATTGCCGCACCTGCCCAGTCACAGATCCTCAAGAAACTGAAACAACGCGTGCAACAGGCCACAGAAGACGTTATTGTCGAAAAGGCCGCGCAAAAGACCGCACAAGAGACGGGAAAGGCGCTTGACAGCCTGCTTGAGATCGATCCGGATTACGAACAAAAGAACCGCGAGCAATGGGAGAACATGTTCGGCCAGGGAGAATCGGACATCACAATAGAGGACAGCTATCAATTTGACACCAACGTTCTCTACACCATGGAATACTCATCCGGTGATGAGAATTCGATCGTGGATTACAGCATGTGGTTCTCTGACAAGGAGAATTACATGGCCACCCAGGTCAGCAGTATAAAATCCAGCTCGAACAAGAACCAGGAGATGCCCATGTCCATGCTGTCGGTCATTGACGAGAAGAACATGGCCATGATCATCCTGATGGAAGAACAGAAGATCGCGCAGGTGGTCTCCCTGGACAAGATCCAGAACCTGGCGGAGAACGAAGCCTCTGCCGAGGGTGTGGACCCCTCCTTCAAGAAAGTAGAGAAGACCGGAAACACCAAAAAGATCCTGGGCTATGACTGCGAAGAGTTCTACTCTGAAAACCAGGATGCGCGATACACCTTCTGGGTGACCCAGGACCTGGACGTCTATCAGAAGAACATGTTTTACAACATCAGCAAGTCTCTCGGGGGAAATTCTTTCCAGAACGTGCCAAAAGACGCCAAGGGGCTGATGATGGAAATGAACTTCGAGAACAAGAACACGAAGGGCAAAGGCAGGATGCTCGTCAAGGAGATCCGCAAAGAATCCAGATCCGTCGAGACCGGGGGATACCAGTTCATGAACCTGTCCCAGTTCATGCAAAAATAGGCTTCAAAAACAGGGCGTCACCAGCCCTGTTTCTTTTGTTCAGTCACAGGGAGTTTTTAACGCTTTGTCTTTTAAACAGCCTGTTAAAAACTTTCAATTCAATGTGGATAAATAAGATTTTATTTCTAAGCTAAAATTGGAATCTTTGCTGCGCTCTTCCCGGAGTACTCTATTCAACCCATAATCAAAATTTACCAGTTATGTCAAACATTGAGCCGATATTGCGCGAGAATAAGGACCGCTTTGTAATTTTTCCGATCCAGCACAAAGACATCTGGGACTGGTATAAAAAACAGGAGGCCTCATTCTGGACCGCTGAGGAGATCGACCTCGAGCAGGACGTGATCGATTGGGAGAACAAGCTCAATGACGACGAAAGGTACTTCATAAAGCACATCCTTGCCTTCTTTGCGGCATCGGACGGGATCGTCAACGAAAACCTGGCCGAGAATTTCGTGAGCGAGGTTCAGTACACCGAGGCCAAGTTCTTCTATGGGTTCCAGCTCATGATGGAGAACATCCACTCAGAGGTGTATTCCCTGCTCATCGACACCTATATCAAGAACCCGAAGGAGAAGGACGAGCTGTTCCGGGCCATCGAGATCTTCCCTGCCATCAAGAAGAAAGCCGAATGGGCGCTGCGATGGGTCGAGAGCGACAGCTTTGCGGAACGCCTGATCGCCTTTTCTGCGGTTGAAGGAATCTTCTTTTCGGGAAGCTTCTGCTCCATCTTCTGGATGAAGAAACGAGGCTTGCTCCCGGGCCTGACCTTCTCCAATGAGCTGATCAACCGGGACGAGGGCCTGCACGCGGATTTTGCCGTCTACCTCCACGAGAACCACATCGTGAACAAGGTGCCTAAGGAGAGGATCACCGAGATTCTCGTGAACGCGCTCGACATAGAAAGAGAATTCATAACCGAGTCCTTGCCGGTAAGCCTGATCGGAATGAATGCCAAACTGATGACCCAGTACCTGGAATTCGTTACCGACAGACTGCTGGTGGAATACGGTTGTGACAAAGTATACAATGCGACGAATCCTTTTGACTTCATGGAGATGATCTCACTTGAGGGGAAAACGAACTTCTTCGAAAAGAGAGTTTCGGAATATCAGAAGGCAGGAGTCAAATCAGGGGGAACTGGAAATATTTCCTTTGACGCTGATTTCTAACGGCGTCAATTTTCTGACTTTTTATTTGTTTGTGTCTGATTGTCAATTGTTTGTCTGTTTATTAACGACGCATTGTTAAAAAGATATAAAAACAACTAAAATTTCGACGGTGGTTTTATTCTATTTTTAGAATGGAATTACCTGGAATGGTCTGACGGGGATCAGCCATAATATCCATCCCAACAAAACTATTTTAGAAATAATTAAGTACGCGGGTTCACAGAGCAACGTGAGAATCACTAACCCTTAAAATCAATTGTTAAAAAATGTATGTAGTAAAAAGAGACGGAAAGAGAGAGCCGGTAATGTTCGACAAGATTACCGCAAGAGTGCGCAAATTGTGCTATGGATTGAATGACCTGGTGGACCCCATCAAGATATCGATGCGAGTGATCGAAGGGATCTATGACGGTGTCACTACATCGGAACTTGACAACCTCGCTGCGGAAATTGCCGCCACGCTGACCACAACCCACCCGGACTACGCCAAGGTGGCCGCCCGGATCGCCGTCTCCAACCTGCATAAGAACACGAAAAAGTCTTTCAGCGAGACCATGAAGGACCTCTATGAGTACGTGAACCCCAGAACGGGCAAGCAGGCGTCCATGATCGAGGAGCAAGTGTACCGCATCATCGAGAAGAATGCCGACAAGCTGGATTCCACCATCATTTACAATCGTGACTTCGGCTATGACTTCTTCGGTTTCAAGACCCTGGAGCGCTCCTACCTGCTCAAGATCAACGGTGAGATCGTCGAAAGGCCCCAGCACATGCTGATGCGGGTGGCCGTGGGAATCCACCTCGATGACATTGACGCCGCCATTGAGACCTATGAGCTCATGAGCAAGAAGTACTTCACCCACGCTACCCCTACCCTTTTCAACGCGGGAACCCCAAAACCCCAGATGTCCTCCTGCTTTTTGCTTCAGATGCAGGACGACAGCATAGAAGGAATCTACAATACTCTCCAGCAAACCGCAAAAATATCGCAGTCTGCGGGAGGCATTGGTCTGTCAATCCACAATGTAAGGGCCACCGGCTCCTACATCAGGGGGACCAACGGAACCTCGAACGGGATCGTTCCCATGCTGCGCGTGTTCAATGACACGGCACGCTATGTGGACCAGGGGGGCGGAAAGAGAAAGGGATCCTTTGCCATCTACCTGGAGCCCTGGCACGCGGACATCTTCCAGTTCCTCGACCTGAAGAAGAATCACGGGAAGGAAGAAATGAGGGCAAGAGACCTCTTCTACGCCATGTGGATGCCTGACCTGTTCATGAAACGCGTTGAGGAGAACGGGGACTGGACCCTGATGTGCCCCAATGAATGCCCGCATTTGTACGATACCTACGGGGATGAGTTCGAAAAGCTGTACATCGGGTATGAGAAAGTGGGCAAGGGCCGCAAGACGGTCAAGGCCCGGGACTTGTGGGAAAAGATCCTGGAAGCCCAGATCGAGACGGGCAATCCCTACATGCTTTACAAGGATGCGGCAAACCGCAAGTCGAACCACAAGAACCTCGGCACCATCCGGTCATCGAACCTGTGCACCGAGATCATGGAGTACACGGCCCAGGACGAGGTCGCAGTATGCAACCTGGCATCGATCGCCATTCCCATGTTCATCAGCGAAAATGCCGAAGGCGAAAAGTTCTTCGATCACAAGAAGCTGTTCAAGGTGACCAAGAAGATCACCAAGAACCTCGACACCGTCATCGACAGGAACTTCTATCCCATCCCGGAAGCTGAGAATTCGAACATGAGGCACAGACCTGTCGGCATAGGAATACAGGGGCTGGCCGATGCCTTTATCATGCTCCGCATGCCCTTTACGAGCGACGAGGCCAAGGAGTTGAACCAGGAGATCTTCGAGACCATCTATTTCGCGGCCCTCACGGCGTCCATGGAACTGGCCAAGGACAAAGGGCCCTACTCCTCCTACAAGGGATCCCCGATCTCCCAGGGCGAGTTCCAGTTCAACATGTGGAATGTCAGCGAGGACGATCTGAGCGGACGCTGGGACTGGAAGAAATTGAGAGAGAGCATTATGAGTCACGGGGTGAGAAACTCACTGCTTGTCGCCCCCATGCCCACCGCCTCGACCTCGCAGATCCTCGGCAACAACGAGGCCTTCGAGCCCTACACTTCCAACATCTACACGAGAAGGGTGCTTTCGGGCGAGTTCATCGTGGTCAACAAGCACCTACTGGAAGACCTGGTCAAACTCGGCCTGTGGAACAATGACATGAAGGAGGAGATCATGAGGGCGAACGGATCGATCCAGCACATCGAATCCATCCCCCAGGAGCTCAAGGACCTGTACAAGACCGTTTGGGAGATGAGCATGAAGGACATCATCGACATGGCACGACAAAGGGGCTACTTCATAGACCAGTCGCAGTCCCTGAACCTGTTCATGCAGGATCCGGATTATTCAAAACTGACCTCCATGCACTTCTACGCCTGGAAATCCGGCCTGAAGACGGGGATGTATTACCTGAGGACCAAATCGGCGGTGAATGCCATCCAGTTCACCGTGACCAAGAAGAAGAACGAGCTGCCCGCCGGCGCCGTTGAGGAGCAGCCGCTGACCGGGGAGGAATTGAAGGAATTGATCATCAAGTCAAAGGAAAATCCGGACGACTGCCTGATGTGCGGTTCATAGCAAGAAAAAAAGGAATCCGAATCGGATTCCTTTTTTTCTTCTGACCGGTGTCAGAATTGATCCAAAATAAAATATTCTACTCTTCCCTCGATACCAGGCTGTTCTCCGTGACCAGGCCGGGTGTTCCCTCGAATTTCTTGCTCTCAAGAACAACGGGGTCCAGTCGGGTGTCTTCATCTCTGACAATCTCTGCAGAGATCAGGCGAGTCTCGTATCCGATAAAGCCGATTTCCAAGCTGTAGGTTCCGGGGACGAGCTCAAGCTCGTAATTCCCGTTCTCATCAGTGATGGCCGCGAGTTCCAGGCCTGCCACTTTGACCTCGGCAAAGGCCAGAGGCTCGTTGTCGAATTCCGCGTCAAGTACCTGTCCACTGATCTGCACCCCCTGCGAAAACGCGATCGAGGCCAAGAACAAAAACCCAATCGTTAAAAAACTTTTCATGCTCAAGATTTTTAGCAAAGATCAAAATAAGGCCTGACAAGAAGGTTAATTCTGGGTTAACTAATGATGATGATTTCGTTAATCACAGAAGCATTTAAATGCCCTGAAGATTGCATAATCCCTGCCGATTGACTAAGTTTATGGGAGCATCGACCGGAGTACTCACAGATCTGAATTCGCCAATGAACCGAAGATGGGTCTTTTTGATCGTTTTGGTCGTCCTTGGACTCGTTCTTTTCTTCAATCCCAATTTCAAAACCATCGCCGCAGGGGTTTCTATCCTGCTGTTCGGCATGGTGACGCTTGAAGAGGGGTTCAAAGTCTTTACCAAAGGACCACTGAAACGCCTTTTGAAGAAGGCAACCGAAAAGCTTTACAAGAGCATCTCGGCAGGGGCTCTTGTGACCGCGTTGATCCAGTCCAGCTCCCTGGTTTCGGTCATCACCATTTCCTTTATCAGTGCCGGCCTCATAAGCCTTTACGGAGGCATCGGGCTCATCTTCGGAGCCAACATAGGCACCACCTTCACGGCCTGGCTGGTCGCCGGCTTCGGTCTCAAGGTCAACATATCCGTGCTGGCCATGCCCATGCTCATCTTCGGCATACTGTTCTCGTTCCAGAGCGGCAAATCCCTCAAGGGAATGGGAAATGTGCTTACGGGCCTGGGATTCTTCTTCCTGGGCATCTTTTACATGAAGGAGGGGTTTGACGTCTACAGCGACTTCATCGACCTCAAAAGCCTTGCCATCGGGGGTTGGAAAGGGGTGCTGGTCTACACCGGGGTCGGAATCCTCATAACGACCATCCTGCAGTCAAGCAGCGCCTCGCTGGCCCTCATCCTCACCGCATTGTCGGCCAACCAGATCACCTACGAGAATGCCCTGGCTTTGGCCATAGGTACGAACATCGGAACTACCATAACCGCGCTCATAGGTTCGATCGGATCGAACATAGCCGGCAAGCGACTGGCCATTGCACACCTGACCTTCAACCTGGTCACGGGTTTCCTTGCCCTGATCTTCATACTCCCCCTGGCAAGGCTGGTGGATTTTCTGGCAGGGATCACCGGCATCGCATCCGGGGACTACACCATGAAGCTGGCCATCTTTCACACCCTGTTCAACGTGTTGGGCGTCATCATTATGATCCCCTTCATTCGGACTCTCGAACGCCTGCTGATCAAGTATGTCAGGGAATCCAGGGTCAAGGACATCGACGAGCCGAAGTATCTGAACAAGGCCGTGCTCGAATTTCCGGGGACCCTTGTCAACTCCCTGGAAAAGGAAACCAAATACCTCTTCGAAAACGCGATCTTCGAGATCGTTGCCCATGCCCTGAACATGCACAGGTCGGACCTTACTTCCGATCAGAAGATCAAGTCAGTGGTCAAGAAATCCCGAAAAGAGATGGACGTCAACGTCAGGGACCTGTATATCCGAAAGGTGAAGACCATCTACGGAACCATGCTGGAATACGCCACCAAGGCACAGACAGAGCTCATCCTGGAAGAGGCGCACAACAACCGCATCTCGGAGATCAAGATCGCCAATCGAAGAATGGTGGAGATCATCCGGGACGTGAAAGAGCTTCGACTGAACGTGCTCAAGTACACCCAGTCGGACAACATCTACATAAAAAGGGAGTATCAGGGCTTCAGGCGCATGATCGCCAAGGTCCTGAGGGCCGTCCAATCCTTCAAGGACGTCACGGACCAGGCGCATAACAGCGAGAAGATCAAAGGACTCAAAAAATTCTACAAGGAGAAGCTGCAGCATACCAACAAAAGGATCGACAAGCTGATACGAAAGAACCTCATCGACGTGAGCATGGCCTCCTCGCTCGTTAACGATCACGACAACGTAAATGACATGATAGAGAAGATCATCCAGGTCTGCGAGCTCCTCTACGTGGAGTCAGACAGCATCCTCGAGCCTACCGAGCCCGAGATCGATCATGTTCATCATAATACAGGTTGAGCACCCTGATGCAGGCCCCGATCAGGTCCTTGGTCTCTATGAGAATGATGAAATAAAGCGTCGTGTTCTTGGGACTCGTGGATTCATGTTCCCGTGTGCGTTCCACCTGCTTCTGGATCGCGCCTTCAACCTCTTCCAACAAATCCTTCTTGGCCTTGATGATCTCAGGAACGATCTTCTTGAAATCACGCGAATCGAAGATCTGGCTTATGGTCTTCAGCAGGGCCTCAAGCCTGGAGGTGATCAGCAAAAGCTCCTCGGATTCCCTCTTCTTCAGTTTCTTGTGGTGATTGTTCACGTGTTTGAAGCTGACCTTGGCAATAAGGCTGGAGGATTGAGCAATGTCCTGCAGGCTGCCGATCGTGTCGATATAGAATTTGCTGGCACCCAGGTAGGAATCATCCAGGTCCTTGATGAAGTAGAAAATATCATTCTGGAGGTCCTCGATCTCAAGCTCGAGCTTCGTGACATTCTGTCTTGCCTTTTTAAGCTTGTCCAGATCCTGGTCCACAAGGCCGTTGATGGTCGAGGTATAGATCTTGCCCACTCTTTTCAGTGCCTTTGAAACGTTGTCGGCGCTCTCTTCGATAACCCCGTG
>CAZAZM010000056.1:0-6521 GCA_964489625.1 uncultured Flavobacteriaceae bacterium
TTAATATTGAATTACTCGATAATATTTGCTAACTTTGATTGAATGGTCACCAAAACCATGAAACAAGACAAATGAAGAATGAAAGAATACAAGATCATCAAGCAAACGGGCACGGCCGTAAAATCACAGCAGAATTTTGAAGACCTGATCAACAGCTACGCGAAAATGGAATGGCGCGTGGTTAACATGTTCACCCACAGGGGAATCCTGAAAGCCCTCATCGAAAGGGAGAAGAGAGAGGAGGAGGCGTCGTGAAGAAGAAAGCATTCGCATTGCGCCTGGACGACGAGCTGTTCAGGGAGATCGAGGCATGGGCCAGGGATGAGTATCGTTCCGTCAACGGTCAGATGGAATGGATGCTCTATAAGGTCCTCAAGGAATCCGGAAGGCTGAAGCGCGACGGTGGCTCATGACCCGGTCTTCTGGAACGGGTTCTTGGATTCGATCCAGTCCATGGTTTCGATCAGGAACCTGGGGGGATCGAAGCGGTAGCCGATAAAGACCTTGAAATACCCCCTGTTGTTGTCAAACTTGATGACAGAGGCTTCGTCCCGGGTAACGGCGCTTCCGATCAGGGCCGTGCCGGCATAGAGGCGCCTGGAGTTATAGCCCAGCGAGAGCTGGGTGCTGATGTCAAAGATTGCGGAAGTGCTTCTTTCGGAGGACCTGGTCTCGCCCAAGCGAGTGTCCACTTTATTGAATTCGATTCCCAGGCCTGTCGTAAGACCCAGGTTGGCATACCAGTTCCTGTTGAGCACGAAGGTCTGCTGATATCCCGCATTGGCCAGAATGTAAAAGCTGGCTATGTCCTGTGGCCCGCTCGGGTGACTGATCTCCCAGTACCCGTACACCAGCTCGGGAACGAAGCTGCCGGCACTTTTGGTCTGGATCTCGGTCTGGTTCACCATCGCCTTGAAGGAGTAGTTTTCGTTGAACCTGTAGCGAGTGGTGCCCGTAAAGGACCAGGTTGCCATGTCGGGAAGGATCAGATAGTCGCCCCTGGGTTGCCCGGACAGGGGTATGCCGCTTCCGGACCCGTCGATATAGTATCCCTTGACCCGGTTGTAGTCAAATGTCTGGTAAAAATCACTCAGGAACATGTCCAGCGTAAGCCTGAAAATGCGTGTGTCGCCTTTCTCCCTGGAGTCCCCTGAGGCCAGGAACTCCGGGGAGAAGCCAACCTTCAGCGTTATGAACCTGTAGTTATATGCAATTGCCATTCTCAGCCTCGTATTGGGCAGGATCGAATAGGTGTCATCTGTGGTGTTGAACTCGAAGGACCTCACGTCGTTGTCGAGGTCGAACCTCAGGTTGAGCGTATTGTTCATCTTCAGGATATAACCCGTGGCCGTCATCTCTGTGTCGAGCTGGCCGTAGATCGAAAGTGGCAGCATGAGAAGTATAGAGATCCAGGTTCGACTCATGTATGGGTCCATGTTGTGATTCGCGCATAAATATAGGCGAATTTTGTGCACCTAATGGCCCCGATTGAGACTACATTTAATATATTACAGCTAATTTTAGTCGTTAAAACATGTTGCGATGAAATCGATTCTGATCATGGCCGCTGGGAGCGGGAGCAGGTATGGGGCCCTGAAGCAATTCGACGAGCTGGGGCCCAATGGGGAATTCCTTTTCGAGTACGGCATTTACGACGCCCTGGCCTGTGGCTTTCAGCACGTGGTGCTGATCACCAGGAAGGCCTATGTCTCAGAACTGAGAGCCTATCTGAGCGACAGGCTGCCCCAGGGCGTTAAACTGGACGTGCTCGCGCAGGAAGTTTCAGACCTTCCGGACGGAACCCGGCATTCGTTCTCCCGGGAGAAGCCCTGGGGAACCGCCCACGCCGTATGGACTGCCCGGGGAGTCATCGAGGGGCCCTTTGTCGTGGTCAACGCCGACGACTATTATGGAAGGAGATCCTTTGAGCTGGCCGGCGAGTTCATAGATAAAGACGAGAGGATGCCCGAATTCGGACTGGTTCCCTATCGCCTGTCAGAGACCCTCAGCCCCCAGGGATCCGTATCCCGCGCCGTCTGTCGCCAGGTTGGAGGCTACCTCGAAGACATAGTCGAATACCTGGAACTGGTGGAGGGCGATAATGGAATTGTCGATCTGCAGACCGGTGCAAGGTTTTCGGGAGAGGAGCTCGTCTCCATGAATTTCTGGATCCTGGGTCACCGGGTGTTCGAGCTCATCGAAAAGGACCTGGTCTCCTTTGTCGGCTCCGAGGAAGCCGGAGCCGGAGGAGAGATCTACATCCCGAAGCAGGTCCAGCAATGGAGGGCTGCGGGAAAGGTAAGGGTGAAGCTGACCGGCTCCTGCACGGACTGGTTCGGGGTTACATACGCCAAGGACAAGAGCAGGGCCATGGAAAAGCTGGGCGAGAAGACAAACATCAAATTTTACCCCTCGCCTTTATGGAAGAGGCCAGAACAGTCCTGAGATACTACGGGATCCCCACAGGGGACATTGAGCTGCAGGTCCTGAGCCAGGGCCTGATCAATCAGACCCTTGCGGTCCTTGTGGGCAAGGAAAGGAAGTACGTCCTTCAGAAGATCAACCAGCAGGTCTTTCCCGACACAGAGTCCCTGGAAGGGAACCTGGAAAGGGTTCTGCCCCTGCTGGAGGCCGATGGATATGCGCGCCTTGAATTTTACAGGACCAGGGAAGGCGGGCTTTTTTACAGATCTCCCGGGGGGCAGGTCTGGAGGCTGATGAGCTATCTGCCCAACAGCCTGGCCCATCACAACAGCTCGGACAGGAAGGTGGCCTTCGAGGCGGGAAGGGTCCTGGGCCTGTTCCACCGACTCGTGTCAGACCTGTCACCCACGCAACTGTCAGTTCCCCTGGATCGCTTCCACGATCTCTCCTGGAGGATGGAACAATACCGGCAAGCTTTGTCCCTGGCCTCTGATGAGGACCTTTCCCGGACCCAAGACCTTCGCAAGTTCATTGACAATGCCCTCCGGCAACTCGAGTCCTTTCAGCAGATCGAGCTGCCGGTACGTGTTTGCCACAATGACAGCAAGCTGAACAACATCCTGTTCTCCCAAGGCGGCGAGGCCCTGTGCATGATCGATCTCGATACGCTGATGCCGGGTCATTTTGCCTATGATTTTGGGGATGCGGCCAGGACCATTGCGAATCCTGCCCCGGAAGAGGAGACGGAGCTGTCAAGGATCCGATTTTCATTGGAGATGTTCTCCTCCTTCGCGGAGGGCCTTTCGCTGAACGGGCACATCTTCAGTGAAGCCGAGCTTCGGTCACTTCCCCTGAGCGTTGTCTACATGCCATTCATGCACGGGCTAAGGGCCTATACCGACTTTTTGCTGGGGAACCCCTATTACAAGGTCTCCTATCCCGACCAAAACCTGGACCGGGCAAGAAGCCTCTTTCATTTTTCGAAACTTGCCCTGGAGCGTCAGGCAGAGATCGAGGCCGTCATATCCGATAAATTGAGCTGATCCACGGGTTCTGGTTCTGCCCGGTTCATTTGAGGAAGCGCTCGGCAAAATCGTCCTTGTAGGCCCGGCCGATGGGAATGATCTCATCGTTGTCCAGAAAGACCCGGTTCCCCGACACCTTTACGATCTTTGAGCTGTTGACGATATAGGATTTATGAATTCTGACAAAGCTGTTCTTGTCGAGAAGCTCCTGCCAGTGGCGCAGGGGTTCCGAAGAGATCTTCTTTTTGCCGTCCACCACGATCTCGGTGTAGTCCGCATCCGATTTGATGTATTGAATGTCGGAGATGACGATCCGGGTGTAGTCATAGCCGGTTTTGATGAACACCTCCGTCTTTGCATCGAAAGAGCCCTCAGTCTCTGCGGCTTCGGCCTCCGCCTCCCTGTGCCGAACCTTGGCCACCGCCTGCATGAATCTCTGAAAGGAGAAGGGTTTCAGCAGGTAGTCCACCACGTTGAGCTCATAGCTTTCCAGGGCATAGTCAGGAAAGGCCGTGGTCAGGATCACCTGGGGGCTGCCCGGCATGATCTTGAGCAGGTCTAAGCCCGAGATCTTGGGCAGGTGAATGTCCAGGAATATGAGGTCCACCCGCTGCTCCTTGAGGAATTCCAGCACGGACATGGGCTCAGAGAAAGTCCCTGCAAGCTCGAGGGTCTTGATGTCTTCTATGAACTTCTTCAGGATCCTCTGGGCGGGGGGCTGATCTTCGACGATGATGCATGTGATCCTTTTCATATCGAGGACAGGTTTAATGACAGGAACACGTTGAACCAATCTTCCTGTTCGTTGATTTTGAGTATGTGAGAATTCGGGTAGATCAATTCAAGCCTCTTTTTGACATTGCTCAGGCCGATGCCCTGTGACAGGCTGCTGTTGTTCGAGTTCGAATGATAGGTGTTCTCGCATTCGAAAACGAGCAGGTCATTGTCCTGGATCTCAAGCTTGATTCGGATCACGATATTGTCGGTCTGGCTCCCGATGCTGTGCTTGAATGCATTCTCCACGAAGTTCATCAGGATCAATGGTGCGATCCTGTAGCCCCCGGCATTCCTTTCCGGCGGGATGAAGGTGACCTTTCCGCGGTCCTCGATCTGCAGCTCGTTCAACCGAACGAAATTCTGGAGCTGCTGGATCTCGGTGTCCAGGGAAACGTACTCCTCCCTGCAGTCGTAGAGCATGTACCTCAAGACCGAGGAGAGCTCCAGGATGATCAGAGGGGTCTTTTCCGATTTCTCCAGGGCATAGGCATAGAGGTTGTTCAGGTTGTTGAACAGGAAGTGCGGGTTGATCTGGGATTTCAGGAAATTCAGCTCGCTCTTTTCCACCGAGGCCCTGAGCTCTTCGACCTCCTGTTGCTTTCTGATGAGGTCCCAGGCGAACTTGTACCCGGAAAGTATGGCGATAACCGGCATGATGTCGAGCAACACATAGAAGAATCCCTGGAAGGTCTTTCCTCGGGTCTCGGGGAAGAAGATGCGCTCGAGCACGAACTCCTCGACCAGAATGATGGAAACCACGACCAGGCCCAGTAGCAGGCTGAACATCAGGTATTTCTTCTTGTAAAGGAATTGGGGCAACAGGGCGTAGTTGATTATGAACACCCCTATGGAATAGTGCAGGAAGAACACCACCTTGTAAGGCTCGATGTGTGGCTTTTCCCTCTCAAAGGAATAGAAAAGGAAGACCACCAGATGCAGCAGGATCTGAAAAATGAGCTCCGGGAGCAGGTCTCTGTTTTTGCCTTTAAAGGGTCGCACAGTCCAAAGCTAAAGGATAATTGGCTAAATCCTGACAAATAATTGGTCATTGGCAAATCTAATCGGCTCAACGGCAAGAACAGGCGGACAAATGTTTTGGCCGTTGAGGCTGCATATCCCGTCGTTCAAAGAATCATTTTCACCCAATGTGCGCAGGCTCTTATTTTAGAGGCGCCAGAATTTAAACCAAAGTCTTATTTTGGCGTCCAAATCAAAATCCACTGTAAAAAATAAATAAGATGAAAAAAGCAAAGTTGCAGCAAAACATGAGAGTATACCACAGATACCTGGGATTCTTCCTGGCCGGCATCATGGCGGTCTATGCCCTGAGCGGTATCCTGATGATCTTCAGAAACACCGATTTCCTGAAGAAGGAGATGGTGGAGCAAAGGACCCTCGCCACTGAGACCCAGCCGGAAGAATTGGGAGCCCAGCTCAGGATCAAGAACTTCAAGGTCGAAAAAGAGGAGGGCAGCACGGTTTATTTCAATGGAGGGACCTTCGACCGGGAAACGGGTCTCGCGACCTTCACCAAAAAGGAGCTGCCCTTTGTGTTGAAGAAGATGACGGACATGCACAAGGCTACCTCGGACCGTCCCCTGTTCTTCCTCAACATCTTCTTCGGAGTCTCACTTCTCTTTTTCGTTCTATCCTCTTTTTGGATGTTTCTGCCAAAAACCAGTATCTTTAAAAAGGGAATGTACTTTGCCCTGGCCGGCCTTGCACTGGCTCTGCTGGTCATTTTTATATAACAGACAACACAAACCAATCAACCATGAAACCGATACGCAAAGAAGACATCAAACAAGAGGTTTTTGACCTGTACGACGACTATGCGCACAGCAGGATCAACCGGAGGACATTTTTGGACAAGCTCTCTGCCTATGCAGTGGGCAGCATCACCGTTCCTTCCCTGCTCAGCTTCATCATGCCCAATTACCAGGAAAAGATCCAGGTGGCCGCGGATGATCCCAGGCTGAACACGGAAACCGTCAGCTACGCTTCGCCACAGGGCGGGGGTGAGATCAGCGGACAGCTTTCCCGGCCTAAGGACGCGGGCAAGAAACTGCCGGGGATTCTGGTGGTCCATGAGAATCGGGGACTGAACCCGCACATCGCGGACGTTGGCAGGAGAGCGGGCCTGGAAGGCTTCATCTCCCTGTCCCCGGACGCCCTTTCGCCCCTGGGAGGATATCCCGGAACGGACGACGAGGGCCGGGAGCTCCAGCGAACAAGGGATCGCAATGAGATGCTGGAAGATTTCATCGCCGGTTTCAGGTACCTGAGGGATCACCC
>CAZAZM010000056.1:6621-11044 GCA_964489625.1 uncultured Flavobacteriaceae bacterium
ATGTATCCGGGGGTGAACCACGGCTTTCATAACGACACGACCCCGAGGTACGACGAGAGCGCCGCAAAACTGGCCTGGAGAAGGACCATTGACTTTTTCAGTGAAAAGCTGGTTTGATCCGCAATTTGATTGGGAATGAGCAAAAGGTGCCTGATACCGATCTATTTTTTTCTTCTTCTCGTGGTTTTCGGCTGTGGTCAGAACCCGGGAAACCAGGAGGATAGCGACGGGGAATACGTTCTTGTCATCGAAGGCTACGACTGGGGGCCTGCGGTCAGCCGGGTCATCCTGGAGAGCCCGGACCTGCCGGGAGCAGGCCATTCTATCTCGGCTGAAGACTATTCGGTGGAAGTAGAGCGCAGGTCGCGCTGTACGGACCTGGAGCCGGAGGAAGTCCGGGGGCAAAGAAGAGTCAAAGACGCCTACCGATCGGATCCTACGGGGATGAGACAGCCTCAGGGAACACATATCACCCTGGAGCTTGAGATCTCGCCTGACCTGGTCCTTTCGAATCCGTTCCACTACAGCAAAAAAGATAGCTGTCAGGGCAATGACTGGGTAAAGTACCACCTGAGCATTGAAGACCGTAGAAGGGGTCTGACCTGGAGCAAAGAAAAGGACAGGTTGATCCCCACGCTTGAGCGGTTCGACCTGGGAGGGTATTTCATTTCCGAAGACGGTACGAAGATGACCTATGCCTTTTACAGCCCCTCTGCCGGGAACGAGAAGCATCCCCTGATCATCTGGCTTCACGGTGGAGGCGAAGGGGGTAATGACCCCAGCATTCCACTGCTCGCAAACCGCGCGGCAAACTACGCGTCCCCTGAGATACAGGGCTACTTTGGAGGGGCCCATGTGCTGGTGCCCCAATGCCCGGGGGCCTGGATGCACAACGCCGAAGGAGTGAGCACCTGGGGACAGGAGAATGACGTGTACAATGTAGCTTTGATGGAGCTGATCCGAAAGTTCGTGTCAGAGCGCCCCGACATCGACCCGAACAGGATCTACGTGGGCGGCTGTTCCAATGGGGGGTATATGAGCCTGAAGCTGATGCTGTTGCATCCGGACTACTTTGCGGCAGGCTTTATCAGTGCCCTGGCCTATAAATCTGAATTTCTCAGTGATGAGGAGATCGAAAGGATCGAAGGGGTTCCCGTCTGGTTCATCCATTCCAAAGACGACAGCACGACCTTGCCGGAGGAGACAGCGGTTCCGGTCTACCGGCGATTGAAATCCCTGGGGGCTGGGAACGTCCACCTCTCCCTGTATGATCACGTGGTTGACCTTAGCGGCCAATTCGGGGGAGAAGAAAGACATTATCCCGGGCACTGGTCCTGGATCTATTCCCATTTGAATCACTGTCGCCTGGACTTCGACGGCAAGCCGGTGGAATACCAGGGACAGGAAGTGAACCTGATGTCCTGGCTGGCCCTGCAAAGGAAGAATCCATAAACTCTGTCGTTCGGGGGAAAGTTCGTGGAGAACACAGACTAGTTTTACGTTTCACATCCTTATTTCTTTCTTTTGTATGTGGGTAAATCCGCCTGTCTGAGGCGGGCCGTTCATGTCTAATCAAAGGAGATTAATGAGAAACAGGATCCTGATCTTCGTTCTGGGAGTGCTACTGGGTACCGGTGTCTATGGCCAAAAGAATGAAATTCATGTGAAGTGGATCGACGGGGATATCAAGCTCGACGGCTCCCTGGATGAGGAGGTCTGGGAACAGGCCGGGACGGCCACCGACTTTTGGCAGTACTTCCCGACGGATTCGATCCGCAGCACCTACCAGACCGAGGTGAAGATGCTTTACAACGACAAGTTTCTCTTTGTGGGAGCGATCATGTACTCGCCGGGCAACGACTTCATTGTGCCTTCTTTGAGAAGGGATTACAGGGCCAGGGGCAACGACAACATCAGCTTCCTTTTTGATACCTTTTACGACGGGAACAATGCCTACCTCTTCGGGACCAATCCCGAGGGCGTCCAGAGGGAAGCCCTGATCTCGGGGGGAGGAATGGACATCTCCGGGTTCAACACGACCTGGGATGTCAAGTGGCAAAACGCGAGCAAGGTCCACGACAACTACTACGTGGTGGAGCTCAAGATCCCTTTTGCTTCCATCAAGTTCAAGGAAGGCATGCAGAAATGGAGGTTCAACGCCTACAGGTTTGACACCCAGGCAAATGAGAGGAGTACCTGGGGAAATGTGCCGCAGAACATGATCATCGCCAACCTGGCCTTCATGGGAGACATGGTATTCGAGCGTCCCCTGGGAAAATCCAGGACTCCCTTCGCCGTGATACCCTATGTTTCCGGTAATGTCACCCAGGACTATATCAATGACGAGACAACCACCGACTTTTCCTTTGGTGGAGACGCCAAGGTGCCCATAGGCAGCAGCCTGAACCTGGACCTGACCTTCAATCCCGACTTTTCGCAGGTGGAGGCGGACGAGCTGGTGGTGAACCTGACCCGTTTCGAGGCATTCCTGCCCGAAAAGAGGCAGTTCTTCATAGACAATGCCGACCTCTTCGCCGACTTCGGGAACTCGAGGGCGGCCAACCCCTTTTTCTCACGCCGGATCGGCATTGCAGAGGACCTGAACGAGGAAACCATTCAGAATGACATCCTTGCCGGCATCCGCCTCAGCGGGAAGCTCAACAAGGACCTGCGGATCGGCTTCCTTAACATTCAGACGGCCGAAGACGTCGCGAACGAGATCCCAACCAACAACAATTCCGTAGTGGCCCTGCAGCAGAAGGTATTCGGAAGATCCAACCTGGGTTTTGTCTTCGTGAATCGCCAGGTGACCAAATCCACCAGTTTCGTGGAGGACGCCGAAGAGTACAACCGGGTGGTCGGGCTCGATTTCAACCTGTTGACCGAGGAGAACAAATGGACGGGCAAATACTACCTGCACAAGTCCTTCACGCCCGAATCGGGAAACAAGGACTTCTCATCGGGCGGGTTTCTGGAATACAACACCCGGTTCTGGAAGTTCAACCTCGGCGGCCGGTACGTGGGAGAGGATTTCCAGGCGGACCTGGGCTTCGTTCAGCGCAACGACATCATCCAGGTGGACCAGGCGGCCACGCGGATCTTCTACCCGGTGGATTCCAAGGTCAACACCCATACCATAGAGATGAGGGCCTTTTCGACCTGGGCGCCGGAGCTGGATTTCCAGCATACCGACGCGATGGTGGACCTCGAGTACCAGATCCAGTTCAGGAACCAGAACAGCATAGAGATGGCCCTGAACCATCGCTACACCTACCTGCTGGAGGATTTTGACCCAACGGACACCGAGGGAGGGATACCTCTGCCGGCCTTTTCCGACTACTGGTACACCAAATTCGACTTCACCTTCAATTCGGACATCCGGAAGCCCTTTTCTTTCACCGCCCGTACAGACCTGGGCCAGTTCTTCAACGGCAACAGGTACTCCCTGACCAGTGATTTTCGCCTGCGCTTGCAGCCCTATTTCACCGCCTCTTTCAGGTCAAGCGTGAACTACATCGACCTGCCGGACCCCTATCCGTCCCGGGCCATCTGGTTTATAGGGCCCAAGGCAGAATTCACCTTCAACAAGAACCTGTTCTGGTCGACCTTCATCCAATACAACAGCCAGGAGGAGGATTTCAGCATCAACTCGAGGCTGCAGTGGCGATTCAAGCCCCTGTCCGACCTCTTTGTCGTTTACAACGACAATTACAAGACCACTCCCTTTTCACCGGGCACCCGGGCCATCATCGTGAAATTCACCTACTGGATCAATATTTGACAAAGGGGCCTGCTTTCCGGTCAGAATGGAAAGAATTTGTTAAATTCACGCCCATATGAGCAAAGCACCACTTTTTACGAGCGATACGATCGTCTTCGGACTATTGATGATCACCCTGGGTTTCATCTTCTACACCTCCTCATTGAAAACCGGATTTTGGAAGAAGTTCTACGGCATCGTGCCGGCCCTGTTCATGGCCTATATGCTGCCGGCCCTGCTGACCACCCTGGGGCTGATCGCCCCGGACTGGGAGACCGTTTCGGACAGCGGTGAGGTCACAAAACATTCCTCGAACCTGTATTTCATGTCGAGCCGGTATCTCTTGCCGGCTGCCCTGGTGCTGATGACACTGAGCATAGATCTGCGCGCGGTTTTCAACCTGGGCTGGAAGGCGCTCGCCATGTTCTTCACCGGCACGGTGGGCATTATCATCGGAGGGCCGATCGCCATCCTGGTGATCTCTTCTTTTGCCCCTGAAGTTGTCGGCGGTGCAGGACCTGACGCCGTTTGGCGGGGACTGGCGACACTCGCGGGGAGCTGGATCGGAGGTGGCGCGAACCAGACCGCCATGCTGGAGATCTATGGATACAACCAGAAGCTCTATGGGGGAATGGTCTTTGTGGACATCGTGGTGGCCAACAT
>CAZAZM010000057.1:0-10472 GCA_964489625.1 uncultured Flavobacteriaceae bacterium
GTGGGCATATTTCTAGCGATCACCCTGGCCCTGAGCTCGATCTTCTATTTCCTGATCATCTATTCCGGCACCCTGGGCAGCGGTTGGGGACAGTTCACCATGGGCTTGATGTGGTGTCCCGGGATCGCCGCGCTGATCACGATGAAAATACTGAAGCGGGACCTGTCCGAACTGGGATGGAAATGGGGCCGGACAAAGTACCAGGTCGAGAGCTACCTGATCCCCCTGCTCTACGCCCTGATCGCCTACCTTGTCGTTTGGGTCCTTGGTTGGGGAGGCTTTCCTGACCGGGAGTTCGTGCAGCGACTCACCGACTCTTTTGGCTTTGGAGAGATCGGCAGCGGACTGGTGATCGCCTCCTACTTCATCCTGTTCGGCATCTTTGGGACGATCAGAAGCGCATCCAGCGCCCTGGGGGAAGAGATCGGCTGGCGCGGATTCCTGGTCCCTGAGCTGTACAAGACACAGGGGTTCACGAAAACCTCACTGGTCTCGGGGGTGATCTGGGGCACCTGGCACCTGCCCATCCTTCTTTTCGCCGATTACAACAGTGGAACGCCCTCCTGGTATGCCATGTCCTGCTTCATGGTTCTGATCGTGAGCATGAGCTTTATCTACACCTGGTATCGCATGAAATCAGGCAGCTTGTGGACGGCGGTTCTACTTCATGCAAGTCACAACCTGTTTATTCAAAAATTTTTCACACCTTTGACAGAGAACACAGGAAACACGGCCTACTATATCGACGAGTTCGGGATCGTGCTGCCCGTGGTCGGGATCGGATTCGCGATCTATTTTTGGACCAAACGAAAAGAGCTGGAAGCAAATGAATAACATCAAACACATACACGAGGTCATCTTCCTGATCGAAAAAAGCGATCAGACATGGACACCGGAAGAACTGATCGAAAACATAGGCAACACCTGGGGTGAAGACGTGCACTTCGGATCCTGCTCGGGAAATGCCTTCCCGAAAGAGGATGCGCTCGATTTCCTCCTGAGCCGCCAAAAGGCGATCCTTTCTGAAGAAGGACGAGTCCTGCTTCACCCTTCCATGAAGATCTGCAACGGCCACGAGGGATTTTGACGTTACAGGGGATACTGAAAAAACCTTAATTTCCGAAACTAGACCCTGTTGAGAGCCCAATCTTCCTTTGCTGACTCCAAGAAGCATTTCCTGATCCTGGACGCCCTGCGCGGCGTCGCGGCCATCATGGTGCTGATCATGCACACCTTTGAAATGTTTTGCGAGGGGGACTACCACAAGCTCTTCATCAATCACGGCTACCTGGCCGTGGACTTCTTCTTCATGCTCTCGGGCTACGTGATGGCACACGCCTATGACGACCGCTGGGACCGGATGACCGTTCTGGATTTTGCCAAACGAAGGTTGATCCGTCTGCATCCCCTGATCATCCTGGGGATGGCCATTGGCGCCCTGCTCTTCTTCTTCCAGGAATCGCCATTGTTCCCGAAAATAGCGGACACCTCCGTCTGGCAGCTGTTGCTGATCACGCTGATCGGCTTCACCCTGATCCCGGTACCCCCGTCCATGGACATCCGAGGCTGGAACGAGATGCATCCGCTCAACGGACCGGCCTGGTCCCTGTTCCTGGAATACATCGCGAATATCCTGCACGTATTCATACTCAGGAAACTGTCCAACAAGACCCTGTTCTTTTTTGTCCTGCTCGCGGCGTCTGCCACCTTCTACGTGGCCATGACCGGTCCCTCGGGCGATCTGATCGGGGGCTGGTCGCTGGAGCCCCAGCAGCTGAAGATCGGTTTCACACGGCTTTTGTTCCCCTATATGGCCGGGATGCTCTTGCGCCGCGCGGTCAAGGTCAGGAGCGGCAAAAGGACCTTTGCGCTCACCGGGCTGATCCTGGTACTGGTTTTGAGCTTTCCCAGGATCGGGGGCTACGACAATCTTTGGGCAAACGGACTCTATGAAGCCCTGGTCATCACGGTGGTCTTCCCAATGATCATCTACCTCGGGGCGATCGGCGAGGTTCACGGAAAGATCAACCAGAAGGTATGCACCTTCCTGGGCGACATCTCCTACCCCCTATACATCACTCACTTCCCGTTCATCTGCATCTACTATGCCTGGGTGGCGAACAACGAGATATCGATGAGCGAAGGGGCCCCGGTTGGCATTTTGGTGATGATCGGAACCATATTCATCGCCTATGCGGCTTTGAAATGGTACGACCTGCCGGTGCGCAAATGGCTGGCCAAAAGGTTCATGTACTCGAAAAGCTAGGGCCCTCCGAAAAAAATCGTACCTTGGGAAGACCGAACCTTCAGGCTGACAGACCCGAGGCCTGAGAAAACCGTCCTAATTGAAACCCAGGACCAATTATACCAAGAGTGGTGAATTCAACATTGCCTACCAGATCGTGGGCCAGGGCCCCGTTGACATCATCTATATCCCCGGCTGGGTTTCCAACATCGACATGATGTGGGCAGAGCCCAGGCTAGCGGCCTTTTTGACCCGGCTTAGCCTGTTTTCAAGGCTGATCCTGTTCGACAAGAGGGGAACCGGCCTTTCGGATCGCACGGACGAATACTCGACAATGGAGGAGCGCATGGACGACATCATTGCCGTGATGGAGGCAACAAGCTCGCGCAAGGCGTTCTTGTTCAGCCATTCCGAAGGGGGTTCCGTCAGCCTTTTGTTCTCCCTGAAATATCCCAGGCGGACCCTTGGGGTCATAGGCTTCGGCATCTTCGCCAAACGGAGATACTCCACGGATTATCCCTGGGCCCCCACCGATGAAGAACGCGAAGTGTCAAACAAGTTGATCGAAGAGAACTGGGCGCACGGGGACCTGGAGGAACTTCGTACCCTGGTGCCGTCCCTGGCACACGACAACGGGTTCATGGACTGGCTGGCCAGTTATCTCCGTTCGGGGGCGAGCCCCAAGGCCGCACTGATCCTGCACAAGCAGTGCACACATATCGATGTGACCGGGGTCCTGGGCTCGATCAAGGTGCCTGTCCTACTATTGTTCAGAAAGGGGGACATAGAGATACGGGTGGAGGAAGGGCACTACCTGGCGGAGCGGATCCCCAATTCCAAACTCGTCGAATTCTCGGGGCGGGACCATCTCTTCTGGACCGGGGACACCTACCCCATTCTGGCCGAAATCGAGGAATTCGTGACCGGCATTCGTCCGAACAGGGAGGAGTTCTACGGAACGAAACGCAAATCTGTCAAGACCGGGATCGACCTCGAGAGGGTGATGTCGGAACACTACCTGTACAATCTGAAAGTCGAGGAATTCGCAAAACTTTGCGGTCGCAGCCTGTCCGCCTTCAAGAGAGACTTCAAGGAGACCTACAAGACCACGCCTTCGAGATGGATCAAGGCCCGGCGCCTCGAACATGCCAAAACCCTGCTCCTGGAAACTGACCTGAACATCAACCAGGTCTGCTACGACAGCGGCTTTATCAATTCTTCTCATTTCATCCAGGCCTTCAAGGAAAGATACAAGCTTCCTCCACATCAGTTCAGATCAGAACGAGCGTAAGCCTGAGCCGAAAACCCAATTTGGACGTTTCAGAATGTTTTTTGGGCCATTGCCCAAGTCCTGAACCCTGGATTATGGTCAATTTTACACCCTAATCCTTAAAAACCTATCATTATGAAAACAACACGAACACTTGCATTATTCTTGGCCCTGGGAGCATTCTATTTCACTGGCTATACACAGGTTGACCTGGTAAACGACGAGTTCCCCGAAGCCGAACAGGAAGTCATGGAAACCTTCGGAGCAGTTGCACAGAGCATCAAAGACGGGGACCTGGACAAACTGATCTCCTTTCACGCCTATGGCCCCAAATTCACCGAGTTCAAGAACGGGGAGCCCAGGAACGGTGACACAGCAAATGAAGAGCACGAACGAAGCGTGTTCGGGTCCGTGACCGAAGTGGTGAAATTCGACGCCAAGGATCTGAAGATCGCGGTTTACGGAGACGTCGCGAACGTCACTTTCCATTCCGACTTCCACCTAAAATTCGGGGAAGACCTTGTCGTAGTCAACGACCAGATCACCTTGCTGTTCGTCAACACCAAAGACGGCTGGAAAATGGTTCACGAGCACCATTCGCCCCTGAAGCAGATGTGATCTTATACAGCCAAACCAATATCCGATGAAACCATCTCTTCTCTTATATCTCCTTTTGCCCGCTTTCATATGGGCAATGCTCTCACGAGCGGGCAAGCCGGAGAAAAACGAACCTGAAGAAAGGAGTCAGTCCCGCATAGAGACCTTTGAGTTTTCAACAGATGGAAGGGCAATGCGAGGAAAGATCTTTCTTCCGGCCTCTTTCGATGTGCAAAAGGATCTGCCCGCCATCTTCCTTATCGATTTTACGGAGCAGCATTTTAAGGTGGCCACCGATGAATTTGAAAAGGTCGTGGCCGGTGTTGAAAAGATGCGAAACCTGGACGCTCTAGTGGTCTCTTTGGAAAACATTCCGGACATCGATGCAGAACCCCAGGCCTTTCAGGAGCATTATAAGATCTACCGGGACCTGGCATCCCACGTGAATGGAACCTATACAAACAACACAGATAGAACACTGATCGGCAAAGGCAGCGAATCCGGTATCGTGCTCATGTCACTTTTCCTTGAAGATCGTGACAACAATGTGTTCGACAATTTCGTGGCAACGGATCCATCGGGCCTCTATGCCTCGGCTTTGATCCGGATGCTGGAGGAGAAAAGTATCCCACAGAACAAACAGATGAACAAGCTCCATTTCTCCTTTTCAACCAGCAATGACCGAAACAAGTGCAACCGACTGATCGACCTGATCAATGAAGCCGGGCATCCCTGGCTGAAGTTCAGATCAAAGGAATACACAGAAAGTAACTACGAAAACACCTATCCTGTTTCCTATGCCGAGGGCCTGGAATACGTTTTTAGCACAGATTGAAAGGCACCAGTGAATTTCTCATTCAGAAATATTGAATTCGAATCTCAGGGCACTACCCTCAGAGGAAGGCTGTATTTGCCAAAAGCGCGGCCAGGCGAAAAGCATCCGGTCGTGCTTATGGCACACGGCTTTACCTCCACGATCAATCACATGACGGCCGACAAATACGCCGAGCGGTTCAAAGAAGGTGGATTTGCGGTCTTGTTGTTCGACCACCGGAACTTCGGGTCCAGTGATGGCGAACCGCGCCAGGAGATCAATTTTTGGGTACAGGCAAGAGGATATGTCGATGCCATTGATTTTGTTTGCGCCCAACCCGAATTGGACCCTGCGAAGATCGCTGTATGGGGGGCCAGCATGAGCTCAAGGGAGGCTTTCCTGGTCGGTTCCGTTGACGAGCGCATCAGCGCCATCATCTCCATGATCCCGGCCTTCGGGGATGAATGGCCCTTTGAGGAAGACGATGGGAGCTCCTACGCCTTTGCCCGGGAAACCCTGCTGGCAGAGGACATTCTTTCTTTGCCTCATACCAGGACGGAACAGATGCCCGTGGTTTCACCCGACCAGATCGGGAGCCCATCAAAACTGAAAGAGCTGACGGCCTATCGATGGTTCATAGAATACGGCGGAAGATTTGGCACCCGGTGGAAGAATGTGGTCTCCTTTTCAAACACAGAAATGCCGGAAAATTTCCACCTGGGCCGATGTGCGTCGCATCTGAAGGCACCCATTCTCATGATCGTCGCGAAAAATGACGAAATGGAAGGCGCCAGCCCGGAAATCACTAAAAAGGTCTTCAGGCTGGTCACGGAGCCCAAAGAATGGGTTGACATTTCCGGGGGGCATTTTGGACTGTTGTACTATCCGGGCCCCCTGTTCGAAAAATCCAGCAGGGCCCAGGTCAATTTCCTCCAAAGGCACCTGAACGCTTAGAAACCTTATCTTCACCAAATGAAAAACACAAACAAGATTCTCAGAATTTGGAAAGGCTGGACCTCCCCTGAAAACGCTCCCGTGTATGAAGCCATGCTCAAGAACGAAGTTTTCCCGGAGGTCGTCAGAAAAGGCGTGAAAGGATTGGAAAAGGTGAGCATCTCGACCCGGAGAGAAAAGAACGAGGTCGAATTCTTCCTGGTCCTTCAGTTCGACAACCTGGATTCGGTGAGGACTTTTGCAGGTGAAGATTATGAGGCAGCCTATATTCCGGACAAGGCAAAACGCGTATTATCGCGATATGAGACCACAGCCCGGCATTACGAACTGCTCGATGAACTGATCTTCTGCTCCTCCGATCTTCACCCATAATCGCGACCCTGACATATCGGCGGGAAAAATTACCTATCTTTCTGATTTAACATCTAACTCAAACTGAATGAAAAAGCAGATCCCCACAATTAAAATCATGCTTTTCGTCGTCCTGAGCAATTGGGCAATGTACTCCCAAACGGATCGAACAGATGAGCAGCAGATCCGGGCCATCAGAGACGCTTCCAACCGGGCCCTGAAATCCTATGAAACAGAAGAAGTGCTTTCCTATCTGACGGATGACGTCCTGACCACGACGGGAAGCGGAACCTTGCTTTGCGGAAAAAAGGCGCTTGAGGATTATATCTCCGGAGGCGGACAAAGTAAAATGTATTGGATCCGGGGGACCCAGGAGGTCCGGGTCAACGAAAATAGGAAATTGGCCTGGGAGCAGGGAAGCTGGAAGGGCTATGACCCTGAAAGGAGCCAGGAACCCGTCGTTCACGGGGAATATTCCGCGCAATGGACAAAGGAATCGGGTGATTGGAAGATCCGGTCACAGCTGTTCGTAACCCTGGGCGAAGAAGAAAAAAAATAAAATTTTCAGGCGAAGCTATCTGAAAATGAGTTACTTTCGCTTGCCTTAATTAAAACAGGCATGATTTACCGTTGGGTAAATTGTCTTGAACACTTATGAACAATTGATCCAGGGCCTTTTGGATAAGGGCTTTGCATCCGTAGACAACTGGTTGACTCCTTCACAGCTGGCCTGTCTTCGAAAATCACTCCTGGCGCATTACGAGCAGGAGCGCTTCCATTCGGCTGGAATAGGAAACCGGGAGAACCTGCAGGTCGTCGAGCGAATCCGAAACGATCATATCTACTGGCTGGACGCAAAAACGGCCAATGACTGCGAAAGGGCATTCCTGGGGAAGATCGACGAGTTCGTGCAGTACCTCAACCGTACCTGCTATGCGGGCATCCGGTCCTTTGAATTCCAATACGCTGTCTATGAGGAGGGTTCCTTTTACAAGAAACACGTCGATCGGTTCCAAAATGATGACCGCAGGCAGTTTTCGATGGTCTTCTACCTGTCCGATCGTTGGAATGAGGGAGATGGCGGAGAGCTGCTGATCTACGAGGGCGATTCGGTCACCCGGGTCGAACCGGTTCCGGGACGCGTGGTCTTTTTCAGAAGCGACATTCCCCACGAGGTGCTCCCGACTCAGATCCTGAGATTGAGCCTTACGGGCTGGATGAAATCGATCTGAGCTGCAGCTCATAACCTAGGCAGGGTTATTGTCGGGCCTTCAATTTTACTATCTTAGCCAGAACCGAGATACACATGAGAACTGCCCTGATCTTCCTTGTCCTTGTACTGATCTTTTCCTGCGGGAAACAGCCCGAATCCACCCTGGAGCTCAAAGAAGGAGTGCCCAAGGAACTGGCCTCCTTTCGGAAAGAACAGGTTTCAGACGTCAAATACAAGTTATCCTTCAACATCCCCGAAAAACTGGAAGATTCCATTGCTTCCTGGTTGGTACTCGAGCTGTCCGTGCATGACCTGAGCCAACCGCTGGTGCTGGATTTCAAATCCAACCGGGGCAACCCTGATTCAGCCATCGTCAATGAAAGCCCCGTTTCACTGGTTTATGACAAGGAGCACCTGACGATTCCCGCTGCGCATTTGAAGAAAGGAAAGAATACGATCGAGATCGCGTTCACGGCGGGTGAGCTGTCTTTGAACCGCAACGAGGACTACCTCTACACCCTGCTGGTTCCGGACCGGGCCCGGACCTTGTTCCCCTGCTTCGACCAGCCGGACCTCAAGGCGACCTATACCCTCGACATCAGCGCCCCGGCCAGTTGGAAGGTCCTTTGCGGATCGCCCCTGGATGCGCACGAAGAACAGGAAGACCGCGTACGATACAGATTCCGGGAATCCGACAGGATGAGCACCTACCTGTTCTCCTTCGTAGCCGGCAACTTCGACCTGGTGCGCTCTGGGGACACACGGCTGCCGATGACCCTGTTCCACCAGGAGAAGGACAGCGCAAAGATCAGCCTGAGCACCGGGCCCATTTTTGACCTGCACCAGCGTTCCGTGGACTTCCTGGAACAGTACACGAGCCGCGATTTCCCCTTTCAAAAGCTGGACTATGCCACCCTTTACACTCATCCCTATGGCGGGATGGAGCATACGGGAGCCATCCAATATAGGCAATCCCTGCTTTTTCATGACAACAGCGCCACCGAGAACCAGAAGCTTAGGCGAGCCAAGCTCATCGCCCATGAGACGGCGCACATGTGGTTTGGGAACCTGGTGACCATGGAGTGGTTCAGCGACGTCTGGCTGAAGGAGGTATTCGCGAATTTCATGGCCGACAAGATCGTGAACCCGGAGTTCCCCGACGTGGACCATGACCTGTCCTTCTTCATCGATCACTACCCCGCAGCCTACGAGATAGATCGGAGCAGGGGGGCGAATCCCATCCGCCAGGAGCTCGACAACCTCAACAACGCGGGCTCGCTCTATGGAAGCATAATCTATCACAAGGCCCCGATCATGATGAGGCAGCTGGAAGCCCTGATCGGGGAAGAGAATTTTCGCAAGGGGATCAGGGAGTACATCAGGACCTACGCAGATGGGAATGCCGACTGGAGTGACCTGGTTGGGATCCTGGACAAAAACACCGAAATGGACCTCAAACAATGGAGCGAGGTCTGGGTCAACTCTCCCGGGCGCCCGGTTATCGAAGCCGAGGTTGAATATGGTGACCAGGACCGGATAGAGTCCTTTACACTCGGGCAGCGATCGGAAGACGGGTCAGGCAACATTTGGCCCCAGGTATTCGACATTGCCCTGGTCTACCCGGACAGCGTGCATAGCCTATCAGCCAGCCTGAAAGAGCAGCAGCTCAAGCTTGCTGAGGCAGAAGGCCTGCCAAAACCTGATTTGATCCTTTACAACAGCAACGGCATGGGCTACGGCGTCTTCCCGGTGACGGAGCGGGAGCTCGGATCGGCAACGAGATTGAAAGGTGACCTGGAACGGGCCTCCCTATACCTGAACTGTCATGAGAATGCTCTAAACGGCCTTATTCCCGTTGACAGGGCCTTTGACCTGTATGCCGAAGGTCTGCAACAAGAAAAGAACGAAATGATCCTGTCCCTGCTCAGCGGCCAGGCAAACCATTTGTTCTGGACCTATTTTTCCGAAGAGGAACGCCTTGAGCGACAAAACAGGATCGCTGAGCTCTTGTTCACGCGGCTGCAGAACCAAGAAGAGCCGAGCATCAAAAAGACCCTTTTCAATTCCTTTCTGTCCTACGCCTACCTTGGAGTGGCCAGAGACCGGCTCCATCAGATATGGAATAAGGATCTGCCCATCCCAAACCTGGTCCTGAACCAGGACGACCGCACGGAGATCGCCATGCAGCTGGCCCTTTTCGACCATCCTTCGGCGCCGGAGATCCTCGCGAACACGAAGGCTGGCCTGGAGGACCCGAACAAGCTTCAGCGCTTCGAATTCCTGGCACCGGCGCTGTCGCAGGATCCTGAGGTGCGGGATGCGTTCTTCCGTTCCTTTGCAGAGGAAGAGAATCGGGAAAAGGAAAACTGGGTCCTATCGGCCTGCTACTACCTGCACCACCCCCTGAGACAGAAGACCGCGATCGCCTCCCTGGGCCTCAGCCTGGACCTTCTCGAAGAGATCCAGCAGACCGGGGACATCTTCTTCCCCAAGGGCTGGCTCGATGGCACCATTGGCAGGTATTCTTCAAAAGAGGCCTATGAGATCCTCACCCGCTTCCTCGAGACCCATCCGGACCTGAACCCGCAGTTGAGGATGAAGGTACTGCAATCAACAGATGACCTGCAACGGATTCAGGCTACTCTCCCTGGCCCAGGGAAAAGCCCCTTGCCCCATTGAACTCGTACAGGTTCTCGGTTTTGATCACGTCATAGCCCAGGGAGGACAACCTGGACAGGAGCGCGATCACCTGCTCGAAGTCGATCTCGTCGTACTTGGGTTCCGAATTGCCTGTATTGGCCCCGAACCCTACAAAACGGCAACGCCAGTGATCCGTGCAGTAGGTCTCCTCCAATCCTTGCGGGTACACCTTGACGCCCCTGTTGGTGATCATTTTAAGCTTCAGCTTGTAGACGTCAAGCAGGGATAGTGCCTCTCCCAGCTCATCCGGGTCGGCCCCCTGCCAGTCCAAGAACACGTCGACCCCGACGAGTTGCTTCTCTTCCTGCCTGCGCACGTAGTCGGGTAT
>CAZAZM010000058.1:0-9733 GCA_964489625.1 uncultured Flavobacteriaceae bacterium
CAACTCTTCTCTTTATTGTCATTCCTCTTGCTGGCCACTTCTTTTGGTCATGGCCAGGTTGAGACCAATATGCAACTCACGGACCTATTCAGCCTGGAGTACGTCTCGGACCCACAGATCTCGCCCGACGGATCGAAGATCGTCTATGTCCGCAATTTCAAGGACATCATGACCGACAAGAACCTGTCGAACCTGTGGATCGTCAATTTCGACGGGAGCAACAACCGACCCCTGACCACGGGCAATCAGAACGATTCCTACCCTAGATGGTCGCATAAGGGGGACAGGATCATCTTCAAATCGAACAAGGAAGACGACAAGACCAAGCTTTACCTGATGTGGATGGACACCCGCGAGACAGTGCCCCTGACCAACAGCAAAGAGGTCCCCCAGGGCATCTCCTGGTCCAATGACGACCGTTACCTGGCCTTCAACATGTTTGTGGAGCAAAGGAAGGAATCCCTGGTCAAAATGCCCGAGAAGCCGGAAGGTGCGGAATGGAATACCCCCCCGACCTATATAGACAAGATCAATTACCGCAGCGACGGAAGGGGGTACCTCAAAAGCGGATACCGGCAGTTGTTCACCCTGCCGGTGAGCGGGGGCACCCCGAGGCAACTGACCTTCTCAGAATTCGACCACGGGACTCCGGTCTGGGCTGCAGGAAATGACCTGCTTTACTTTTCGGCCAACTTCCACAAGGAAGAGGACCACGAGCCCCAGGACAGCGAGATCCACCAGATCAGGGTGAGTGACGGCGAGATCAAGACCCTTACCAAACGCTATGGACCTGACCAAAGCCCGGTGCTGTCCCCTGACGGCAAAATGATCGCCTATACGGGATATGACGACAGGCACCAGGGTTATCAGCTCACTCGTCTCTACGTCATGAACGCGGATGGAAGCGAAAGCCGGTTGCTCACGGAAGGCCTCGATCGCAGCGTGCAGAACGCACAATGGGCCCAAAACGGCAAGGGCCTTTACTTCCAGTTCAATGACAAGGGAGACACCAAGATCGGGTATGTCAGCCTCTCCGGAAAGATCAGCGTCAAAGCAGAGCAGCTTGGGGGACTTTCCCTGGGCAGGCCCTACAACTCTGCTGAGTTCACCGTTTCCGGCAATGAACGTTTGGCCTATACCCTTGGGGGGACGCAACACCCGGCCGATCTCGGGGTACATGATGGAAAAGCCTCAAAAAGGCTGACCGCCCTGAACGACGACCTCTTCTCCTTCAGGAAACTGGGCAAGGTGGAGGAGATCTGGTGGGAGTCTTCCCATGACCAGAGAAAGATCCAGGGCTGGATCGTCACTCCCCCCGACTTCGACCCGAATAAGAAATATCCGCTGATCCTGGAGATCCACGGCGGTCCCTTCTTGAGCTACGGATCCGTATTCTCAGCTGAGATCCAGGCCTATGCCGCTGCCGGCTATGTGGTGCTCTACTCCAATCCCAGGGGAAGCGACAGTTATGGGGAAGAGTTCGGCAACCTCATCCACCACGACTACCCCAACCACGATTACGAGGACCTGATGTCGGGAGTCGACGCAGTGATCGAAAAGGGATACATCGATGAGCAAAACCTCTTTGTCACAGGGGGAAGCGGTGGCGGAGTGCTGACCGCCTGGATCGTTGGGAAAACGGACCGGTTCAGGGCCGCGGTCGTCGCCAAGCCCGTCATCAATTGGTACAGCTTCGTGCTCTATGCCGACAACCCCCAGTTCTTCTCCAAATACTGGTTCCCCGACAAGCCCTGGGAGAACCCCGAGAACTACCTCAAAAGGTCTCCCCTGTCCTATGTCGGGAATGTAAACACCCCAACCATGCTGCTCACAGGAGAAGAGGATTACCGGACCCCGATCGCGGAATCGGAGCAATTCTACGCTGCACTCAAGCTGCAGAATGTGGAAACCGCCCTGGTCAGGATCCCGGGGGCCTCTCATGGAATCGCCAACCGGCCCAGCAACCTGATCGCGAAGATAGCGAGCATCCTTGCCTGGTTTGAAAAGTACAGGGAATCAGGCCAGTGAAAAAATTCATATCTTGAGGAACCAACGAGAATCAATCCGATCAAAAACCAAACCCATGAAGCATTTCATCCTTCTCCTTATCCTGCTGATCTTTGTCCGGTGCCAGGAGCAGAAACCCGCCCGGGACTATCTCGGGGTGGTCAACATAAAAGTCACCGGCAAAGAAGAAGCCCTGCCCCACTTTGAAAAGGGACTTTTGCTTCTGCACAGCTTTGAGTATGCCGACGCTCATGAAGAATTCGAGAAGGCGGCGGCCATAGATCCCAACATGCCCATGGCATTCTGGGGTCGGGCCATGACCCACAATCACAGCCTGTGGCATGAGCAGGACTATGAGAAGGGGATGGAAGCGATCAACCAACTCGATCTCCTGGACCTGGACGATCTGACGGAACTTGAGAAAGACTTTGTGTCTGCGGTGAAAGTGCTTTACGAATCGGACTCTGTAAAGAGTGTACGCGACAGGAACTACGCGGCTGAAATGAGCAGGCTAAACAAAAAGTATCCCGACAATCACGAGATCTCTGCCTTTTACGCCCTGTCACTGCTGGGTTCTGTCGAGGACGGGAGAAATGATGAGGTCTATGGCCAGGGAGCTGTGATCGCCAAAGGCATACTGAAAGAAAACCCCAAGCATCCCGGCGCCCTTCATTACCTCATTCATTCCTATGACGATCCCGGCCATGCCAAACTGGCCCTGGACGCGGCCGATTCCTATGCGGTGGTGGCTCCGGATGCAAGTCACGCCCTGCATATGCCCTCACACATCTATGTGGCACTGGGCATGTGGGAACAGGTGGTGAGCAGCAACGAGAACAGCTACCAGGCGAGCCTGAACCGGATGGAGCGAAAGGGACTCGGCAATGACGCCCGGGGTTATCATGCCTATCACTGGCTGGAATACGGATACCTGCAGCAGGGACGCGTGGAAGACGCCCGAAAACTGGTGGACGACATGGTTCTCTATACCAAGGAGACCCCTTCAAAAAGAGCACGGACGCACCTGGTCTATCTCAAGGGAACCTACCTGGTGGAGACAGAGGATTGGAAAGGAGAGGTCGCCGACATCCCTGTCGAGATCAATGACCTCAATGTTTCTACCCGGTCCCAGTACCGGTTTCTCGAGGGCATGAAAGCCTATGTGAATGAAGACCTGGAAGGACTGAATCGGCAGATCGCAGACCTTGAGCAAGATCATGAGAAGGAGTCCTACCTGGTGACCTACGACAGCTCGACCTTCTGCTCGGGAGCGACACGTGATGAAACCTCTCCTTCCATGCTCGTCGAGACGGAGATCACCAAGCTGCAGCTGATGGCACTAAGGGCCAGGTTGCAGAACGACCCGGAGACGGCCGAACGGCACTTGAAGAGATCCATTGAACTCGAGGAGGGACTTAGCTACAGCTACGGGCCTCCGGTCATTCAAAAACCGACACACGAGCTGTATGCCGACTGGCTGATGTCGGAGGGAAGAGAGGAAGAGGCCCGAATTCATTATGAAAAGACCCTGGAACGAGCCCCAAAAAGGAGAATAGCATCCGAAAGAATCCCAAAGAATGAACAGGCTTGAATTAATGCTCCTCTGCCTTGGCTTGAGTTTCGTCTCTCTCGCACAGACGGAGACGAAGCTGCCCAACATCCTACTGCTGGTCGCGGACGACCTGGGCTATGCAGACATCGGCTGCTATGGGGGTGACATCGACACTCCCAACCTCGACGGGCTTGCAAGTTCAGGAGTGAGATTCAGCCGTTTTCATACCTCTCCCCTCTGTGCACCGACGCGCGCCATGCTGCTCACCGGAAATGACAATCACATTGCCGGAATGGGAATCCAAGGTCACACTTCAGACGACTTCGGCTACGAGGGACACCTCAGCGACCGGGTGGTGACCATTCCGCAGCTCCTCAGGAACGCGGGTTACAACACGTACATGGCGGGCAAATGGCACCTGGGCATGGAGCCTGAGAACGATCCTCACGAAAAGGGCTTTGACCGTTCCTTCGTCAATCTGAGGGGAGCGGGAAACCACTACGATGACCAGGGAATTTTCGAAGAGACCCCGGTCTCACAGTACACCGAGAACGGGCAACCCACAAAATGGCCCAGGGGCGCCTACTCAACCGACCTGTACACCTCCAAACTCATACAATACATCGAGGCGGATCGCAATAGTCAAAGGCCCTTCTTTGCCTTCGCGGCCTACACCTCCCCGCACTGGCCCTTGCAGGTGGCCGAGGAGCACTGGAAGAAATATGAAGGCAGATATGATGAAGGTTACGATAAGCTCAGAAAGCAACGACTTGAAAGTTTGAAAGCAGCGGGAATGATCCCGCCTGATGCACAGCTCCCTGTCCTGCATCCCCGGGTGAAACCCTGGGATTCTCTCAGTCCGGCGGAGAAAAAGAAAGAATCGAGAAAAATGGAGCTCTATGCGGGCATGGTCGACAACCTGGACTACAACATAGGGCGCCTGCTCGACTACCTCAAGGACATTGGCGAGTACGAGAACACCCTGATCGTCTTCATGTCGGACAACGGAGCAGCCGCCGAGGACTTCTATCACCACTCCAATTACGGGCCCTACATCAGGGCTCACTTCAACGAAGACTACGAGCGCATGGGCAGGCCCGATTCCTTCATCTCCTATGGACCTCAGTGGGCCGAGGCAGGATCAGCGCCCTTTTCCTATTATAAGGGATACACCACTGAGGGAGGGATGACCGCACCCCTGATCATCACAGGGCCAGCAGTGCACAGAAGAAACGAGATCAGTGATGATTTCCTGACCCTGCTTGACCTGGCCCCCACCTTCTACGAGATGGCCGGAGCAAGATATCCCGATCGCTTCCTGGGTCGCGCGACCTATCCGCTGAAAGGAGAATCTCTCCTTCCCTACCTCACCGGCAAAACGGCCAGGACCCATGGTGATGATTATGTCTTCGCGCTGGAGCATGCGAACTTCGCCATGCTGCGCAAAGGGAAATGGAAGATCACCAATGTGGAACGGCCCCTGGACAAGTCCAGCTTCAAACTGTACAACCTGGAAGAAGACCTGGCAGAGCTGAGGGATCTCAAGGAGGAACAAGCGGAGATCTACGAGGAACTGCTCAAGGAATGGGACAATTTCGCCAGAGAGATCAGGCTGCAGATCCCTTCCCCGGGATGGGAATGAATAGGTTCGAATTGCGGGCTTTTCTCTATATTTACAACTTGGTTTGGGCAAAGTCCATGCCTTCAGCAACACATTTATGGACAGAAGAAAAGCACTGAGGAATATAGGGCTGCTGTCAGGCGGCCTGATCCTGTTGCCGGCCTGTGACCTTTCGAAGGAGAATGTCACACGTGTCATGAACAAGTTTGAAGTGACGGAGAAGCAGGAGACCCTATTGAAGGACCTGGTAGCCACCCTGATCCCTGAAACTGAAATCCCGGGAGCTGGCAGCCTCGAGATACAGGACTTTGTGTGGGTCATGGCGGATGACTGCCTCGAAAAAGAAGTGCAGGATTCCTATATCAGGGGGTTGCAAAGTTTTAAAGGCAACTTCGGGAGAATCGCCGGAAAGGACTTTGACGACCTGGGGCAAGCGGAACGCGTCGCGGGCCTAAAAGCCCTGATGGAAGCAGAAGTTGACGGCGAGATTGGGGACGTACAGAATTTCATCGAGATCACCAAGGCCTTTGCCATCCTGGGATACACCCAATCCGAATACTTCATGACCGAGGTCATGCCCTATACCCTGATCCCCGGTAAGAACCCCGAGTGCAGGACGGTCGAACCCAACGAAAAAATCAACGTCAATGCCTAATTTCAACATAGACAGCCAGGAGCAGCAGAGTTTTGATGCCATCGTGATCGGCTCGGGAATGAGCGGGGGCTGGGCCGCAAAGGAATTCTGTGAGAAAGGGCTCAAAACCCTGGTCCTGGAGCGAGGACGCGAGGTAAGGCACAACATAGACTACCCGACGACCAACATGAATCCCTGGGAATTCGAGCACAGGGGCCGGATCACCGAAGAAATGAGGAAGGAGAACCCGATCGCCAGCCGCTGCTATGTATTCCAGGAGGACGCGGTCCATTTTGTGGTCAAGGACAAGGAGCATCCCTATGTGCAGGAGAAGCCCTTCGACTGGATCAGGGGATACCAGACCGGGGGCAAGTCCCTGCTCTGGGCAAGGCGCACCCAACGATGGAGCGATTTTGACTTCGAGGGCCCGTCCAGGGACGGCTTTGCAGTAGACTGGCCCATACGATACCGTGACCTGGACAAATGGTACAGCCATGTCGAGCGTTTCGTGGGCATCTCGGGAAATCGTGACGGACTGGCCAATCTTCCGGACGGTGACTTCCTTCCCCCAGTCGAGCTGAACTGCATGGAGGCTCATTTCAAGGATGCCGTGGAAAAGAACTTCCCCGGCCGAAACGTCATCAGCGGAAGAGGGGCCCACATCACCGAGAGCCGGGAGATCTTCGCGCAACAGGGAAGGGCCCAATGCCAGTACAGGAACCTCTGCCAGCGCGGATGCCCTTTCGGCGGATACTTCAACAGCAACTCGAGTACCATCCCCTGGGCGGCCAGGACGGGCAACCTGACCATGGTGCATCACGCGGTGGTCGATTCCTTGATCTACGACGAACAGAAGGAAAAGGCTACCGGGGTGCGGGTCATCGACGCGAACACCGGGGAAAGCAGGGAATATTTCGCCAAGGTGATCTTTGTCAATGCCAGCACGATGAACACGAACCTGATCCTGTTGAACTCAAAGTCCTCGCGCTTTCCGGAAGGCCTGGGCAACGACAACGGCCTGCTGGGCAAATACATCGCCTTCCACAACTACCGCGGGGTGATCTCGGCAGAATATGAAGGGCTAAAAGATCGGGCGGTCAGCGCCAGGCAACCCCTGGCTTCCTATATGCCCCGGTTCAGGAACCTGCATCGCCAGGAAACCGATTTCCTGAGGGGATATGCAACGGAGATCGCAGCGGCGAGGATGATCCATACGGACACCAGCGGATTCGGGACCGAGCTGAAGGAGAACCTGCTCAACCCGCAGTACGGCAACTGGATGGTGCGGGCCCAGATGATGGGTGAGACCGTTCCCAAGGAGACAAACCGGGTGAGCCTGCATCCGGAGAAAAAGGACCAATGGGGCGTTCCCCTTCTATCGGTGGATGTGGACTACGACGACAATGACGAAAAGATGATAGCCGACTTCGCCGAACAATTCACCGAGATGTACCAGACGGCGGGCTTCGTCAATATCAAGATGGTCGACGACAAGAGAGCCCCGGGAAATGACATCCACGAAATGGGCGGCGTGAGAATGGGCAATGACCCAAAGACCTCCCTGCTCAACAAATGGAACCAGCTGCACAGCTGCAAGAACGTCTACATAACGGATGGGGCCTGCATGACCTCCACGGCCACCCAGAACCCCTCCCTGACCTATATGGCCCTGACGGCGCGGGCCTGCGACCACGCCATCCGGGAATCCAAAAAATCCTAAAATCACATAATCAAAAAACCATGAGAAACGCACTACTGATCATCGCACTGCTGGCAGGCTTCCTGTTGCAGGCACAGACCCCGGAGCAGAAGCTGGAAGAGCTGGGCATCACCCTGCCGGAATTCAGCAAACCCGTAGCCAACTACGTCAAATGGCGAAAAGTGGGCAATCTCCTCTTTCTCGCCGGTGACGGTTCGGAAATGAAGGGCAAATTGGGCAAGGACCTGACCGTGGAAGAAGGTTATGAAGCGGCACGGCTGACCGGTGTTGAGATCCTCGCCACCCTGAAGGCCGCCTGTGGAGAGCTGAGCAACATCAAGCAGTTCGTTAAGGTCCTCGGAATGGTGAACTCTGCCCCTGACTTCTACGACCAGCCCAAGGTGATCAACGGCTTCTCTGACCTCATGGTCGAGGTATTCGGCGAAAAGGGAAAACACGCACGATCCGCAGTGGGCATGGCCTCCCTCCCTTCGAACATCGCCGTTGAGATCGAGGTCATCGTGGAACTGAATGAAGAATAATGGATAAAAAAACCGGAAAACCAACTTCTGGCACTAGAAACAGGATCCTGGGGCTGATCTTTTTGATATTCGTTTTTTTCGGCCCGGATGCCAGGGCGCAGATCGACGAGAGCCAGACCGGGGCCTGGTACATGTACTTCTGGTCGGTCAAGGTGAAAGAAGGACCCTGGGGCTTCCAGGGCGACCTGCAGTACCGAAACTGGAACCTGATGGGAGACCTGGAGCAGCTTTTGCTCCGGGGAGGACTCACCTATGCCCCGAAAAATGCAGGCATCCTGTTCACCCTGGGCTATGGGCACGTGACCACCGGGGCCTACGGGACTTCCAACAACGAAACGATCGCGGAAAGCCGGATCTACCAGGAAGCCCTGATCCCTCACAAGGTAGGGAGCATTTTCTACCTGCGACACCGCTTCCGTTACGAGCAGCGGTGGGTCGAGGGAATGGATTTCAGGACCCGCTATCGCTACAACCTCTTCCTGGACGTACCGCTCAACAGCAAGGTGATCGATCAGAAAACGATCTACCTCGCCCTGTACAACGAATTGTTCATCAACGGTCAGCAGGACATCGGTGACGGTCGCACGGTGGATCTCTTCGACCGGAACCGGACCTATGGAGCCATTGGCTATGCCATCAGGAAGAACCTGAAGGTACAGCTGGGCCTGATGAGGCAGATCACAAGCAACCTGGGCAAGACGCAGCTGCAACTGAGCCTGCATCACAACTGGTAAACCACAGCCTTAGAAATGAAAGACGGGATTGAAAAATTGTTTCTTATGGTCTGCCTGGCCCTGATACTAGGGTCCTGCAGGCAGGAAAAGGCCAAGAGCGTTCCAAAAACACAGGATACCCACAAGGAAGGTTATGTGGAAGTTCCGGGTGGAAAGATCTGGTACCGGGTACTGGGTCAGGGCGACAAGACCCCGCTCATCGCCATGCACGGGGGTCCCGGAGGAACGCACAGGTCCTTCTACCTATTGGAACCCGTCACTGAGGACCGGCCCCTGATCCTGTTCGATCAACTGGGCAGCGGCAAGTCGGGGGCGCACCGGGACACTACGCTTTTGAAGGTGGAGAATTTCGTGGAACAGGTCCATGCACTTCGCAAAGCCCTTGAGCTTGAAGAGGTCTATTTGCTGGGGGCGTCATGGGGGACTGCCCTGGCCCTGGAGAGCTACCTGGCCCATCCTGAAGGCGTGAAGGGCATCGTCTTCAACAGTCCCTATTTCAGCACCCCGGTCTGGGAGGCAGACGCCGACACCTTGATCACCTACCTGCCGGATTCGATCCAGCGTGCGATCGAAGAAGGGGAGCGAAGCGGTGAATTCGATTCGCAGGCCTACCAGGAAGCCAACAGGGTCTTTTTGAAGAACTACGGTCGCCGCAAGGACCGGGTGAGTACTCCCTGGGACACCATGCAGGCTGCAAGCAGCAAATTCATCTACAATTACATGTGGGGGCCCACCGAATTCACGGCTACGGGCACCCTGAAAAACTACCACCGCATCGAAAGCCTCAGCCAGGTCAAGGTCCCGGTATTGTTCATCACAGGTGAATACGACGAAGCACGCCCCGCTACTGTAAAGCGATTTCAGAAGCTGATTCCCGGATCCGAATTCGTGGTGATCGAGGGCGCCGGACATTCAACCCTTAACGACAATAGAGAACAGAACCT
>CAZAZM010000059.1:0-5772 GCA_964489625.1 uncultured Flavobacteriaceae bacterium
ACGTACCTCAGGCGGTCCATGTTGATGTCCATGATGGTCACCATGGCTCCCAGCCCGGCGGCCATCTTGGCTGCCTGCACACCCACCACTCCGGCCCCAAGGACGAGCACCTTGCCCGGTGGGACCCCGGGAACGCCCCCCAGGAGCACTCCTTTGCCCTTGACGGGCTTCTCCAGGTATTTGGCTCCCTGCTGTATGGCCATGCGGCCCGCGACCTCCGACATCGGTGTCAGCAGAGGAAGCCTGCCATTGTCGCATTCGACCGTCTCATAGGCGATGCAGACCGATCCGCTGTCCATCATGGCCCGCGTCAAGGCCTCGGAGGAGGCAAAGTGGAAATAGGTGAAAACGATCTGGTCCTTTTTGACGAGGCTGTACTCCTCCCGGATGGGCTCCTTGACCTTCACGATCATCTCGGCCGCTTCATATACCGACTCCAGGGTCGGCAGGATGACGGCGCCCACGCTCTCGTACTCGGAATTCTCGTAACCGCTGCTGATTCCCGCGTCCTTTTGGACCAGGACCCGGTGTCCGTGCCGGTTCAGCTCGTAAACGCCCGCCGGGGTCAGTGCGACCCGGCTCTCATTGTTCTTGATCTCTTTGGGTAATCCTATTATCATGCCGTTGTTTTCGGATAAAAATAACCCAAAACAAGCAGCCTTTAATTCTGGCCTGAAGAATACTTATTCAAAAATATCAACAACTCTAAGATCAAGCACTCAGCCCACGACATTGACGATCTTCCCGGGGACCACGATGACCTTTTTGGCCGTCCTGCCCTCGAGATAATGCGCAGTCCTCTCGTCGGCGAGCACGATCTTCTCGATCTCCTCGCGGGACAGGTCGAGCGCGATCTCCAGGGTGAATCTCATCTTGCCGTTGAACGAGATGGGGTATTCCTTGGTGCTCTCGACGAGGTACTTCTCCTCAAATTCAGGGAACTCAGCCTGCGAGATCGAGCTTTCGTGGCCCAGCTTTTCCCAGAGCTCCTCCGCAATGTGCGGCGCATAGGGTGAGATGAGCACGATGAGCGGCTCCAGGATGGCCCTCTTGTCGCAGCTCATGGCGGTGAGCTCGTTGACCGCGATCATGAAGGAGCTCACCGAGGTGTTGAACGAGAAACTTGCAATGTCCTCGTCCACCTTCTTGATGGTCTTGTGCAGGGTCTTGAGCTCTTCCGCCGACGGAGCCTCGTCCGAGACAAAGAATTCCCCGTCGCGACCGTGGTAGAGCTTCCAGAGTCTCTTCAGGAAGCTGTGCACTCCCGAGATCCCTGCCGTATTCCAGGGCTTGGCCTGCTCGAGCGGTCCCAGGAACATCTCGTACATCCTAAGGGTGTCCGCCCCGTAGTTCTTGCAGATGTCATCCGGGTTGACCACGTTGTACTTCGATTTGGACATCTTCTCAACCTCCCTGCCCACGAGGTACTTCCCATCGTCCAGCAGGAATTTGGCCTCCCTGACCTCCTTGTTCAGGGTGCTCGACCTGAAAGCCTCAAGGTCAAGCTCGTTGGACGCGTTGACCAGGCTCACGTCGACGTGAATCGGCTGGACCTTCTGGTCCCGGATCAGTGACTTCGAGATGAAGGTGTTCTCCCCTTCCAATCTGTAGACAAAAGCACTGGTTCCGAGGATCATCCCCTGGTTGATGAGCTTTTTCGCGTACTCCTGCACCGGTACATGACCCCTGTCGTAGAGGAATTTCTGCCAGAACCTGGAGTAAAGCAGGTGACCTGTGGCGTGTTCGCTGCCACCGATGTACAGGTCCACGTCCCTCCAGTAGTCCAGGGCCTTCTTGCCGACGAAGCTCTCCTTGTTGCGGGCATCCATGTAGCGGTTGAAATACCAGCTGCTTCCGGCCCAGCCCGGCATGGTGTTCAGCTCCAGGGGAAAGACCGTCTCCTGGTCGATCTTATCATTGCTCACCACAGTGTTCGTCTTCGTGCACCAGGCCCATATCGAGGCGTTGCCAAGCGGTGGCTTCCCGTCGGAGGTGGGAAGGTACTTCTCGACCTCCGGGAGCAGCAGGGGCAGGTGCTTCTCCTCGATCATCCTCGGCAACCCGTTGACGTAATAGACAGGAAAGGGCTCTCCCCAGTATCGTTGTCGGGAAAAAACGGCGTCCCTCAGCCTGTAGTTCACTTTGCCTTCACCCACTCCTCGCTTCTCCATTTCTTCTATGATCTTCCGGATCGCAGACTTCGCGTCGAGACCCGAGATGAAATCCGAATTGGCGATGATGGCGCTCTTGTCCTCGCAGGCAGCTTCGGAGATGTCCTGGTCCTGGAAGATGTTGGGGATCTCCAGGCCGAAATGCTTCGCAAAGTCATAGTCCCGCTGGTCCCCGCAGGGCACGGCCATGACCGCTCCTGTGCCGTAGCTGGCAAGAACATAGTCCCCGATCCAGATGGGCACGTCCTCCCCCGTGAAGGGATGGACCGCATAGGCGCCGGTAAAGACCCCGCTGATGGTCTTGACGTCCGACATCCGGTCCCGCTCGCTTCTTCTCGCAGTTGCCTCCACATAGTCCTGCACGGCCTGCCTCTGGCCATCCGAGGTGATCTTCTGGACCAAGGGGTGCTCGGGAGCCAGGGTCATGAATGACACCCCGAAGATGGTGTCGGGACGGGTGGTGAACACCTGGAAGCTGTCTTCCGAATCCTTCACGCCAAAGGTGACCATGGCGCCTTCCGACCTCCCGATCCAGTTGCGTTGGGAGTCTTTGAGCGACTCGGGCCAGTCGATGGTCTCCAGCCCGTCCAGCAGGCGCTGGGCATAGGCCGTTATTCGCATCGACCACTGTCTCATCTTTTTGCGGACCACGGGAAAGCCGCCTCTCTCGGAAACCCCGTTCACGATCTCGTCATTGGCCAGGACGGTTCCCAACTCGGGGCACCAGTTGACCTCTGTCTCAGACAGGTAGGTCAGCCTGTACCTGGCCAGTACACTTTCCTTCTTCTCCGGGCTCCAGCTTTGCCACTGGTCCGCCCCAAAACTTTCGACGTCATCGTCACAGGCCGCATTGACCTTTGCATTCCCTTCGCGCTCGAAGACCCGGATGAGTTCTTCCACAGGACGGGCCTGATCGGAATCCTTGCAATAATAGGACTCGAACAGCTGGATGAAGATCCATTGGGTCCATCTGTAATATTCCGGGTCCGAGGTCCTGACCTCGCGGCTCCAGTCGTAGGAAAAGCCGATCTGGTCGAGCTGCCTCCTGTAGGTTTTGATGTTTTCCTCGGTTGTCTTGGCGGGATGCTGACCCGTCTGGATCGCGTACTGCTCAGCCGGCAAACCGAAGGAGTCATAGCCCTGGGGATGAAGCACGTTGAATCCCTTGTGCCTTTTGTAACGGGCATAGATGTCCGAGGCAATGTAACCCAGGGGATGCCCCACGTGAAGCCCGGCTCCGCTCGGATAGGGAAACATGTCCAGCACATAGAATTTCTCCTTGCTGCTGTCGTTGTCTGCCCTGAAGGTCTCATTCTCCAGCCAGTACTTCTGCCACTTTGCCTCTATTTGGTTGAAAAGGTATTTCATCGTCGAATGTTCGTTTTTCCTTGAATCATATGGGGTTCGGGGAGGGCAAAGTTACGCTTAAAGACGGAATGCACAAAGAATTCGATTGTATCTTAAATTTCTTATCTTTAGACCTTTATTTCTCACTAACTCATTACACGAATGTATAAACCCCTCTTATACGCCGTGATCTTCCTGCTTGCGTCTGCTTGTCACAAGAAGCAAAAGGCTGATCTTATCGTTACCAACGCCACGATCTACACCGTCAATGACTCATTTTCGACCGCACAGGCATTTGCCGTGACCGATGGCCGTTTCCAGGCCGTGGGAACCGAGAAGGAGATCCTTGCCGATTACAAATCAAAGAATATCCTCGACGTGGGCGGAAAGACCATTGTCCCGGGTTTGATCGACGGGCATTGCCATTTCTACAACCTGGGAGTGTTCATGCAGAAGGTGGACCTGGTGGGCACTTCGAGCTATCGGGAAGTACTGGACCGGGTGCTTGAATTCCAAAAGGACAAGAGCCCTGAATTCATCATCGGCCGTGGATGGGACCAGAACGACTGGGAAGTAAAAGAATACCCCACGCGAACCGAGCTGGACCGTTTGTTTCCCAACACCCCCGTGGCCCTGACCCGCATAGACGGCCATGCCATGCTGGTGAACGGGGCCGCCCTCGACCTCGCGGGCATCAAGGCGGAGACCACCGTGGAAGGAGGTGAGATCGTGGTGGCAGACGGCAGGGTTACCGGGGTCCTGGTGGACAATGCCATGGACCTCATACAGGCCGTGATGCCCCCTCCCGACCTGGAGACCAGGATCCGGAGCCTCAAGGATGCCGAGGAAAAATGCTTTTCTATGGGATTGACCACGGTGAGTGACGCCGGGCTGAGCAAAGCAGAGATCGACCTGATCGACAGCCTTCAGAGAGGCGGGGAGATGAAAATGAGGATCTATGCCATGATCTCCGCATCCCCGGACAACGTGAACCATTACCTGAATGCAGGAACCTACAAGACCGATCACCTGAACGTCTCTTCTTTCAAGGTCTATGCCGATGGCGCCCTCGGCTCGAGAGGGGCAGTGCTCAAGGCTCCATATTCCGACAGGGAAGGCCACTTCGGGGCCATGGTGACCCCACTGGACACCATGGATGAGCTTGCCAGGCGAATCGCAAAATCCAATTTCCAGATGAATACGCATGCCATTGGAGATTCTGCCAATGCCTTTGTCCTGAAGACCTATGCAAAAAACCTGAAAAGCCAGACCAACCGGAGGTGGAGGATCGAGCACGCCCAGGTGGTCTCTCCGGCTGATTTCATGTATTTCACGGAGATCCTGCCTTCGGTGCAGCCCACACACGCGACCAGCGACATGTACTGGGCAGAGGACCGGCTCGGACCTGAAAGGGTCAAGGGCGCCTACGCCTTCAGGGAATTGCTCGAGATCAACGGACGGGTGGTGCTCGGAACGGACTTTCCGGTTGAAGAGGTTAATCCCATGCTCACCTTCTATGCCGCGGTGGCTCGAAAGGACCTCGAGGGTTATCCCGATGGCGGGTTCCAGATGGAAAACAGCCTGAGTCGCGAGGAGACCCTGAAAGGAATGACGCTGTGGGCCGCCTATGCCAATTTTGAAGAAAATGAAAAAGGATCGATCGAAGCCGGCAAGTTCGCCGACTTCGTGATCCTGGATAAAAACATAATGTCAGTGGAAATCGATGAAGTTCCGGGCATCAAAGTGATCGGAACCTATCTGGGCGGGGAGAAAGTGCATTGAGCATTTTTCTCTGCTCCAGGCCGCATTCTCAAATGTCAATTCGTATCGGGGCTGTTATCCTTGCCGTGTCCCAGCCCAGTATCATGTTGACTTGCTTCCCTTTTTCCTTGAAGGCTATCGAAAAGGCCTCGACGAATTCGGCCCTGCTGACCTTGGCCTGTACCCTGGCCACGTCGTATTTCTCATCGTACTCGTAGGTACCCCACACGTCCGTTCTTGAACTGAGGATCAGGGTCCATTCCTTTTCGTTCGGTATGGCGTAAAGCACATAGGTTCCCGCTTCTACCTCGGTGTCGCCGAACATCACGTTCTTGTAGAATACGACTTCGGTGGCCTCATTGGCCCCAACGCGCCAGATCTGGCCATAGGGGATGAACTCGCCAAAGAGCTCACGACCCTTTTTCTGAGGTCTTCCGTATAGGACCTTGATCGCCGGGGGAGAGATCTTGTTCTCCCTGAAATAGACGATGTC
>CAZAZM010000059.1:5872-9038 GCA_964489625.1 uncultured Flavobacteriaceae bacterium
ATGTTCACCCGGGTCCTGTCCCAGGCAAGAACCATGTAGGAGTCTTTTATGCTTTGTGCAAAGGCAATGGAAAAAATGTCAACGGGCCTTCCCTTTTTGGCAGGAACCTTGATCCTCGCCACGTCCTTGCCCGGATCGTAGAAGAAGGCTCCCCAGGTATCGGTGTTGGAGTTCAGAATGATGGTCCATTCCTTTTCTCCCGGGATGCTGTGCATGACATACCTGCCTGCCTTCACCATTTTGTCGCCGAAGAGCATGTCCCTGTAAAAGGTCACCTCCGTGGCCTCATTGGCTCCGGTCCTCCAGATCTCCCCATAGGGGACAAGATCGCCGAATACCTCGCCATCCTCGCGCGCAGGCCTACCGTAGACCACCTTCACCACGGGAACGGACCCCTTGTCCGCCCTCAGGTAGGCAATGTCCACAGGCGCCTTGTCCAACTGGTCGAAGCGCTGGGAATGGAGTTCTGATTGTAAAAACAAAGTGCATGCGGCCACAAGGGCAAGAGTCATTCTTTTCATAGCAACAAATAATTAAGCATAATCACTCGAAGGTTTATAACGTAAAAAGAAGGGGATTATTTTATAACGGGGAGGCAATACTAAGGCGCACGGTGTTAAATTGGGTTAAAAAAACGATGCAAGCCATTAAAATGCTATTTTTGTAGTCCGAAATCATGAAAGTCTAGAAATGAAGCTTTTGATCGTAGAGGACGAACTGGAATTGCTGAATTCCACCTGCGTATACCTGCAGAAGGAAGATTTTGTCTGCGAGGCCGCATCGAATTTCTTTGAGGCAGAGGACAAGCTGCTGTCGTACAACTACGACGTGGTCATTCTCGACATCAATCTTCCGGACGGGAACGGGCTGGACCTGCTCAGGCACGTGAAGGATAAGGCCCCGGAAACGGGAGTCCTGATCGTTTCGGCAAAAGACTCCCTTGACGACAAGCTGAAAGGACTGGACCTGGGAGCCGACGACTACATCACCAAGCCCTTTCACCTGGCCGAGCTCAACTCCCGGGTGAATTCCCTGCTCAGGCGCAGGAAATTCGAGGGGAACAACAACATCGTCTTCGAGGAGATCGAGATCGACCCCGTGGCCAAGATCGCCATGGTGAATTCGGCCCCGCTCGACCTGACCAAGAAGGAATACTTCCTGCTCCTGTATTTCATCACGAACAAGAACAGGGTGCTGACCAAGGAGGCCATTGCTGAGCACCTGTGGGGAGACAACATAGACATGGTGGACAACTTTGACTTCATCTACACCCATATGAGGAACCTGAGGAAGAAGCTCAAGAAAAGCGGGGCGAACGATTACCTGCAGACCATCTATGGCCTGGGTTATAAATTTGGAGAGTAGAAGCACGCGAATAGAGCCTGTACGTGAAGTTAATCGAGAAAACAAGAAGGAGCTACATCCCCTACGCGATACTGATCTTTATCATTTCGAGTGCGGTCATCTATTTCACGCTCAAGCGGATCACCACGGCCAAGCAGGACGAGAAGCTCAAGTGGGACAAGGAGCTCATCGCCCAGAAGATCAAATACGACTACCCGCTTCCCATCTTCGACGTGGAAGACTACAAATCCAGCACACCCGTCAGGGACACCCTCTATTTCAAGGACACCCTGATCTACCAGGTGATCAGCGGGGTTGAGAAATACGAGCTCTACCGGCAATTGACCTCTGTCGAGAACCTGCACAACAGGACCTATCGGATCGTCACCCGCACCTCTCTGGTGCGCAACCAGGACTATATCCTTATCATCACCCTTTCAGTGGGCATCGTGGTGCTCCTGCTCATGCTCACCATCTATTTCGTGAACACGCACGTGATGAGAAAGGCCTGGCTGCCCTTCTACGAGAACCTGAAGATCGTCAAGAATTTCAGCGTGGAGGAGAACAAGCCCATCGTCCTGGAGGAATCGGGCATAGACGAATTCGAGGAATTGAACAAGTCGCTGACCCGGCTGACCGACAAGATCATTTCGGATTTCAACAACCTGAAGGAGTTCACGGAGAACGCCTCTCACGAGATGCAGACCCCCCTGGCGATCATGCAGTCCAAATCGGAGATGCTTCTGCAGTCTGAAAACCTGAACAAGGAGCAGCTGCAGCACATCCGGGCCATCTACACTTCCGTTCAGCGGCTTTCCAAGCTGAACAAGACCCTCTTGCTGCTCTCCAAGATCGAGAACAAGCAGTTCACCGAAAAGGAGCCCATCAATGTCAACAAGGTCATCGAAAAGCACCTGGAGATCTATGAGGATTTCCTGGAAGACAAAGGATTGACGGTGGAGATGAAATCAGCCATGGAGGTGACGGTGGAGGCGAACCCCCTCCTCTTCGACATGGTGGTCAACAACCTGATCAGCAATGCGATAAAGCACAATATAAAAGGTGGGAGCATCACCATCTCGACCACCAATCTCTTTGTGAGCGTCTCGAATTCGGGTACCCGGCCCAAACTGGATTCCTCCTCCCTGTTCGAGCGGTTCAAAAAAGACAGCAAGTCCTCCAATTCCTTTGGCCTGGGCCTTGCGATCGTTAAGAAGGTCTGCGACAACTACCACTGGAAGATCACACATTCCTATGCAGAGGAGCAGCACAATATCTCCATTTATTTTTAAGGACTCCGGAATTTTTTTCGAGGCTTCAGATTTTCTTTAGAAAGGCATCTTATGTTTGCCCTGTAATTGGATGTTGTTGCTCAGTGCAACTATTTCAGGACGTTCAAAATTCATGCTATGAATACTGAAATATATCTGACATCATTTGATTTCATTTGCAGATCAATATTTTGAGGGGAATATGAAGTTTTCAGATGAAATCACCCAGAAATCGAAACATTAAGCTGTTTTGATTTACATAAAAAAGCCTGTAATTCAATATGTTACAGGCTTTTTTTATCAAATCTTCAGAATCTGGGCAAAAACTTCAGAATTTCTTCAGATTTGTATTCTACTTTTATCGAGGTTTTTAGGCAGAATGTCTTTTTTTCCGCCTGATCACTGAGAAATAAAAGTAAAACTTTTTTTAGTAATTTTTGCTGATCAAAGTGAAATATTGGACTGAGGGGAATGATATTTTAACTTGATCGGCGCTGCAAATACAACAAATATTAAGCTATTTTAATTTGCACAATTAAAAAAACCTGCTC
>CAZAZM010000060.1:0-8361 GCA_964489625.1 uncultured Flavobacteriaceae bacterium
ACCTGCTGCGCATCCGAGATCACGTCTCCCTGTATGGGGGCGACGTCGTCCCTGTTCGACTTGAGCGCGTAGAGGTTCAGGAAGTCGTTGTTGGACTTCACGTCCCAGGCGAACTTGGCGTACTTCATATCGGCCGGCAGAAGCGCCCTGACTTCCTTCCTGGTCAGGTAGGAATTGATGGTGGCCGTGTCATTTACGTTGGCAGTTGCTATGATCGAGCTGATGTCTCCCTGGGTCTGCGGGAATCTAACGAACAACTTGCTGAACAGGGGGTTCTCAGACTCGAAATCAACGGAGTCCTTAACCTCTCCAAGAAGGTCGTCTATGTCATCTTCGCTCGCCGTGCTGTCTTTTTCAACCTCGGCTTCTGCGGGTTTCAGGATCTGTGCCAGGGTGGTGTTGGCCGACAGGAAGAACTGCGCCATTTCCTGGTTGGTGTAAACTTCCCAGAATTGCAACTCGGCCGTGCTTTGCAGGAGCTTCCTCACCCGGTCGATGTCCTTGGCTCCCGGAAGCTCGATGAGGATCCTTCCGGACTCACCCACTCGCTGTATGTTGGGCTGCGTCACCCCGAAGCGGTCAATACGGCTCCTGAGCACCTCAAAGGCGGTGCTGATGGAACCTTTCACCTCGTCCTGGAGGATCGGTTTGACCTCCTCGTCGGTCATTTTGAAGTTGATCTTGTCCTTGAGGGACTTGTTTCCGAATATGCTCGGATCTCCAAGCTTCACGGAACCCTGGCTCGCGGCTTCAAAGGCCTCGAAAAACAAGGTGATGTAGTCTTTGTCGCTCTCTTTCTGTGCCTGGGTGGCATTGTCAAGCGCCTGGTTGAAGACCGGGTTCTTGGAATCGTTGGAGAGTCCTACGAGGATGTCCCGAACGGATACTTCCAATATGGCATTGATCCCTCCCTTGAGGTCAAGCCCAAGGTTGATCTCCTTCTCTTTTACTTCGTCATAGGTGAATTCGGTGAAACCTAAGTTTACAACGGGGGTATTGGCGACAGAATCCAGATATTTTTTCTCGAGATTGCCAAGTTCGTCCGGATCAGACGAAGTGGCACTGGTTTCTGCATAAACTGCGGCATCTTTCTCAACATTCTTTGCAAACCATGTAAATGACAGCTGATAGAGGCAAACTACACTTAAAATGATCGCAAATAATCTAATAAGTCCCTTGTTCTGCATTCCTTAATTATTTAGTAATCCTATTTTTGATTTAATCGGGCAAATATACTCAAAAGATTTAGGTTTGAAAGAAATAAAACCTATATTTTTAAGGCAGTTCTAAGGGGTTTCATCCCCTGGAATTTTCTTAACTTGGACCGGTAAAAGAACAGATTTATGAAAGCATTGACGGACATCGAAATCGCGCAGGGAACAGAGCTGTCTCCCATCACTGAAATAGGCCAAAAACTGGGTATCGCCATGGATGATCTTGAGCTGTACGGAAAGTACAAGGCCAAGCTCCCCCTGGACCTCATAGACGAGCAAAAAATAAAGAAGAACAACCTGGTACTGGTGACGGCGCTTACGCCCACCCCCGCCGGGGAAGGCAAGACCACTGTTTCGATCGGGCTCACCGAGGGTCTGAACAAGATCGGCAAGCAGGCGACCGTGGTCCTGAGGGAGCCCTCGCTGGGCCCGGTGTTCGGGATCAAGGGAGGAGCTGCCGGGGGAGGCTATTCCCAGGTGGTGCCCATGGAGGACATCAACCTTCACTTCACGGGGGACTTCAACGCGATCGAGAAGGCCAACAACCTTCTGGCGGCACTGATCGACAACAACCTCCAGGCGGCCGACAACCTGAACCTGGATCCGCGCGCCATCTTCTGGAAGCGGGTGATCGACATGAACGACAGGTCGCTCAGGCAGATCACCATCGGTCTCGGGGGTACGGCCAATGGGATCCCCAGGGAGGACGGGTTCAACATAACGCCTGCATCCGAGGTCATGGCCATCTTGTGCATGGCCACGGGCTTCGAGGACCTGAAGAAGAGGCTCGGAGACATCTTCGTGGGTTTCACCTTTGACAAGAAGCCCGTGTTTGCCCGCGACCTCAAGGCGGAGAATGCCATGGCCATCCTGCTCAAGGACGCGATCAAGCCCAACCTGGTACAGACCCTGGAGAAGAACCCGGCGATCATCCACGGGGGGCCTTTCGCCAACATCGCCCAGGGAACCAACACGATCCTCGCAACGAAAATGGGTCTTTCGCTCTCCGAATATGTGGTCACCGAGGCGGGATTCGGCGCGGACCTGGGGGCGGAGAAGTTCCTGGACATCAAATGCGCGGCTGCAGGGCTTAGTCCCAAGGCCGTGGTGCTCGTGGCCACGGTAAGGGCCCTTAGGCACCACGGCGGAGCTTCTGCCCAGGAGCTCAACACTCCCAGCCTGGAAAGGGTGAAGTCCGGGATCGTCAACCTCGACAAGCACATCGAGAACATACGCAAGTTCAAGATCGAGCCCGTTGTCGCTGTCAATGCCTTCATTAATGACTCCGCCGAGGAGGTCGAATTCATCATAGAGCATTGCAAGGCACTGGGAGTCAAGGCCGTGTTGTCGGAAGGCTGGGCCCGGGGAGGAGAGGGCACCAAGGATCTCGCCAGGGCCGTGGTCGAGGTCGTCGAAAGCGGCGCCTCCCACTTCAAGCCGCTATATGACTGGAAGATGCCCGTAAAGGAAAAGATCGATCTCATCGCAAGGGAGATCTACGGCGCGGACCACGTGAGCTACACCAAGACGGCCGAACTCAACCTGCGGCGCATCTCCCGTCTTGGCTTCGATGATTTTGCGATCTGCATGGCCAAGACCCAGAAGAGCTTTTCCGATGACGAGAGCCTGGTCGGGCGTCCCGAGAATTTTGAGATCCACGTCAGGGAGATCGAGATCGCGGCGGGCGCCGGTTTCATCATCCCGATCCTGGGCAAGATGATGCGCATGCCCGGCCTGCCATCCAAACCCGCATCGGAGAACATGTCGATAGACGCCAGGGGCAAGATCTCGGGTCTTTCCTGATCCGCTCCGGCCAATGCCACTTTTAACAATTCTTTAAGTCGAAAGAAGGTAACATTCCGGCATCTTTGGTCTCTCATTCGAAAACCATTAAAACATCAATATGAGAAGACAGCTACTCGCCTTGTTCGCCCTCAGCACCATCCTGTTGAGTTGCGGAAGCTCAAAGAATGCACCAAATGACCTTGCCATCAACCAGGTCATCGAGACAAGAATGGATCTGACACGGGTAGACAATGACAGGGTTCCGGTCCTGATCGATCCGGGAAGATTCGTGGCGGACACGGTGATCTACAGGCTTCCCAAAGTCGTCCAGGGAACCTACGCGGTAGGGGATTATGGAACCTTTGTGGACGACTTCAAGGCTTACGACTACAACGGGAACGAGCTCCGAACAGAGCAGCTCGACAACAATTCCTGGGCCATTTACGGATCAAAGGACCTGGACCGGCTGACGTACCTGGTCAATGACACTTTTGACATGGAGAACAGCGGGACCCCGACTCCTTTTTCACCGGCCGGTACCAACATAGAACCCCGTAACTACGTGTTGAACCTGCACGGCTTCATCGGCTATTTCGATTCCCTGAAAGCGAATTCCTATGCGCTGGAGATCGTTTCGCCCCCTAACTTCGACAGGACGGCTGCCCTTCCGGTCGTCAAGGAAACAACCAGCGAGGACGGATCTCGGGTCACGACGAGATACGAGGCCGACAGGTATTTCGACATCACCGACAACCCGATGATGTATGGAGAGCTTGACGTAGAGGAGTTCCAGGTGGGCGAGATCAGGATCGTGCTCAGCGTGTATTCACCCAATGGGGTGCACAATGCCAAACACCTGAAGGAGACCATGTACACCATGATGCAGGCGCAGAAGGCCTACCTCGGCCCCATCAACACGACTCGCCGTTATGACATCTACCTGTACCTTGCCGGGGATGGCAGCGAGGCTCCCACAGGCATGGGAGCCCTGGAGCATCACACCTCAACGGTGGTGGTCATGCCGGAGTCCATGTCACAGGAGAGCCTGGATGCCAGCATGATCGACGTGGTCAGCCACGAGTTCTTCCATATCCTCACCCCTTTGTCGGTGCATTCCGAGGACGTGCACTACTTTGACTACCACGAGCCCAGCTTTTCCAAGCACCTCTGGATGTACGAGGGACTGACCGAGTATTTTGCCACCCACTTCCAGGTGAGCCGCGGACTGGTCCAGGAGGATGAATTCTACGGCGATCTGATGGAGAAGATCCAGACGGCGGCCATGATGGACGACGAGATGAGCTTCACCGAAATGAGCGAGAACATCCTCGATCAGCCTTACGCGGCGAATTACTACAACGTTTACCAGAAGGGGGCCCTGATCGGCATGTGCCTTGACATCATAATCCGCGAGCAGAGCGGAGGCGAGAAGGGGATACTTTCGCTGATGAAGGAGCTTTCCGAAAAATACGGGGTGGAAAAGCCCTTCAAGGACGATGACATCATTGCCGAGATCACGGCTATGACCTATCCCGAGGTGGGGGAGTTCTTCGAAACCCATGTGATCGGTGACACCCCAATAGACTATGACATGTACTTCTCCAAGGTCGGGCTTGGAATGATCGAAGGCAGGGTCAAGACGAACTCCGTCCAAAATGCCGGGACCCTGATCCTGCGAGGAAGCAGGGAGAACGGAACCATCTACTTCACGGAAGAGGTGAGCAACAACAGCTTCTGGCATGAGAACGGGGCCCTTCCCGGGGACGTGATCAGGGAGATCGACGGGACCGAAGTTTCCATGGATAACGCCAACAGCCTAATAGGCACCGCATACAGCTGGACGCCTGGGCAGCAGATCGAGGTGAAGCTGGACCGAAATGGCGAAGAGGTCATCATTGCAACCGAGTATACCCAGTCCTACACCCAGGGGGTCAAACTGGGTCGAAAGGAAGACGCTTCAGAGAAGGAGCTTGAGCTGCTCAAGGCCTGGCTCAAAGGCTAAAGGCCTCCCCAGGCAGGGCCCTGAAGATCAACCATTAATCTGTACAACAAAAAAGACCACCCCGAAAAAGGTGGTCTTTCTTTTTTTATGATGGATCCGGCTTTGACCGGAAACCTTTCAAGGTGCTCAGTTCAGCACCTCTGCCAGCAGGTCGTTGGTTTTTCGAACCGCGTCGGCACTGGTCTGAAGCTTGTTGGCTTCGGCCTCGTCAAGGTCGATGGCAACGATCTCCTCGATACCGTTCTTGCCAATGATGCAGGGCACGCCGATGCAGATGTCGTTCAACCCGTATTCTCCTTCCAGCAGGGCAGAGCAGGGGAACATCTTCTTCTGGTTGCAGCCGATGGACTGAACCAGGGCAGACACGGCAGCTCCGGGGGCATACCAGGCACTGGTGCCCAGCATTTTGGTCAGGGTCGCGCCTCCCACCTTGGTGGCCTCGGCCACTTCCTGAAGCCTTTCCTCGGAAAGGAACTTGGTCACGGGTACGCTGTTTCTCACCGCCAGGCGCGTCAACGGGATCATTCCCGTGTCGCTGTGCCCGCCGATCACCATGCCGTCCACGTCGGAAGCAGGGCATCCGAGGGCTTCGGCGAGACGGTATTTGAATCGGGCGCTGTCAAGCGCACCGCCCATGCCTATGATGCGATTCTTGGGCAGGCCAAGGGCCTTGTGGGTCAGGTAGGTCATGGTGTCCATCGGGTTGCTCACCACGATGAAGATCACGTTGGGCGAATGCTCGAGTATGCTTTGCGCCACGGTCCTGACGATTCCCGCGTTGATTCCGATGAGCTCCTCGCGGGTCATGCCCGGTTTTCTTGGAATTCCGCTGGTGATCACAGCTACGTCGCTGTTCGCGGTTTTTGAATAATCATTGGTGCTTCCGGTGATCTTGGTGTCGAAACCGTTAAGGGTGGCTGTCTGCATGAGATCCATGGCCTTTCCTTCAGCGAAGTTCTCCCTGATGTCAACAAGCACGACTTCAGATGCAAAATCCTTGATGGCAATGTACTCGGCGCAACTTGCTCCTACGGCACCGGCACCCACTATAGTTACTTTCATTTCTCTGTATTTATGTTAAAACTTGATGCTATATGTCTATGTTCGCGTATACGGCGTGCTTCTCGATGAAATCCCTGCGGGGTGACACGTCATCTCCCATGAGCATCGAGAATACGCGGTCCGCCTCCGTTGCGTTTTCGATGGAGACCTGTTTCATCGTCCTGTACTCAGGGTTCATCGTGGTATCCCACAACTGCTCGGCGTTCATTTCCCCAAGACCCTTGTAGCGCTGGATGGTGCCTCCGCCGAATTTTTCGACGATCGCGTCGCGTTCCGCATCCGTCCAGGCGTATTCCTTCTTGGCCCCTTTCTTGACCAGGTAGAGCGGCGGAGCGGCGATATAGATGTTGCCGTTCTCCACGAGCTCCCTCATGTAGCGGAAGAAGAAGGTCAGGATCAGGGTGGCGATGTGACTTCCGTCGACATCCGCGTCACACATGATGACGACCTTGTTGTACCGCAGCTTGGTCAGGTTGAGCGCTCTCGGATCCTCTTCGGTCCCGATGGTCACGCCCAGGGCCGTGTACATGTTCTTTATCTCCTCGTTCTCGAAGACCTTGTGCTGCATGGCCTTCTCCACGTTCAGGATCTTACCCCTGAGCGGCAGGATGGCCTGGAAGTTCCTGTCCCGGCCCTGCTTGGCCGTACCGCCTGCAGAATCACCCTCGACCAGGAAGATCTCGCATTTCTCGGGGTCGTTCCACGCGCAGTCTGACAGTTTGCCCGGCAGTCCTCCACCGGTCATGACCGTCTTTCGCTGCACCATCTCACGGGCCTTGGCCGCCGCATGGCGGGCCTGGGCCGCCAGGATGACCTTCTGGACTATGGTCTTGGCATCGTCCGGGTTCTCCTCGAGGTAGTCCGTCAGCATCTCAGACACAGCCTGGCTCACGGCCGGCGAGACGTCACGGTTGCCCAGCTTGGTCTTGGTCTGCCCTTCGAACTGGGGCTCCGCGACCTTAACAGATATGATGGCAGTCAGCCCTTCGCGGAAATCGTCTCCCGAGATGTCAAACTTCAGCTTGCTCAGCATGCCGGAGGTCTCCGCATACTTTTTGAGCGTATTGGTCAGACCCCTCCTGAATCCGGAGAGGTGAGTCCCACCCTCGTGGGTGTTGATGTTGTTGACGTAGGAATGCAGGTTCTCCGTGTAGGAGGTGTTGTAGGTCATGGCCACCTCGACGGGTATGCCATTCTTCTCTCCCTCCATGCTGATCACGTTGGCGATCAGTTGCTCCCGCGTGGCGTCGAGGTATTTTACGAACTCTCTGAGTCCGTCCTCGCTGTGAAAGGTATCGCTGACAAAGTTGCCTTCATCATCCTTGCTTCTTCGGTCAGTCAGGGTGATGGTGATCCCCTGGTTGAGGAAGGACAGCTCGCGCAGCCTGGCGGCGAGGATCTCATAGCTGTAGACGATGTCGGTCTGGAATATGGTGTCATCCGCCAGGAAGGTCACCTCGGTTCCTGTCTTGTCAGAATCACCTACCGTCTTGACCGGGTAAAGCGTCTTTCCCTTCTCGTATTCCTGCTCCCAGATCTTGCCCTCCCTCTGGACCGTGGCCTTCAGGTGGTTTGAGAGCGCGTTCACCACGGATACGCCGACCCCGTGAAGACCTCCCGAAACCTTGTAGGAATCCTTGTCGAACTTTCCACCGGCGCCGATCTTGGTCATGACCACCTCCAGGGCAGAGACTCCCTCTTTCTTGTGGATGCCCACAGGGATCCCCCTACCGTTGTCACGCACTGTGATCGAGTTGTTCTCGTTGATCACTACGTCTATGGTGTCGCAATGGCCGGCCATGGCCTCGTCGATCGAGTTGTCAACCACCTCGTAGACAAGGTGGTGAAGCCCCCTGGAACTGACGTCGCCGATGTACATGGAGGGTCGCATGCGCACGTGTTCCATCCCCTCCAGAGCCTGGATGCTGTCCGCTGAATATTGATTTTTTTTAGTTTCGTCACTCATATTTTTTTCCTGTCTTTTTGTGCGTCTGTTTAAACCGTACAAATATAAGAAAACCCTTGTTTTATGCAGGTTTTTTTGTGTTTATAAAGCTCGAAGTTATTAACATTTCAACAGTGTAATCCCCGATTTGAGCCCCCTTTGAACATGTCTTTTTTTTGAACTCATTTTCAAGGGGAGAGATCGGTCGGCAAGGAAGCCTTTAGGGCAATTAAATGGCATAAAAAAACCTGCTCATTGTGTGAGCAGGTTTTTTTAATTGTGCAAATTAAAATAGCTTAATATTTGTTGTATTTGGAGCTGCGATCAAATTAATATATGATGCTTCTCAGTCA
>CAZAZM010000061.1:0-7027 GCA_964489625.1 uncultured Flavobacteriaceae bacterium
CAATATGCCTTTTGTGAAAATGGAAGACCACCAGGGAAGCGATCATGGACAGGCCGAAAAAGATATTGATATAGGCAACCTCCATACCCTTTTTGTCTGAGATCAGCAGACTCATCACGACAAGGAAGGGCAATCCGATCATGTTCAGAATCCACCAAAGCTTTTTCTGGACCATGGTCTCCCGGCTGTCCCCGTCATAATAGAGATACCCGCTCAGAAGTTCGTTTGCCCTGTCAACTATTCGTTTCACAATTTCTGCTTTTCCCGAATTCTAAATCCGGAGCCAACTCAAATGTCAGTTCCTCGCCAAATCTGATCGGAAATTTAGGGTTAATCTGAAAGTCGGTCAATGATCGCCGTCAACAGAATGCTTGACACAGATCAAATTACTGCCTCAGCTTTCCTGGATCTCATTGAGGGCAAACAGTCGCCTGGAGAGGGGGATTAGCATCAGCCCGGACAGGATGAAAAGTACGAAGGCGTATTGCAGGCTCAGCAGGTGGGCCAGGTAGCCAACCAGGGGCGGCCCGATGAGCATGCCGATGATCCCGTAGGTCGAGATGATCGAGATCGCCATGCCCGGGGAGTATTTCTTCGAATGCCCGGCCAGCCCGAAGGTCATGGGAAAGACCGAGGCCACGCCTATCCCCACCAGGGAGAACCCGATGAGCACCGGCCAGAAATACGGGAAGATGATGGCCAGGAGCATGCCGAAGGTTACTATAGAGGCCCCCAGCATATAGGTCTTTTGCATTCCGATCCGCTCGGTGAGCCGGTCCGAATAGAACCTGGAGAAGGCCATGAAGGCCATGAAGAGCAGGTAGCCCAGGGTAAAGATCTCCTCGCCGACGACTTCCTTGAAATAGACCCCGCTCCAGTCGAACATGCCCCCTTCACAAAGGGCTGCAAAGAATACCATCAGCCCCAGGTAGAGGATGTACTTGTCGGGTTTGCCGAAGACCAGGCGGTTCCCCACGTCGGAACGATCCTTTTTCAGGAGGTAGGGAAAAGCAACCACGGCTAGGAACAGGCTGATGAGGCTCACGTAAAGCAGGTGCTCCTTCATCGGTACCTGCAACTTGACCATGATCGTCGAGAACAAGGCCCCGGCCAGCCCGCCCAGGCTCCAAAGCCCGTGAAAGGACCCGATGATCTTCTTGGTCCTCAACTTCTGCAGGGCCAGGGACTGTGTGTTGACCGAGATGTTGGCGATCCTCATGGCAAACGAGAACAGGGAGACGGCCAGCACCAGCTCATCCAGGCGCGTCGCATAGCCCACGCCGTAGAGGGAAATCGCGAAAACCACAAATGAGAAGAACAGGGGCACCCTGCTGTTGAACCGCGAGACCAGCCAGCCCGAGATCGGCAGCCCGATAAGCGAGCTAATGGGCATCGCCAACAGCAGGTTCCCCAACTCGGCCTCGTTGAAGTCGAAATTCGTCTTGATCGACGGAATCCGCGAAGCCCAGGAAGCAAATCCAAAACCGAGCAGGAAAAAATAAATGCTCAGCGAGATCCTCTCTTTTGAACTCTGATCCATGGTCGATATTTCAGGTCATTCCCTATTTCTTGGCATAGAGCGCTCCAAACCCGGAGTCGTAAAGGGCCTTGTTCATTTCAGGCACCTTTTTGTCCATCAGCTCCTTCCCTTTTTTTCGATGGGCTTCCCATTGGCTGTTCAGCTCCGCGATCTTCTTGCGGGCCCCTTCCGTGATCTTCGGAATGCTGCTGTCCGACTGGTTGATTACCGTGAGGTAATGAGCCGTGAAGCCGTTCTCAAAGTTCTCCACGTCATCATAGGCCTGTGACAAACGCTGCACCATGCTATCATCAAAGGCTTTCAATTCCTTGAGAAGCGATGCGGCATCTGACTTGAGCGAGGCATTTGCAGGATCATTGAGCTGTCCTGCTACCTCCTTGAGCCGGTTCCGGATCTCGTACAGTCGGTTGGTCATTGTGGTCATTTCCCGGTAGCTCTTCTCCGCCTGGCTCATGAATTCCTCATAGGCCACGTACTCTTCCTGACTGATTTCGTAGAGCGGGTTGTTCTCGATCAGGGCCTCAGTTTCAAGAGTAGCGTCTCGATAGGTCAGCTTCAGGGAATAGGTTCCGGGTATGGCCTTGTGGCCGTCGAAACTGCCTTCGATATAGACCTTGGGCACCCCGGGCAGCATGTCATGCCTCATGTCCCAGACGAATCGGTTCATACCTTCGTTAGCCGTCAGTGCGTCCTTCTCGGAAGGAGCTCCTTCGTACTTTACATAGGTCGAATCCTTCTTCGAGCTGAATCGATTCACCAGATCTCCCTTTGCATTCCTGATCTCGAGCACCACCTCTTCCTTCTTTTCAAGTTTGGGAAGGTTGTAATAGATCACCATTCCCGTGGCCGGATTGACTCCCTCGAAATCGCCCTTGCCGGTCGCACTGTTCGAGTTCATTCCTCCGCTCCAGTTCGCGAGTATTGCCTTTTCCGGCTTGTAAAGTTTTGCTTGCTTTGAATCAGACTGGTATTGACGCAAGAGGCTCATGTCGTCGAAGATCCAGAAAGAGCGTCCCATGGTCGCTACGACCAGGTCTCCTTCCTTGATCACCAGGTCCGTGATCGGGGTTACGGGTAGGTTGAGTCTCATCGAGGACCAGGTTCCTCCCCCGTCAAAGGAGACGTAAACACCCCTGAAGGTTCCTGCGACGAGCAGGTCCTTTCTCTCCGTGTCTTCCCTCACTACCCGGGTGTACTCGTCTGCCGGCAGGTTCCCGGTGATGTTCTTCCAGCTCTTGCCATAGTTCGTGCTCTTCCACAGGGAAGGCTTCTGATCGTTGAACTTGTAACGTGTCGTGGCGATGTAGACCGTAGCCGGGTCATGCGGGGAAACCTCGATCGCGTTGACCAGGGTCTCCGGCAGGCCCTTCGGCGTGATGTTCGTCCAGTTCTTCCCGTTGTCTCTTGTGATATAGACCCTTCCATCGTCGCTGCCCGTATAGATCACTCCTGCCTCGTGGGGAGATTCCGCCACATAGCTCAGGGTACCGTAGTTTTCGGCCCCTACCGCCTCATTGGTATAGGGAGCCCCGCCTTTTCCCTTCTTGCTGTCGTCATCGGCGGTCAGGTTTGGAGACACAACTTCCCAGGAAATTCCCTCGTCTCGGGTTCTGAGCAGGTATTGCGCCCCGTGGTAATAGGTATTGGGCTCGTGCTGTGAGCGGATGATGGGTGCGTTCCAGTTGAACAGGTACTTCATGTCCCTTGCCGCAAGTCCCAGGTAGAGGTTGGGCTCGATCATGACCTGGGTAGCAGAGGTAGACTTCACGTCGAGAAGTTCTATGGTTCCCAGGTAGCTGCCCCCCATGACCTTGACCGGGTTGTCCGGGTCAAAGGCGAGGAAAGCGCTCTCCCCTCCTGCGGAAGCCGACCAGTGCGATACGTCGATCCCGCTGGCTCCGGTCCCGATGCTCGAGATCTTCACGGAGGTGTTGTCCTGCTGTCCGCCATATATGTTGTATGGAAACAGGTTGTCGGTGGTGACCCTGTAGAATTGTGCCGTAGGCATGTTGTCCAGGCGAGAGAACTGCTTTCCGCCATCAAAGGTGACCTCCGAACCCCCGTCTCCCGTGATCAGCATGTTCTTCGAGTTGTTCGGGTTGATCCACAGGTCGTGGTAGTCTCCGTGCGCCGTCGATATCTCTTCCCAGGTATTTCCACCGTCAATTGACCTGTACCAGTCTGCGCTCATCACGTAGATCGTGTTCTCATTGTTCGGGTCCAGGGCGATCTCGATGTAGTACCAGGCCCTCTGCAGCAACCGGTGGTCATTGGTGACCCTATTCCAGCTCTTGCCCGCGTCCTTCGACACGAACAATCCCCCTTTTTCCTTTTCGGAGTCACTTTCGATCAGGGCGTAGACCAATTCGGAGTTTGCTCGCGAAACGGCGATGGCCATTTTGCCCAGTTCCTTTGGAAGGCCCTTGTGGATCTTCGACCAGGTCTCCCCGCCGTCGGTGGACTTGTAAAGACCACTGCCCTCGCCTCCACTGATCACCTGCCAGGGGGTGCGCATGTGCTCCCACATAGCCGCATAGAGCACGCTGGGATTGTGAACGTCTATGGAGAGCTCACTGGCCCCTGTCATGTCATTCACGTAGAGCACCTTCTTCCAGGTCTTACCCCCGTCAGTGGATTTGTAAACTCCGCGCTCCTGGGACTTGCCATGAAGGGCTCCCTGGGCGGCCACCCAAATCACGTCCGGGTTCGTCGGGTGGATTACGATCCGTGCTATGTGCTGGGTTTCTTTCAGGCCCAGGTGCTGCCAGGTCTTGCCTGCGTCAGTCGACTTGTAGACACCGTCCCCGTGAGAGGTCATCACGCCCCTGGGAGCATGCTCTCCCATCCCCACGTATACCACATTGGGGTTGCTTTCGGAAACAGAGACCGCTCCCACGGAACCCGACTTGAAGAACCCGTCAGAGACGTTCTTCCAATGATGCCCCGCATCTGTGGTCTTCCAGAGGCCTCCCCCGGTGGTTCCCATGTAATAGGTCAGCGGATCCCCCGTAACCCCGGATCCGGCATTGGCCCTACCTCCCCGGAAGGGGCCGATGTTCCTGTATTTGGCGGTTTTGAAAATGCTGTCAAGCGATTGGGCGTAACCCACTGACAGGGCAAAGAATACGAATAAAAAGGATAGAAAAAGCTTGCTGGTGACTGCTGACTTCATGTATTGAGTTTTGAGTTAATGAACGAGAAAAGGGCTTCTCGCAAATATTCTCCAAAGAAAGCAAATTTACATGGATTTTCAGTGCTATATAGGTTGCAAAAACTCGAAAAATAGATTCGAAATCGCGCTCGTTTCCGATCTCCCTAAATTGCGAAATTTGACAGAATTATCCCTTACCTTCGGCATAGACATTCAAAACCTCAGACCATGCGGATCAAAAGAGTGACCAACCGCGAGGAGATAGAAGGGATAAAAAGACTTCAGACGGCCAATCTTAGGAAGAACCTGAGCCCCGAGGAAATCGAGGCCGAAGGCTTCGTCACGGCCGAGTACAGCCTCGACTTCCTGGAGCGGATGAACCGGGAGACCCCGGCCATCATCGCCGTGGAGGACGGCAAGGTCGTCGGCTATGCCCTGGTAGCCACTCGCGCCCTGATCGGGGAACACGAGTTGCTCGATGACCTCTTCAGGCAGGTCGACGAGCAGGTTTTCAGGGGTGTAAAGCTCTCAGAAAAGAACTATGTGCTGGTCGGACAACTATGCGTGGCAAAAGAATACCGGGGCAAGGGTCTGTCGGGGAAAATGTACGAGTTCTTCAGGTCCCAGCTATCGGGCCAGTTCGACTATTGCCTGACAGATGTACAGGTCAGCAATCCCCGGTCTATAAGCGCTCATCTAAGGTCAGGCTTTGAGATCCTTGGCCAGCTAAGCTACGGGGGCAGCCCCTGGAAGATCGTGATCTGGGACTGGCGAGATCAGTGAACGGAATCCGCTCAGACCGGAACCCTCAGCTTCAAGGCCCGTGGCAGGATCGTGATGTCAAAAGGGGGCGATCCGATGAATTCCCCGTCCAGATGGGCGACAAGCGAATCGGAGGCTTCGATGCGAACCCTTGAGGCCTTGTAGAACTCAGCCGCTTTCAAACGCTGATGAGCCCCGGTCTTCAGCTTCGGAAGATGCCAGTATCGAAGCAAGAGAGGAATCTCGTTCAAGATGCACACATCGATACGCCCGTCACGGGAGCTGGCGTGGGGATTGATCACAAATCCCCCTCCAAAGGTTGTCCCATTTGAAACCGTCATGAGCAGGATCTTGCGCTTCATCTTTTTACCGTCCAGGGAGAACCACAACTCCTTCTCCTTGAATCCGGCGACGGTTCGGAGAACGGTGAGCAAATAGTCGAGCCTGCTTCCCACTTTTCTTTTCCGGTTCGTCATCCGCAGAACGACCTGCCCGTCGAAACCGATCCCCAGCCCATTGACGAACCGCCTCCCATTGCAGGAACCCAGGTCAAAGCGTTCGACTTTTCCCTTCAGGGCGATCTCCACCTGTCTTTCAAAGCTCTGCACCCCGTGCAGGGACTTCACCGAGTCATTCCCGGTCCCGTTACTCACAATGCTTATCGGCAGATCACTGTCACGGAGCTCGTTCACCACGTAGTTCAGCGTGCCATCCCCTCCCAGGACAACAAGCTCATTTATTCCTGCATTCTTGGACAGATATCGGGTCAACTTACCCTTACCCGGGATCTCCGTGTAGTACTTCGAGTAGTTTAACTCACTTAAGCTCAACCTGGCCTCCAGGGCCCTGAGCCTCTGTTCATAGGTTGACCTGCCGGACGCCGGGTTGATCACGATGAGAATGTTCCTTTCCTTCATGTAGGGGCAGATCGATGCATTTCAGGGATTTCTCCTGCGATGTCAAGATAATGTATTAAATTTAGAAAATGACCGGGATTGAAACAAGGAACATGCAACAAGTCAAGACAACATACAACAGGCGATCATTTTTGAAATGCACAGCTCTTGCCGGAGGCGGAATGATGATCGGCTTCAGCTGGCTGGCCTCGTGCAAGCCTACGCCGGAGGAGATAAGGTCCATGCCCAAAGAATGGTTCGAGATCAACGGTTTCCTTAAGATCGGCGAAAATGGCCTTGTCACGATCATGTCCCCCAACCCGGAAGGTGGGCAGAACGTGAAGACCACCATGCCCATGATCGTCGCGGATGAGCTGGATGTCGATTGGAAGGACGTGATCGTGGAACAGGCTCCCCTGAATACCGAACTCTACACCCGCCAGTTCATCGGGGGCAGCCAGGCACTGCGCCAGGGCTGGAATGGGCTCAGGATGGCTGGGGCCTCGGCAAAGCACATGCTCAGAGAGGCGGCGGCCCAGGCATGGAGCGTACCGTTGGCAGAGATCTCCACGGCTGCGGGAATGCTTTACCATGAATCCAGCAATAAATCGGCCTCTTATGGAGAGATGGCTTCTGCTGCCGCCCAGTTGGAGGTGCCTGAAAATGTGACCTTGAAGG
>CAZAZM010000062.1:0-6927 GCA_964489625.1 uncultured Flavobacteriaceae bacterium
AGCCTCGGTGAGCTTACGGCAGGGATCGCGCATGAGATACAGAACCCGATGAACTTCATCAACAACTTCTCGGAGGTGAGCCACGAGCTGCTGGATGAGATGATGGAGGAGATCGACAAGGGTGACATGGAAGAGGCCCGGGAGATCTCGAACGACATCAAGCAGAACCTGGAGAAGATCAGCCATCACGGGCACCGGGCGAGCAGCATCGTGCGGGGCATGCTGGAGCATTCCAGGAACAGTTCCGGGCAGAAGGAGGAGATCGCCATCAATGTGCTGGCGGATGAGTACCTGCGCTTGGCCTATCACGGGCTGAGGGCGAAGGACAAATCCTTCAACGCCAAGTTCGAGACCGACTTTGACGAGTCGATCGGGAAGATCGAGATCATCCCCCAGGACATGGGCCGGGTCATGCTCAACCTGATCAACAACGCCTTCTATGCGGTAACGGACCGGGCCGAAAAGGAAAAGGACGAGTCCTATCAACCCACGGTCAAGGTGACGACCAAAAAGCTGAAGGACCAGGTGAGGATCACCGTTGAGGACAACGGCTCGGGCATCCCGCAGGAGATCAAGGACAAGATCTTCCAGCCCTTCTTCACCACCAAGCCGAGCGGCAAGGGAACGGGCCTGGGCCTGAGCCTGACCTACGACATCATCACCCAGGGGCACGGCGGGGCCCTGGAGCTCGACTCTGAGGTGGGCAAGGGAACGGTGTTCACGATCTTCCTGCCCGTCAAGGAGTAAAACAGAAACGAATACGATTTATAAATTATGAGAATACTGGTAGTGGACGATGAGAAGGACGTGGAGCTTCTGTTCAAGCAGAAGTTCAGAAAAGAAGTCAAGAACAAGAAGCTGGACCTGGTCTTTGCCTTTTCCGGGCAGGAGGCCCTGGAGCTATTGGGAACCAATGATCCTCCCAAGGTGGTATACATCTTCTCCGACATCAACATGCCGGGAATGACGGGCCTGGAGCTCCTCGACATCGTCAAGGAGAGATATCCCAACATCAAGGTGAGCATGATCTCGGCCTATGGAGACCAGCAGAACTATGAGAAGGCGATACAGTCGGGGGCCAAGGAGTTCTTCACCAAGCCCATCGACTTCGACTCGCTCAAGAAAGAAATAAGTTCCCTAATCAATTGATTACCCATGACAAAGATACTTGTAGTAGATGATGAGGAGGATCTCAAGATCCTGATCAAGCAGCGCTTCAGGCAGAAGATACGCCAGAAGGAGTATGATTTCATATTCGCCGAGAACGGAAAGCACGCCCTGCAGCAGCTCCTGGAGCACCAGGACGTGGACCTGGTGTTGAGTGACATAAACATGCCCGAAATGGACGGGCTGACCCTGCTCTCCAAGCTGAAGGAGCAGAATTCCATCCTCAAATCGGTGATTGTTTCCGCTTATGGGGACATGGAGAACATACGCACGGCGATGAACCGGGGAGCTTTCGATTTCATCACCAAGCCAATTGATTTCAAGGACCTGGAGATCACCATTGAGAAGACCATCGAGCACGTGGAGACCATCCGCCAGACCCTGCAGGCGGTCAAGGAGAACAACATCCTTCGGATGTACGTGGATGAAACGGTCATCAATTTCATGGGTAGCAAGGAGATCAGGACCTCCCTGTTTGACAATGAGACGGTCGAGGGAACGGCGGTCTTTGTCGACATCTGCGGATTCACCTCGATCACTGAGAACGAATCCGCCGACGAGGTGGTCAACATGCTCAACAGCTATTTTGACATCATGGCCAAGGAGGTGATCAAGCAGAAGGGGGCCGTGGACAAGTTCCTTGGGGACTCGGTTATGGCTACCTTCCGGGGAGAATACCACCTGGATCGCGCGATCGACGCCTGCCTTGCCATCCGGAACGCCGTGGTTGAATCGGACCTGGGCATAGGCAACCCGCAGGTGTCCATCGGGATCAACAGCGGGGAGATGGTCTGGGGGAACATAGGGTCCTCCACCCTGAAGCGCCTGGATTATACCGTGATCGGCGACGCGGTGAATGTGGCCTCGCGGCTGCAGTCAACAGCCGACAAGGGGCAGATCCTGATCACAGAGGCCTGTTACGAGAAGATCAAGGAATCCTTTGTCTGTAAAAAGGTCGGGGAGAAGGTGCTTAAGAACAAGAAGGAGCCGGTCATGGTCTATGAGGTGCTGAGCTGACCTTTTTTCCCGTTTCCATTGCGACTTCGTGGTTGTTTATACCTGATTTTGGGCCATGGACGAAATACATGTTCATCATTCCCTTGTTCTTGACGTCGATCTCACCCCTGTACTCGCATTCGAACTGATCCTTGACCAGCTGGTAGGTATTCTCGGAAATGTTGACCTTGGAAGGCTTGGAATTGGTCTCCATCCTCGCGGCCACGTTCACGGTATCGCCCCAGATGTCATAGGCGAATTTCTTGGTGCCCACCACCCCGCCGACCACCGGACCCGTATTGATCCCGATTCGGATCTTGAAGTGGGCGATGTCCGCGTTGTCCGATTCTCTTTCCCTGTCCACGAAATCGATGATCTCGAAGGCGGCCCTTATGACCTTGGCAGGCTCCAGGGGTCCCTTTCTGATGAGTCCACCGGTGCACATGTAGGCATCCCCGATGGTCTTGATCTTTTCCAGGTGGTATTTTTCAATGATCTTGTCAAAGGCTGAAAAGAAATAGTCAACGCTCTTGACGAGCTTTTCCGGGCTCAGGTTCTGGGAGTGTTTGGTGAAGGCCTCAAAATCAGTGAACATGACCGTGACTTCCTCAAACTTCCTTGCCTTTACCTTGCCCTTCTCCTTCAATTCTTTTGCCGTTCTGGAGGGCAGTATGTTGAGCAGCAGGAGGTCCGAGCGGTCCTTCTCCTTTGAGATGCGCCTGTAGAAAATGGCGATGAGCAGAACCACGAATCCCAGGGAATACATGATGATGCGCTGGGTTCTCTTTTGGTTGTTGAGCAGGTCTACTTCGAGCTGTTTTTGGGATACCTCGAAATCCGTTCTCAGATCAGCCATCTGTTCCACGGATGCCATGTCCATCAGGCTGTCCCGGTAAATGATGTGCTCTTTGAAATGCGTGTAGGAAGCTATCGAGTCCCCCATGATCTCGTAGATCTGCGACAATCGAAGGTTGGCATCGCTGATCTGGGCCTTGAGTCCCTTTTCCTTTGCAATTTTGAGGCTTCGTTCCGCGTAGAATGCAGCCTTCTCGTAGTCTTTGAGATCGATGTACATCTGGGACATGTCCTCCATCATGGCGCTTATTCCGTAATAGTCGTTCAGGTCCTGAAGTATCTGAACGCCCCTGTCGAGATAGGATTGGGCGACCACGGGCATTCCTTTTTCAACATAGGCAAGCCCTTTGTTTCCCAGGTTATAGGCCAGACCATGACTGTTTTCCAGGGCTTCGAACAATTTCCCTGACTTCTCCAGGAAGACAAGGGCCGAATCGGGTTTGCTCATCTTGACGTACATGTAGCCCATCCCTTCCAGGGCAGTCGCCAAACTGATCGAGTCCTTCTGGTTCAGAGTGGTCTCACCTTCAAACTGCGCTACGGATTTGTTGAAATAGCTTTTCGATTTTTCATAGTCCTCCTTGGTTCCGTAGACCATGGCGATCGAGCTGAAACTGGTGGCCAATCTTCTTTTGTTGCCTTCTTTGCTGGCGAATTCTGCCGACTTGATGTAGCTTTCCACCGCGTCGATCATCTCTCCCTTGTGGAAGTGGGCATTTCCCAATTCAAGGTATCCGCTGTACAGGTAGTGCAGGGAATCCCTTTCCGTTGCCAGATCGACCAGTCTTTGGCTGTACTCCAGTTTTTTGTCCGAGTCAGTCATGGAATAGGCCAACTCATCGAGCAATTGAAGCTCGATCTCCTCATCAACTCCATTCAGATAGGCGGCCTCAAGACTGTCCGCTACCTGCCGATTCTGAGCATTCAACAGGTTGATCAAGAAAAGGGCGGGCACAAGAAAGCACAGCCAAAGCTTCAGGCTGTCTGCATTCCTATGCCCCTTGATCGTCATAATAATCCAACTAAGTCAAATTACCTGTCATGTCCGATAAGAAAAGGGTCAATGGTGTAAACGTCGTACTTTCCTTTTTTATCGGTTATCGCAAAGGAGATCAGGTAGTGTTCGATCAGTTCTTCCGATTCGTTCTCCAGAACGAAGTTTCTCGTCCACCCAATGATATGCCTGCCTCCGTTTTTCGAATCGTACCAGGGTGCTGCCAAAACCTGGTCGCCTCCTTTGACCGGGTCCCTGAATACGGTGATCAGGATCACTTCGAGATCCTTTTTCTCGGTGTTGGTTATCTTGGCCTCCCATTTCAACAGTTGTTGCGGGCCTACCTTTGAGTTGAACTTGCGACCTTTGATGCCTCCTCCCGGATGGTCCGTGTCGGAGAAGCTTATGGCATCGTACCTGTCCACTTGCCACTTCGCAAAGTCGATCGTCATGGTTATGGTGAACGGGTTCTTCTCCGGGGTTGGGGTCAATATCCTTGTCTGGCAGCTGGCAAACTGGAAGGCCAGGAGTACGAGGACGAAGGTCATCAAGTTCGGGATTGGATGCTTTTTCATGATATAAGGTTTGATTGGTTTAATTACAAAAAACGAGAACTCTACAAGTTAGTGCATGACTCGCAAAACCCAAAACGAAGCAGGACCAAGACCCCTGAATTGTTTTCAAAAACAGGAATACTTTGTCCGAACACCGAATTTGGGTTGATTGGAAATGGTCAAATGATAGGGCTCAGGCCCCATTCGCATTGCTTTGGACCTCTACTTCACCCTCGCCCTCGCCTACGGCCTCTTTGCCGGTGTAGATCCTTCCGTACTTGCCGAATTCGTTTTCCCAGTAGCCGATGTATACCGGGCCTTCATTCCTCAATACGTCGAGAACGTAGGGAAACTTGCTCATCGGGTACTGAAGGTGGACCACGTCGTAGTTCTTCTTGTCCTTCACCTCGAGTCCCTCATCCACGAACTGCAATACCCCAATGATATCCTCAGACTTGTCGAAGAGGTTGATGAAGGTGAAGCACCTGTTCTTTTGAGTTCCGGAGTCGAGAAAGACCCTGTAACTGCTGATCTCTGAATACATGATGTTTTGTTTATTTTGAATGACCCTATAAAATAGCGAATTGTTGGCGGAAAAACAAATGACGAGGGTCAAGCTTTGAATTGATCCCTGTCATCAAAATAGAGCCGTTTATTGTCATTCTTATCTCCAATTTTGGTAAATTTATCCTTTGTAACTGCCGATTTTGGCTGTTCCGAGAATAATTCAATCCAAACATTAAACTTTATTAAAAATGAAATTGACAGATAAAAAATGGTCGCTCATCCTTTTTCTGGGCGTGGCTGCCATGCTGTTGCAGGGCTTCACGGCGATGACCCCGCAACCCGATGAGAAAATGTACGGCCTGCAGCTGTATTCGGTTCGCGATCACATGAAGCAGGATCCCAGGGGAACCGTGGCCAAAGTAGGGGCAATGGGCTATAATTTCGTAGAGGCCGCGGGTTACAGCGATGGTAAATTCTACGGCATGGACCCGCTCGAATTCAAAAAGCTCTGCGAAGACAACGGCCTGAAGTTCCTGGGCTCGCATACGGGTCAGAACCTTCCCTCCAAAGAGGATTGGGACAAGACCATGGCCTGGTGGGACGAGGCGATCGATGCTCACGCCAAAGCCGGGGTGAAATGGATCGTTCAGCCCTGGATGGGTGAGGTCGGATACAAGAGCCTGGATGGCTTGAAGGAGTATATCGAGTATTTCAACGCGGTTGGCGAGAAGTGCCAGGCGAAGGGCATTTACTTCGGGTACCACAACCACGACCAGGAGTTCAAGACCGAGTTCGAGGGCAAGCCCGTGCAGGATTGGATGCTTGAGCTAACGGATCCAAACAAGGTCATGTTCCAGCTCGACCTTTACTGGATCAAACAAGGGGGGAAGAGCGCACTGGACTATTTTGAAAAATATCCCGGTCGTTTCATGCTCTGGCACATCAAGGATGACAAGGAGCTGGGTGAGAGTGGTAAGATGGACTTCGCTCCGATCTTTGATGCCAAGGAGAAATCCGGTTTGAAATACGGCATCGTAGAGGTAGAGGAGTACAACTTCGATCCTCTGGTCAGCGTAGAGAAGAGCCTCGAGTACCTCAAGTCGACCAACTTCTGACAGCCGCCGACCGGCTTCAGGGAAAATATTTCGGACCTCCACGTGTTACAGCCCGTTCGGGTTGACCACCTGGAGGTCCGAATAGTTTATGGCATCTTGAAACGCACGCTTACATTGGAGGAACTTTGTATCTTTAGGGAATTGACAAAAGATGAATCTATTGAACCTGGGCTCGCACCCCCTTAATTTGCTTTTTCGCTTCGTGCTGGAGATCCTGGTGCTGGTGACCGTGGCCATATGGTCATGGAATGCCCTGGAAGGTTGGATGGGCATGGTCCTGGCCTTTGTTCTTCCCTTCGTCCTGGCAGTGATCTGGGGCAGCTTTACGGTACCCGATGACCCCAGTCGTTCCGGCAGTGCGCCGGTTCCCACCCCGGGCCCTATGCGTTTGATCATTGAGCTGGCCATCCTTTCATTTGCCGTCTGGTGTTTGTATGATATGGGCAAGCCCCGTCTTGGCCTGATCCTTGGCCTGATGATCCTGGGGCATTACCTCATATCCCTGGACCGCATACGCTGGCTGATAAAAAAATCCCCCGCCGGGTGAGGCAGGGGACCACTAACAAATCTTAGTTTCAAAATTGAGGGGGATGTGTCTATTTATGCGGGCAAAATCAAAAGGTAAACACCAAAATCAAAAATTTTTTGAAAATTTTTTGGATGCCTTCATATACCTTTTGAAATCAACTGGTTTCAAGCCCATTCTTTTCATTGCACTCAGCCTGATTTTTTCTGTGCC
>CAZAZM010000063.1:0-6893 GCA_964489625.1 uncultured Flavobacteriaceae bacterium
CCTAGTGAATTGAATTCCTGGTTGTGCTCCGTATCGTAAAGGACGAAGGGCAGGTTCTTTTGATCCGAATCCAGCTTCTGCAGTTCGTTGATGAGGTCATTGATGGTTTTCATAGCGCATTGGTTTAGCCATGTCATATGGAAATTAGAACGATGATGGAATGATTTTATTGCTTGTTGTTATCCCTGTCGCCACACTGGTGACGGACTCCTTTACAGGGCCTACTGATCCTGCAGGGCAGACTCCATCGTCCGTGCCCGCACCAGGTCGAGTTTTGACAGGCTCTGGTCGAATTCTTCCAGTTCCTCTTTCGTGAAGCTCACTTTCAGTGCCCCCAGGTTCTCGCTCATGTGATGCAGTTTCGTCGTACCCGGGATCGGAACGATGAACGGCTTTTGTGCCATGACCCAGGCCAGTGAGATCTGTGCAGGGGTGGCGTCCTTTCTTCTTGCCCATTCACGCACCAGGAAAAGCAGTTCCATGTTCTTTTTCATGGCTTCGGGACTGAAGGTGGATACCGAATGGAACCTGGAATCCTCCGAGAAACGACTGTACTCGTTGAATTTATCACCCAGGAAGCCTCGATTCACCGGGCCCCAGGGAACGAAGCCGATGCCGAGCTCCTCGCAGGTGTCCAGGATCTGGTTTTCCGGGAAGCGCTCGAGGATGGAATACTGGGTCTGCAGGGCAGCCACCTTTTGCTCCTTGTGCGCTCGTCTCATGGTGTCGGGCGAGACCTCCGAGAGCCCGAAATGCAGGGCCTTTCCTTCTTTGATCAGTTCCTTGACCGTTCCGGCAACTTCTTCAACGGGGACTTCCGGGTCCAGGCGGTGCAGGTACAGGAGGTCGATCCGATCCGTTCTCAGCCTTTTGAGCATTCCTTCAACGGCGGTCTTGATGTGCTCCGGCTTGCTGTTTCTACCCCCTCTGCGTCCCTCTTCAAAGGCAAAGCCGAACTTGCTGCCGATAACGACCTTATCCCTAATCGGCTGCAGGGCCTCTCCAACGATCAGCTCATCAGTGAAGGGACCGTACACTTCTGCCGTGTCGAAAAAAGTAACTCCCTTGTCAAAGGCTCCCCTGATGACCGGGATCATCTGCTTGGCTGTCCGCGGAGGATTGTAGCTTCCGCTGGTCATGCTCATGCAGCCCAGCCCTATGGCCGATACCTCCAGGTCTCCCAGCATTCGTTTGCTGCTTGCTGAGGCACTTTCGGATTTTGGGCCTGAAGAATCGTACGTCGCGGCTTCCGCGGCCAGGGGAAGGGCACTCAGTCCCAACCCGGCCAGGGCCGTGCGTGTCATGAAGTCTCTGCGGTCTATATTATGAGTTTGTTCGAAGTTTTGCTTGTCCTGCTCGTTCATGGGAAGTCGTTTTGCTGATTACAGTTTAAATGTAAAGCATTCGGTTCTAATGGACATATGAAAATCAAACAATATGAACGAGAATTCCCGTCTGCCGGATCTTTAGCGGTTGAGTTCGAAGGTCTCGACCGGCCCGTTGCTGACACCCACCGCAACGATCACCTTCTTCGTCGAGGTATGCTCGATCAGCCTGACGGATTTGGCACTTCCATCGATGTAAAATCCTGTTGTTTCAGGCCCCATGGCCGAGTAGCCATCCCTGCCGTTTGAGATCAGGACCAGGCCAAAGGGGTTGTCCAGCCTGGGGATGGAGGGTTCGATGTCAAAGATATTTCCCACAATGACAAGATCCTCGAACCCATCCTCGTTGAAGTCATAGGTGTCCCCGTCCAGGATGGGGATGGACTGGGCACGGTTCGGGAGGGGGACCTTCTTAAAACTTCCCGTGCCATCATTGAGGAGCAGGAGGGATCTGAACTGGGTCACTTCCCTCATATAGGCCGTGTTCACCTGGTCTCCGTAGAGATCCTCCAGGGTGGAATTGGCAAATTGATTGTAGGTGGGTGTCTTTTTGGCCAGGAAGGGCATCTGCTGGGTGGAGATCTCCTTTCCGGCAGCAGAGACGTACATTCCGTTATATTGGTAGCTGAGCACTGCATCCAGGGTTCCGTTCAGGTCGAAATCGTCGGCATAGATGCGCAGGGGACTTTCCGGGCTGGCCTTGTGCTTAAGATTGAGGCCAATGTTGCCGACCAGGTAGTCCTTGTTGCCGTCATTGTTTACGTCTGTCTCTATGACGCTGAACCACCATCCCTTTTCGAGGTCCAGGCCGCTCTGGCCCGAAACATCACGGAACACCCCGTTCTCATTCACGAAGATGCCGATGTGGGTCCACTCGCCGACAGCGATGAAGTCTTCCCATCCGTCATTGTTGATGTCGGTTGCGATCACCTTGTTCACCATCCCGAAATCTTCGAAGCCTGGGGCGACCTGGGGCGTCACGTTTCGAAAGCTGCCATTGACGTTCTCGTAGACCAGCGAGGGCTCATGCAGGGGATATTGCTGGGGTTTGATCCGGTTGCCCACAATGAGATCAAGGTCTCCGTCCTTGTCATAGTCGATGCTGGCAACGCTCTTTCCGCTGATCGTGTAGGCATAGACATCCGAAGACTCAAGCCGGGAGAAATTGCCTTTCCCGTCATTCAGGTAGATCCTGTCCCTGAGGCTTTCCGAGCGTTCCTCAAATTCGCTGCCCCCGCTTACCACATACAGGTCCTGGTCCCCGTCACCGTCCATGTCGAGGAAAAGCGCCTCCATGTCTTCGTGTTCGGCGTCTTCCACAAAAGCCCTCTGGGTTGCGCTCCTGAAGCCATTCCCGGTTTGCAGGAAGAGCTGCCCGGCCTGCTTGTGAGCGCCGCCGATGTACAGGTCGTCTCGCCCGTCCCCGTTGACGTCTCCCAGGGCCATTTTGGGCCCCTGCGTGGACTGCATGTAGGGCAGGAGCTTTTCTTTGTCGAAGTCGTTGAACTCGTTTTCCCGATGCACGAAGTCGATCACTCCTGTGGTTGTTTTGAACCAATGGTTTGCGGTTGGTTCCTCCTTGAGCTTTTGCGTCGCATCTTTTTCCTGGAAGGTCAGGGTGGTGTTTGCGGATACCCCGTATTGCTCCTGGTAATTGCCCGATGGCCAAAGTACCCTGACCGTATCGATGACCTCTGTGTCTGCCAGGCCAAAATGCACCGTCTTGTCCACGGCCGACAGGTAGCCCCGGACCCGCATGGATTCTTTGGTCTTCCTGGTCCCTCCATAGGAAATCGTCACCTTGGCGAAATCCTCGGACAGGTTTCCGCGAGTCACGACTTTGAGATAGTTCCCGGAGCCGCTTTCCACTGTATTGTTTTTGAACAGGAAGGCCTCTTCGTCCATGTTGTTGACCACTATGTCCAGGTCCCCGTCATTGTCCAGGTCCGAATAGGCGGCCCCGTTTGAGAAGGAGGGTGCGCCGAGTCCCGATACGGAGGTGACATCCTCGAAGATCAGGTCCCCCTTGTTCCTGAACAGGATGTTTGCCAGCTTTTCAGTGGGAAGGCTGTTGTAGATCTCCTCCTTCACGGACAGGGGAACGTTCCCGTTGAACCTTCTTTTGGCTTCGGTCACCTGGTTCCGGATGTCGAAGTCAGAGGAGTAACGCCTGTAGCCGTTGGTGACATAAATGTCCTCGTGCGTATCGTGATCAGTGTCGAAAATGAGCCCGGCCCAGCTCCAGTCCGATTCCGAAAGGCCCGCCATTTGAGAGATATTGTGGTACCGATTGTTTCCGACATTCAGCTGCAGGGCATTGTACATGTACTGTGCCTGGTAGTCATAGGTGTTGACCAGCAGGTCGAACTGGGGCATGTTGATGGAGGCCATCAGGGTCTGGGACTGCACGTGATTCGTCGGTGCCATGTCCAGGACAAAGATGTCCCTGAGGTTGTCGTTGTTGATGTCTGCGATGTCGATGCCCATGCCCGAGAACTCGATCTGGCGGGTCATGGTTTTGATCTGGTCTGTAAAGGTGCCGTTTTGGTTATTGATGTACATGACATCCGGCAGGTAATAGTCGTTCACCAGGCAGATGTCCGGCCAGTTGTCGTCGTTCAGGTCGCTGACGCAAAGTCCCAGGCCGAAAGAAGGCCTGAGCAGCCCCGCCTGCTCCGTGATGTCGGTGAATTTGCCTTTGTCGTTGCGGTAGAAATGGCTTGAATTCTCCTTCAGCTCCGCCTTGTCGCTCAGGATCTGGTAGAACATGGAAGGGTAGACCCCATAATACTCGTTCTCGTTCATGACCACGCAGTCCAGGTCCCCGTCTTTGTCAAAATCGAAAAAGGCAGAGTGGGTGCTGATGCCATGGTCGTCAAGGCCGTATTCGGCCGCCTGCTCGACAAAGGTGTTGTCCTTTTGGTTGATCAGCAGAAGGTTCTTGCGCTCGGATTTTTCATAGGGCCCGCCCTGGGCCACGTAGATGTCCATCCAGCCGTCGTTGTTCACGTCGGCAAAGGTCACCCCGCTCGACCATTTCTTGTTGCCCGAGTTGATGTTGGCGGATTCGGTGATGTCCTCGAAGACCAGGTTCCCTTTGTTGAGGTAGAGCCTGTTCGGCGCCTGGTTGCCCGTAAAGAAGATGTCCTTCAGACCGTCGTTGTTGATATCCTCCACGCCGACACCTGAGCCGTTATAGAAATAGTCGTGGTCAAACACATTGGACTTCGTGGTCAGGTCGTGGACCAGGGTGTTGCTGAAGGTCAATCCGCTCTGTTCGGAGGGGATCTGCTCAAAATTATAAGCAGCCTTCTTGATGCTTTGCTCTCCCTTATTGCCGGAACTTCCCGGCAGGTCCTTGTCCTGTTTGTCCCCGCAGCTGAACATAGTTAATACAGTTACGAGCAAGACTAGAAATGATTTGAATGTGGGCTTCATGATCAGTACCTATGGAGTGACAAAGTTAATCAAAGGAAGGTTTTTTTCAGGATCATTAAAAATATGGTTTTGAGGCATTTGTAGATCGAGTCACATTCTGTGGAACCGAATCCCGACCTGTCTGGCGGATAAATGAGCCAATAATTCCTACTTTTATGTAAACAGATAGTCCGAACCTATGGAAAAAGGAGAACAGACCATTTACGAGCTCATGCTGAAAGGCGGGATCCTACCCAAAGAGCATCCGGGCTGGCCGGATGCCTGGGAACAGGTCAACCGTGCCATCAGGCTGTCAGCTGACCTCAACAGCTCCACCAGCGTGGACGAGATCCGCGAGCGGTTGAGCGAGCTGATCGGCAAGCCGATCGATCAGAGCACGCGAATCTTCATACCGTTCTATACCAATTTTGGGCAGCACATCACCCTGGGCAAGAATGTGTTCATCAATCATGCCTGCTCTTTCCTCGACCTCGGAGGGATCATCATTGAGGACGAGGTGCAGATCGGACCGAAGGTGAACCTGATCACCGAGAACCATCCCCTGGACCCTGCAGATCGAAAATCGCTTGACCTCGGGAGCATTCGGATCAGGAGAAATGCCTGGCTGGGGGCCGCCTGCACAGTACTGCCCGGGGTGACGGTAGGTGAGAATTCGGTGGTGGCTGCGGGTGCGGTGGTGACCAAGGACGTTCCGGACAACACGGTTGTGGCAGGGATTCCGGCCAAAGTCATCAGGAAGCTGGATCCGGGTTGAACGCGGATCCGAAAGGATCTCGATGAATTAATAATTGATAATGAAGACGCTCAGAATGAAAGAATCAAAAGCCATGTTGATGGGATTGCTGTTCGCATCCCTCATAATTTTAGCCATGCCCAGGACGCAAGCACAAACGAAAGACAATTCCGACGGCATGATGGTCCGCATCGCGGAGATCAGCATTGAACCAGACCATTTGGAGGAATACCTGGCCATACTGAAAGAGGAATCCGAGGCTTCGGTTCGCCTGGAGCCCGGGGTGATCTGCATTTACCCAATGATTCAGAAAGAAGAGCCCACAGAGATCAGGCTCCTGGAGATCTATGCCAGCAGAGAAGCCTACGAATCCCATTTGCAGACCCCCCATTTCAAACACTACAAGACGACTACTTTGCCCATGGTCAAATCTCTGCGTTTGGTGGACATGGAAGCCATCGACCCGGAAAGCATGACCCTGTTGTTCAAAAAAATTAGAGACGGATCAAAGAAATAGGCTAATGAAAGTTAATCGGGAATGACCCGATACAGGAAGGGGTTTCTCCCCGGGGTTCCTTTCTGCAGCTTGGGCAATCGCTCAAACCCGCCGGATGCCAGCATCTTCTTCTGAAAACGGCTGCGGTCCAGTTCCTCTTCCAGGATGCATTGATGCAGCTGGTGCAGTTCGGGCATGGTGAATTTATCGGGCAGCAGCTGATGAACGGTCTGGCCTCCTTTGATGTCCTGCTTCATCCTTTTACGCGCTTCTTTGACGATCTCTCCATGGTCGAGCCACATTTCGGGGAGCTCATCAAAACCAAACCAGGCGATCTCTTCGTCATAGGACCCGGCGCTGGGAAAGGTTTCCCGGATGTTGACCAGGGAATAGTGGGACAGGGTGACAAACCTTGAATTCAACCAATATTCATCCTTCCAGGCAATGCCTCTGTCTGATGCAAACTCCCTGAACTGGTCTCCAAAGCTGCGGTCCTTGTCTCCGAATACGGAAAGGAAATTCAAATGAGGCTTTTCGAGTGCCGTTCTTTCCTTCAGGATACGCATTGCGGCACTGTTCACCGATTCATCTCTCTGGATGTATCCTCCGGGCAGCACCCATCTCTTGCCGATCTTGAGCAGGAGGCACTTGAGCCTATTCTCCTCGTAGCCGATCACCACTATGTCGATGCTCAGGTTTGGCAGGTAGTGCCTGTCTCCCCTCTCCAGGAATTCTTGAATGTCCATAAGGCAAAAATAGTGATTGTGATGTTTGGTCACAAATAAAATTTGATTAAATTTGTGTCGTATTGTCACAAAATAGATTCAAGATGAAAAAAGGT
>CAZAZM010000064.1:0-6581 GCA_964489625.1 uncultured Flavobacteriaceae bacterium
ATAGGCCAGGGCCGCCATGCCGAGAACGGTCAGGAACCCGATCTCAACTGCGATGATGGCGGCCAGGGAGGTGCTGATCACCGAAACCGACCCGTTGATCCCCCAGGCCCATGGCACCTCTTCGCTGTTTTCGGCATTGAGCAGCTTCAGTCCCATGGGGAAAGGCATCCCCATGAAGAATGCCGGGATCGCGACCAGTGTGATCGTGAGCATCCCCCGCACCAGGAGAGGCAGTCCCACCGCAAGCCTAAGAAAATCGCCCAGGAAGAGGGTGTAAACAAATACGGCGACCACAATCCAGAGAATAGCCCTGCGCAGCCTGAGCGGGTTCGTGCCGTAGCGCTCCGAGAACCGGCTTCCGAGCCCGGAGCTGATCAGCATGGCGGAGATCACGGTTGCGATCGAGTAGATGGGATGGCCCAGAAAGATTTGGAAGTGCTTGATCAACACGATCTCAACGAACATGTATCCCAGGCCCAGGGAGGCAAAGTAGAGGATCACCCGGGTCTTATCCTTGCCCGTCCATTTCAGTTTGACCAGGGGCAGCAGGATGAGAACGATCGCCAGGACCAGCAGTTGGACAAAAGTGATCAGGACCAGGAAATATCCCAGTTCCAGGAAAACGGTGGTGGATTCCCCCCAGAGGGCCTTTTGCTCCTGCCACCGGCCGATCTTGATGAACTGGAAGAAATAGGGCCTGTCATCCGTCGGGACCTTAATGTTGAAAGGGAAGCTTTGGACCAGGGAATCCCGCCGTGTTGACAGCATCAGTGCCAGGTTCCGATCAAAGCCCGGGTCCTGGATCAGGTTGAAGAGACCCTCTTCTTCGGGCTCTTTTCCATCCGCGGTGTCTCGCTGTGATGCGAGGATCTCTAGGGGAACGGGGTCGAATTGCAGGCGGTCGCAAAATTCCGATGCCCGATGACGCTCTTCAGCGGACAGGGGAGCCTTGCTGACCAGGAAGGTGAGCGTGCCCCAGCTTCGGATCGCGACCAGGTGGTCTTCCCATTTGTCGATCCTCTTGCTTTCCAGCAGGTCGGAGATCAGGCCTGACAGGCGAAGGGACATCTTCTGAGGCATGTCGATCCAACAGGAAACGGCCAGCATCCCATCCTCCTCGAGCAGGTCCCAAAGTGCTGAAAATCCCTCCCGGGTCAGGGTCCAGTCCTCCTCCATGGCATTGAGGCCCACGGAACCGCCAAAGGCTCCGAGCAGGGGCAACTGGATCAGATCGTATCTGTCCTCAGCCTGTTGCAAATAGGACCTCGGGCTGTTTACCCGCCAATCGATCCTCGGGTTGTGGTACAGCGAGTCGGTGTGCTGCGAGAACCTTTCCCGCAGCAGGCCCTGCACCGTGGAGTTGGGCTCAAGGGCCACAACGCGCTCCACTCCGTGCGACAAGGCCTGCCGGACTTCCAGCCCGGCCCCCGCATTCAGCTGGAGCAGGGTCCTGACGGGCCGTATTTCGTAGGGTAGACCCATGGTGGTGTAATCGAGCACCCCGGAGGCTTTTTCCACCGGGATTGCGGAGTGCCAGTTTCCGTTAACGTAGATCACCGGCACTGGAACGACTTCTTGCTGATAGTTCAGGCTCAGGCCGGGGGCAAAGCGCTGGGCCGGGGAGCTTAGCACCTGGACCAATCCGTGAGGGCTGTGCTCCTCCCATTCGACACGAGCCTCCGGCAGGTTCATCGCATAGCTGATGCTCTTGTAGGGTGAGGGTTTGAGATCGGGTGGCCGGTTCAGCAGGAAGACCGTGATCGAGATCCCGGCCAGCCCATAGGCCAGGAGTGACCACCTCTCTCGGTTAGCCGGACTTCCCAACAGGAGCATGCCCGACAGGATGGGAAGAAGGCAGATGGATGCGGAAAGGGATTGCAAGGGCAGGGTCCACATCAGGGCGATGGCCACCAGGCCCCCCAGTCCTGCGCCAAGGAGGTCGGCAAAATAGAACCGGCCTATCTGCTCGACCTCTTTCATGTAGATGGCGCCAACAGCCAGGGCTCCAAAAAAGAAGGGCAGGAAGAAGATGAGGTAGTTCGCCGTCAGTTTCCAAAACTGGTTTCGTTCTATGAACAGGGTATAGGAGTCAAAGAGAAACAGGTCTGTCCTGGAAACGGGAAGCGAGGCAGCCATGAGGAGGCCCGCCGTTACCATGAAGAAAGGCAGCAGGAAGCTATAATGTTCGAGGACCCTCCTTCTTAGCAGAGAGAGAAGGGTTCCGGCGGCGCCATAGCCCAGCAGGGCGATCGAGATGACCATGGCGGCAAAATGCTGCCATTGCACTATGCTGAAAAAGTGCATCAGGAATATCTCATAGGAGACCATCGATAGGGACAGGAGCGACAGGGAGACAGCCGTTCTCCAGGGCCTGGCCATATGTGCCTCAGTTCTCATCGGACCCCTCTTCTGCCTTTGAACGGGTGAAAGGCACAAAGCGGACGAACATGAGGTTCTTGCTGCGCAGCTTCCCGTCCTTCTTTGTCACCTCCAGCAATTGCTGCGTGGCAAAGGGGCTGCCTACGGGGATGATCATGCGTCCGTCCTCTTTGAGCTGCTCTATGAGCGGGGGAGGGACGAATTCTGCCGCTGCGGTCACGATGATCGCGTCAAAGGGTCCCTTCTCCTGCCACCCATGGTATCCATCGGCGTTCTTGACGGCAATGTTGTCGTAGCCCAGCGATCTCAGCCTGTTGCCCGACTCGATGAACAGTTCCTTGACGATCTCAATGGTGAACACCGAATCCACGATCTGGCTGAGCACTGCAGCCTGGTAGCCCGAGCCCGTGCCTATCTCCAGCACGCGATGGTCCTTCCTGGGCCGAAGGGCCTGGGTCATGAAGGCAACGATATAGGGTTGTGAAATGGTCTGGCCGTACCCTATGGGCAGAGGCCCGTCATTGTAGGCGTACTGTCTCAGCCCCATGGGCACGAACAAGTGCCTCGGAACGCTTTTCATGGCGCTTAGGGTCGGAATGTGGGTGACGCCCCGGGCCTTGATCTGGGTGAGGACCATGTTCTCCCGGGAGCCCTCATACTTGTCCCCCTGGGCGTCTTGCGCGGCAAGGTCCAGCCAGCAGAAGAAGCAAGCTAAAAATGCGATCCTGATCATGGTTCCAACTAAGCCACCCTTAAATTTACGAAACAAGACGCATATCAGCAACAAAGGCCTGACTTTTGTCATGAAAGGTCCGGCCCTGTTCCACTATCTTGTAAACGAATTCACAATCCTGCAAAACAAAACAAGCAATGAGGGAGGAACAACTCAGAACCGCCGGTCAGAACACTGTGGAAATCAGTGGAAATGAAGGAATTTCAGTTTTAAGCGACATGAACCACCTCAATCGCATCCTGAGGGAGAAAACACAGGAGAATCTTTTTCTCGGAACCAGGAATTTTGATTGATCCATTCAACTAAGGCCGATTCCTGATCAGTTCGAGGGCCACCGGCAGGATGGCCTCGGTCCATTGGGTGTACTGGGAACCGCTGGGATGCAACCTGTCTGCTGCCAGGGCGCCCGTGCTGTCGCCCAGTTCTCTCGAGATCCCGGTGATGTCAACAAAGGGGATGCCTTGCTCTTCACAGATCTTTCGTGCATAGGCATTGTACCGGTCGATCTCCCTTCCGATGCCCTCCGGGTCCCCGGATCCGAAAGGAGTCACCCCGTAGTCGGGAATGGACACCACAAAGACATTTTGCTTGCCGCCCGCCAGTTCTGTGGCAATGCTGAGCAACTCGACGAACTCACGCTCATAGATCTCAAAGGGCTGCTTGCGGTACTGGTTGTTCACCCCAATGAGCAGGGAGACAAGGCCGTGTTTCCCGGGATCGGCGGCTTCGATTCCGTTGAGGAGCTCGCGCGTGGTCCAGCCCGTTGTGGCGATGATGTCGACCGGACTCAGGTCGATGTCATAGGCGCCGAGCCGTTCGGCCAGTTGGTTGGGCCATCTCAGTTCTTCGGGCACTCCTTCACCTATGGTGTAGGAATCCCCCAGGGCCAGGTAATCCAGCTTCCGGGTCTCATTGTTGTGGTTTTCTTCCATTTCAGGGGTTTGAGCGATCTCGCTTTCTTCCGTTTCGCCTGATTCTCTCCCGGAGCAGGCGAAGCAGAGCCAAAGCGCAAAGGATGTCAGCAGAAAAAGACTTGTTCTGGTCATAGGGTGATTAATGTTGATTAAAAATAAGGATTTTTAACGAATGGTTTTCTATTTGGACCAAGCGCCCTAAATTGCAGGTTCTATCTTTTGAACATGAAGAGAACGACACTTTTGTTCGCCCTGGGCTGCCTTTCCCTTGTCGCTTGCAGGGGAGTGGGTGAGCCGGAAGTCAAGACCTTTTTGCCGGCCGATGAACGGATGCAGCGAACCGGGAGGTGGGAGCTGCTGCAGGATTCCTCGCTGGCGCTGATCAGCCCCGCATCCTCCGTGGAGTTCGAGGCAACGGGAGATTCGATCGCGCTGAGGTTGCAGTCACAGTACGAAAGCGGGAACAGCTTCGTGCTCACCCTCAACGGGCAGGACAGGGGCAGGCACCTCTTGCGAAACGGGGAGATCCTCGATTTCAGATTTGCGCTCCCTGATCAGCAGGCACGGATCGGCCTTCACAAGGCCACCGAAGCGGCAACCGGGAACCTGCTTGTTCACGAGGTGCGTGCCGAATCCCTGTCTAGAATCCCGGAAAAGAAAGGAAAGACCATAGAGTTCATCGGGAACTCGATCACCTGCGGGGCAGCAGCCGACACAGAGACCATTCCCTGCGGAACGGCCTATTACCACGATCAACACAATGCCTACCTGGCCTATGGCCCCAGGTTGGCCCGGGCGCTAGGGGCGGATTATTTTCTGAGCTCGGTATCCGGGATCGGGATCTACAGGAACTGGAACGACGATCACGTCGAGGAGCCCATCATCCATGAGGTTTACGAGCGCCTCTACCTGAATGCGATGGGGGAGGGCGACTATGATTTTTCTATTAGCCCTGACCTGGTGAGCATTTGCCTGGGGACCAATGATCTCTCCCTCGGGGATGGGATCAAGGACCGCAAGCCCTTCGACCGTGAGAAGTTCATTTCGAATTACCTGGACTTCGTTGGGATGGTGAGAGGTCATTACCCGCAGGCCGAGATCGTCCTTCTTTCAAGCCCCATGCTGCTCGGAGAGAGGAGGGAAGAGCTGATAGGCTGCCTGAGGGAGATCCAGGAATTGCTGAAACCGGCTATCGAAGTGAAGGTGTTTGAGTTTGAACCCATGGAGTCACATGGATGCACAGGACATCCCTCCCTGGCAGACCATGAGAAGATCGCCAGCGCGTTGATTCCCTTTTTCAAAGAGATTCTCGAGAATCTCTGAAGGCCCCGGGCCCCATCAGATCTCGATGCTCTCTTTGGGGATGGCATGGAAACCGGCGGTTTTCACCTTTTCCTCGATGTCATGCACCCTGACAAGCTTTGTGGTGTACACGGTGAATGACTTCGGGAAGACATCCGGATCCAGGATCACACGATCAATGCCAGCCAGTTCAAGAATCTTCTCCTTGATGAATTCCAGATCCTCCCTGTCCCGGGCATTGGTCCCGAAAACCTTGCCCTGTTTGCCGGGGATCACATTGTCTGACATTATGCTCATGACATATTCTATTGATTGTACATCTTTAAAGATACGAAATCCGCCTTTTGGAAAAAATGACCGCGGTCAATGGAATTTCAGAAATTCTTGTGCCGGGGTCTAAGTTTTTCTGTATCTATTGTGTCAGGATGACATTTATCATGAAAATCTACTCGAATACCCCGTAATTTTATAGTCTAAAATTTCAATAAAATGGGGGCAACAATTCCAACACATCAAAAGGAAAGCACGACAGAGAAACTGGCCAGATTCATTGAGGGCAAAGGATACCTCGAAATCCTCATGTACCTCATAGCAATCTCATCCAGCGTCGTGATCCTTTTTGGCTAGACATCAAGGGTCATTTTTTTTGGGCACCTGTGGATCAGGCCGTCAAAGGCACTGTGCAGGGATGTGGTTTGTCTCTTCTGTCAAAGGAGGAAATAATAAAGCACTGCCCAGATGACGATGAACAAAGCGCCCGGCAGAACTACCGTTTTGAACTGGCTTTTCAGGTCTTTCTTGATGAAGATCAGATAGAGGACGTATCCTAGGAAAACGGGGATAAGAACCATGGGAATGATCGGGTAGGTCATGTGCTCGAGCTTTGGGTCATTTTTCTTTGGTGGGAAGTTACGCAATTCAACTCAATTGCGGATCCTTTCTACGATCAAAAGGTAATCAACCCTTGCGGTGCCTCCCATCATGAGAAAGGTGGGTTTGACATTGGGAACGATGGAAAGGATCTCCCCGTCGATCCGGTTCAGGAAATTCTCAAGCCGCTCCTGCATGTTCTTCTGGTTGACGTCGATTCGGTGGACTTTGTATTTCATTGTATTACGTTTTGTCATGTTTCTGATCCTATTCTAACCGAGGTCATGGTCAGGGAACCTGCCACGGGTTTGTCGTTGAAAAAGCTTGCGTTCCCCTGGTTTCCCAATGCGCCGAAATGCACAGAATGGCATTGGGTCGGGGCA
>CAZAZM010000065.1:0-5832 GCA_964489625.1 uncultured Flavobacteriaceae bacterium
ATCCGGGGCATCAAAAAATATTTCCCCACGTCATGGGGCTTTTGCGCGAGGCAGAGCCTGCTGAACCTGTTCCGGCCCCAGAACCAGACCCTGGTCCTGATCCTGACCATCGGGGTGGGCACCTTTCTGATCAGCACCCTCTATTTCACCAAAGACATGCTCCTCTCGAAACTATCCTTCGACAGTGGGGGCAACGTCCCGAACATCATACTGCTGGACGTGCAAAAGGACCAGAAGGAAGAAGTGGCCGCAAGCCTGGACAAGGTGATCGACAACATTCCCATCGTCACCATGCGGGTCCACAGCATCAACGGACGCCTGAACAACGACATCCGCAAGGACACGACGTCTGGGATCAACGAATGGATGCTCAACCACGAGTTCCGGGTCACTTACAGGGATTCGCTCATCGAGTCAGAAGAGATCATAGAAGGTGAATGGATCGCTGAGCAGGTCTACGACCCTTCCATACCCGTTGACATCTCCGTTGCCGAAAACGTAGTGCGCGACGCCCAGCTCAAAGTGGGGGACAGCATCACTTTCAACGTGCAGGGGGTTCTTATGAAGACCCGCGTGGCCAGCATCCGGGCCGTCGACTGGGGGCGAATGCAGCTGAATTTCTCACTGCTGTTCCCCAAAGGGATACTCGAAAATGCTCCCCAGTTCAATGTCCTGACCACGAACACCCCCGACGACCAGAGCTCGGCCCGACTGCAGTCTGAGCTGGTCAGCAAATTCCCCAACATCTCCATACTCGACATGCGACAGATGCTGAGGCTGATCGACCAGGTGCTCACAAAAATTTCCTGGGTGATCAACTTCATGGCCATCTTCAGCATCATCACGGGGATCATCGTTTTGATCGGAGCCATCAGGAACAGCAAATTCCAGCGAATCCGGGAGAACGTTTTGCTCAGGACCATTGGAGCCACAAACAAGCAGATCCTGAAGATCGTATCGTTGGAATACCTGTACCTCGGGGTTTTGGGAAGCCTGAGTGGAATCCTGCTCTCCCTTTTGAGCAGCCAGATCCTGGCCTGGTCGGTGTTCGAGATGGCCTTTGCGCCCTCTCTTTTCCCCTTCCTGGTGCTTTTCCCCGGAATCACCCTGCTCGTCCTGATCGTCGGATTGGGCAACAGCCGGAGTGTGTTGAAGAGCCCTCCCCTGCAGGTGCTCAGGAAGGAGGCCGATTGAGAACGCGTGGATCGTATTCAAAAAATGATTATCTTAATACCTGCGATTCATTCAACTAAATCCTTCAAATCAACAACCATCCCATGAAGAAGCAGACTTATTCCAATCATCGACGGTTTTTCCCGCTGTTCCATTTTGTTACAATGCCGGTATTGCTCTTATTGCTCATCGGGTCGATCGTCAACCTTGTCAAGTCATCGCATGACAACCTGTATTCCGCCTCCCTGATCGTCCTGATCTCGGTGATTCTGATTCTTTCTACGCTCTTTGGCAGAATGTTTGCCCTGAAGGCCCAGGATCGAGCCATAGTGGCGGAAGAGAAGTTCAGGCATTACCTGCTTACCCAAAAGCCACTTCCTACAGAACTCACGGTAAGGCAGATCATTGGCCTGAGGTTCGCCTCGGACGAAGAGCTTCCGGCACTCGCACAAAGGGCCGTAAAGGAGAACCTCAGCGAGGAGAAGATCAAAAAGGAGATCCAGAATTGGAGGGGAGATCATTACCGCGTTTAAAAAGTTGCTGGGTCGATTTGGCCCAATTCCTGTCATTTTAACAACCAAATCTTAAGCTTATGACTAAAACAACCAAACTAATCGTGCTCCTGGCGCTTTTGACGGCGTCTATTGGGTACAGCCAGAAAAAGCCGAACATCGTGGTCATCTGGGGTGATGACATCGGCTGGTTCAACATCAGTGCCTACAACATGGGCATGATGGGGTATCAAACCCCGAACATTGACAGGATCGCCAAAGAAGGAGCGATCTTCACGGACTGGTACGGACAACAGAGCTGTACCGCAGGAAGGGCGGCCTTCCTCACCGGGCAGTCACCGATCAGGACCGGCCTTACCAAGGTGGGCCTTCCAGGTGCCAAAGAAGGCATGTCCGAAAAGGATCCGACAATTGCGGGATTGCTGAAAAGCCATGGCTACATGACCGCGCAGTTCGGGAAGAATCACCTGGGCGACCGGGACGAGCACCTTCCGACCAATCACGGCTTTGACGAATTCTACGGCAACCTGTACCACCTGAATGCCGAGGAGGAGCCCGAGAATGTCGACTACCCGAAAAGTGATGAATTCAAGAAGAAATTCGGACCCAGGGGCGTTATCCATTCCTATTCAGATGGCCGCATAGAAGATACCGGGCCACTGACCAAGAAAAGAATGGAGAACGTCGATTACGACGTGACTGACAGGGCCCTGGACTTCATGGACAGGGCACACAAGGCGGACAAACCCTTCTTCTTGTGGTGGAACTCTACCCGTATGCACATCTGGACTCATTTGAACGACGAAGCCAAAGGAAAGACGGGTCTTGGAGTTTATCCAGACGGCATGGTCGAACACGACATGCACATCGGTCAGATCCTGGACAAACTGGATGAACTCGGCATAGCAGACAATACCATCATCATGTATTCCACCGACAACGGTGCCGAGGCCATGTCCTGGCCGGACGGAGGAACACTTCCTTTCCGCGGTGAAAAGAACACCAACTGGGAGGGCGGTTACAGGGTCCCCTGCATGATCAAATGGCCCGGAGTCATCGAACCGGGAACCATCATCAACGAGATCGGCTCTCATGAGGACATGTTGCCCACATTTCTTGCTGCGGCCGGGGATTCCAATGTCAAAAGCAACCTGTTGAAAGGAGTAACCTCCATGAAGAGATCCTATAAGGTGCATCTGGACGGGTACAACCTGCTTCCCTATTTCAAAGGGGACACGAAAGAATGGCCCAGAGAGGAATTCTTCTACTGGACCGATGACGGAAATGTGGCAGCATTGCGCTACAACAACTGGAAAATAGTTTTCATGGAACAAAGGTCCCACGGCTTCGACGTATGGCAGGAACCCTTTGTGACCTTGCGCTTGCCCAAGCTCTTTAATTTGAGAACGGATCCCTTTGAGCGGGCCGATCACGAAGGAATGGGCTACGGTTACTGGAGGATCAACCGGGCCTATGTTCTTGCCCCGGCCCAGGCCTATGTAGGCAAATACCTGCAGAGCTTTGGGGACTTCCCTCCAAGGCAAAAACCCGGATCGTTCAACCTGGGTGATGCCATGGCCAAGATGACCGAGGGAACACCGAACAACTGATACGGTTGTCCATTTGAAATTCTACCGATCGTCGGGCCCATGGCACGGCGATCGGTTTTGTTTGAACCCAAATGATCTAATGATGAGCCAATTTTTTCGAGGCCTGGTCTTTGGCATTCTTTGTTTTGTCGGAACTTCCTTTGCGTCGGTCTGGTCCCAATCGAACGGCACGGACCAACCATTGAGCATTCAACTTTCCTATTCTTATACAGAACTGCACAACCTGAGTAACGACAGCACTTACATCCCTGCGAAGCTTTCATATCTTAATGCACACGGCGAGTGGAGTGCTATTCCGGCCGAGGTCAGGGTACGGGGCGGCTGGCGGAAGGCGAATTGCCAGCATACGCCGCTGAAGATCAAGCTGAGCAAGGAAGATGCCAGTGCAACTCCCTTCGAACATTGGAGGAAGGACAAGCTGGTCCTGCCTTGTATGAAGGGCAATAAAGCCAATGACAATGTCATCAAGGAGCTCATGGCCTACAAGATCTATGAGGTCCTTAGCCCCTATCATTTCAAGACCCGGCTCCTCAGTGTCGAACTTCTCGAGACGAGAAAAGGAAAGACGAGCAGCGAAGAGCTTCCTGGTTTCCTGATCCAGGATGACGAGGACTTTGAAACTGCGCATAATGCCAAAGAAATCGAACGATTCATCGATCATGTGGCCCAGGACGACAAAGGCAGGGTGACCAATGCCCTTTTTCAGTACATGATCGGCAATACTGATTTCTCGGCGGTCTACCTGCACAACGAGAAGCTTTTCTATGTCGACGACAAAATTGTCCCCGTTCCCTATGACTTTGACATGTCCGGCCTGGTGAACGCGAGTTATGCCGTAGTTTCCCAGGTACGCAACGAAGTGCTGCCCATAACGGACGTCACCAGCAGATTGTACCGTGGTTTCGAGGCGGACGAGGCCGTTTTACAGGAGGTGAGATCCGATTTCCTGTCGAAGGAACAGCAGGTGTATGAGGCCATGGAGCTGATGAGCCCCCATTTTTCGGATTCTCGCTCATTCGACTCGGGCCGGGAATACATAGCCGACTTTTTCGAGGTCCTGCGAGATGACGACAAGTTCAGAAAGAGGATCATTGAGAAGAGCAGAAAAAAGTAGTCGTTTTCTTCTTCTCCGCGTCAGATCAAAAGGCAGTATTCCTATTTTTGTCTGTGAAAGAGATCCATATGAAAAAGTTTCTGACCATTTTTCTCATTCTGGCCTTGTATTCCGGGAATTTCCTTTTGCATGCACAGGACAAGGAAACAGGGGGCAAGCCCAAAGTGGCATTGGTTTTGAGTGGCGGGGGCGCCAAGGGGATCGCCCACATCCCTTTGCTGCAGGCACTGGATTCCCTGGGGATCGTGCCTGACCTGGTGGTTGGCACCAGCATGGGAGGCGTAGTAGGCGGTTTTTATTCCATGGGGTATTCGGGAGACTCGATCGCCGCCATTGCGGGCAATGCCAACTGGGGCGAGCTCCTGGGCGGGGACATCTCCCTCAGGGACGTCAGCATGGAGGAAAAGAGTGAGTTCAAAAGGCACCTGGTGGATTTCGACATCATCGAAGGCAAACCCAAGGTGACTTCCGGCCTGCTCAAAGATCAGAAACTAAGAGAGTTCATTACCTCCTATGCCTATCCTACCTTCAAGATCCATGACTTCGATGAACTTCCCATACCCTACAGGGCGATGACCACGGATATAGTCAACGGAAAAGAACTCCTGTTCGAAAAAGGCTCTGTGCCACTTGCCATGAGGGCCACAATGTCCATCCCTGGAGTGTTTCAACCCATTGAATACGACAACACGATGCTCGTCGATGGCGGGGTTCTAAACAACTTCCCGGTAGACGTGGCCAAAGAGCTTGGGGCCGACATCATCATTGGAAGTGACGTGGGAGGCGGAATGCAGACCAAAGAAGAGCTGAACAGCATTCCCTCGCTGCTGTTCCAGGCAGCTATGCTGACGAGCAACTTAAAGAATCCGGAACACCGTAAAATGTGCGACATCCTGTTGGATCACGTGCCCAACCTGACCTATTCGACGGGTGATTTCTCCAAATCCAGGGAGATCTATGAGCAAGGGAAGCAGGCGGTGAACAAGAACATGGAGGCACTTGTGAATTTGTCCTCCCAGCTCCGGGGCTACCAGCAAAGGGAGGTCAAATTGGGGGAGGTTAAGGATTCCTTTACCCTTGATACGATCATTTACAAAGACATCAGCGAGGCCAACCTGGAGCTTGTCAAGGCGAAGATCGGCATCAAGCCGGGTGAGACCTATTCAACACGAGAGATGATCGATGGTATTGACAGGGCCATGGGAACCAACCTGTTCAACCAGATCCTCTACAGGGGCTTTTTCAAGGACACCCTGTTTGGAGCCGAACTGACCGGATATGAGCACTCTCCCCACCAGGTCAAGGGTTCAATACACTACGATTCTTACCGCTCTGCAGGAATTATGGTAAATTACACGGGGCGCAATGTGATCGGTGACGCCTCGCGAATCGTATTGACTCTTGACATCGCAATTCAACCCCG
>CAZAZM010000066.1:0-4908 GCA_964489625.1 uncultured Flavobacteriaceae bacterium
ATGGCAGTGAGCAAGGCCATGAGCCAAATTCCAAGCAGGGTGAGCTTGGCCGTCTTCCCGATGGTCTTGGTGTTGTTCGACAGGATCCTCAGACCCAATGCGAACAGGAAGAAGAAGGGAATTGCAACCAGCAGAAAGGTCAGTATGGAGATCACCCAGACCGGAAGGCCGGACGAATTGTAGAAGAAGCTGTCATAGCTGAACCACTCGTCGTGGATGAAGTCCATGGAGCCGATCGTGAACAGGCTGATCAGAAGCGCGAGAATGGTCACCACCGCAATGATGACCAGCAAGACGCCGATGAATTTACCGATGATCATGAAGACAGTCACGAAGATCTTGCCCAGGGTCTCTATGAAGTCCTGGGAACCGGATTTGGCCCGTTCGCCGTACTTCTTGTAATCCGCGTTCTTGACCTTCTCGGAGACGTCCTCGATCCCGTCCTTCACCCGTGCGGAGGCCTGTGAGATCTCGTCACGAATTTTTTTTTCAATATTGCTGATGTTCACCGGCTCCCCTTCCATCTCCAGCTTCTCAGCCGTGGTGGTGGCCTCCGGAAGCAGGATCCAGAGCAAGGGGTACACGATGAACCCGAAACCGAAGCCGAAGGCTGCAACGAGCCAGGCCAGGCGGATCCAGATCACGTCTACGTTCAGGTAATGCGCGATCCCGGAGGAAACCCCGCCCAAAAACTTGTCGCTCCCGTCGCGGTAGAGCTTCTTGGTTCTCCTTTGCTTGTAGCCGCTGTAGCCTTCATCGCTGAATATCTCGTCATCGACCATGTAGTCTTCGGGTTTCCCCATGACCTCGATCACCTCGTCAATGTCTCCCTCGTTGATGACCTGGCGCACGTCCTTCACCTTGTCAGACAACAATTCTCCGATCCGGGTCTCAATGTCGGTGATGATCTCATCCCTTCCCTGCGGGTCGTCGCTCAATGAGCGCCGAATGGCATCCAAATAGCCTTTCAGCTTGTCATAGGCGATCTCGTCGATGTGGAAAAATACGCCACCCAGGTTTATATTGATTGTCTTGTTCATTTTACTTTTGTTTTTGATTCGTTATTCTTGGTGATGGTCCCAACTGCAGTTACCAGTTCAGCCCAGGTTGTGTTCAATCCAGACAGGAAGATCTTTCCCGTCTCCGTAAGGCCGTAATATTTGCGCGGTGGCCCTGAAGTGGACTCCTCCCACCTGTAATGCAGCAATCCGGCGTTCTTCAGCCGGGTGAGCAGAGGATACACGGTACCCTCGACCACCAGCAGCTTGGCGTCTTTGAGCTGTGAAAGGATCTCGGAGGTATAGGCATCCCCATTCGCGAGAATGGAAAGAATGCAGAACTCCAGAACCCCTTTCCGCATTTGCGCTTTTGTGTTTTCAATCTTCATGTTTTTCCTTTTATTCTTTTATTACTTCTGATTGTGAAGCCAGTCCCCCTCTCTCAAAACAGCACCCCGGGAAGGGTGTTTATGATGAATACTACTATGGATATGATTAAATCGATCATGATGTCAGTTTTTACCTAATGAATTTGATCGTTAGCGGATAATGATACACCTCTCCCTGGTTGGCTTTCACGGCGGCAAAGATGATCAGCACGAATTTGGCGATGACAAGGAGCCCGATTATCGAGGCAAGGCTTATGATCCCAAATAGGTCAAAATGTTGGAACTCGGACAGGATCATCCTGATCGCGAACGGCACGATGGAGAGGCCAAGCAAAAAAGTATACAACAAATAGCTCAGGTTAAAATTGATGGCCTCCTTTCCATTGGCGTCCACAAAGTCGCTCTTGCCCTTGTTGATCTCCCAGATCACGAGCGGGCCCACGATGGCACCAAAGGGGACCATGTACCCGAAGAATGCGGAGAGATGCAATAAAAAGGCTGTGTTGTTATCGTTCTTTGTTGACATGATACAATGTATATAATACTTTCTTATGCAAATATATATACAAAAGACAATACTATGCAATACACAGTACTATAATTTAACATTTTATTAACATTTAAAAGACTCCCGGGAATCGTTCAAATTGTTGTAATTTTAGCCTTCAAGCACAATTATGACCCAGTTCACAGCCAAAAATTTAAACCGCTTCCTGGCCCTCAAGCTGCCTTCAGCCTATTTTTCCGGGATTCGCGTCAAAGGAATGTCGGAGAACGAGGCCATGGCCTCCGTCAGGCACCAGTGGATCAACCAGAACCCCTTCAGGTCCCTGTACTGGGCCACGCAGGGCATGGCCGCGGAGCTGGTCACCGGGCTCCTGGTCATGAAGAAGATCAAAGATTCCGGAAAGAAGATCTCCATGCTGGTGGTTCACCAGGAAGGGAGCTTCTTCAAAAAGGCTACCGGGCTGATCACCTTCAGCTGCGACCAGGGGAAGGTGGTCGACAAGGCCATAGAGGCAGCCCTGAGCACGGGAGAAGGCCAGACCTTCAAGCTGAGTGCGGAAGGCTTCAACGAAAACTACGAAACGGTGTCAAAATTCGAATTCACCTGGAGCATCAAGCTCAAAAACTGAATCCCTTACCTTTAAAACCCATCCCCCATGAAAGCACATGAGATAGACTACCACATCCACGGAGAGGAAATGCAATTCGTCGAAATAGAGCTCGATCCCCAGGAGGGCGTCGTGGCCGAGGCCGGAAGCTTTATGATGATGGACGACAACATCCGCATGGATACCATCTTCGGGGACGGCTCCGGGCAGTCCCAGGACATCCTGGGCAGCCTGTTCTCAGCGGGCAAAAGGCTGTTGACGGGTGAGAGCCTGTTCATGACGGTATTCACCAATGTGTCAGGCGGCAAGCGAAAGATCTCCTTCGCTTCCCCCTACCCCGGCAAGATAATCCCGGTGCACCTTCCCGATTACGGGGGAGAGTTCATCTGCCAGAAGGATGCCTTCCTATGCGCTGCCAAAGGAGTCTCCATCAGCATTGAATTCTCAAAAAAACTGGGGCGCGGGTTTTTCGGCGGAGAAGGCTTTATCATGGAGAAAGTCCAGGGAGACGGGCTTGCCTTTCTGCACGCCAGCGGCACGATCGTGAAACGAGACCTGCAGCCCGGGGAGCTCCTGCGCGTGGACACGGGATGCCTCGTCGGGTTCAGCCGTACGGTGGACTATGACATCGAGTTCATTGGAGGGATACGAAATACGGTATTTGGAGGCGAGGGAATGTTCTTCGCCACCCTGCGAGGTCCCGGAACGGTGGCCATACAATCCCTGCCCTTCAGTCGCCTGGCGGACAGAGTGCTTTCCCATGCCCCGAGATCGGGAGGGAAGCGAAAAGGGGAAGGCAGCATACTCGGCGGCCTGGGTGATCTCCTGGACGGAGACAACCGTATCTGAGATCAGTTGTTGGGCTGGCTTTCCTTGATCCTCTTTATGTAATCGTTTAGCTGTTTTCCGTATTTGGAGGCCCTGACCTGCTCCGAAAGAGAATTGTTGATGGTGTCGAGCAAGGTCACGTTGGCGTCTTCCAGCTCGGTGAGCGCAATGTAGGGCGATACCTCGTAATCCGCATTGGTGATGGCGAAATTGGTCGTGTAGAGGTATTTTCTGCGCGTCCAGTTCTTCAGCTTCTTGCCCACCGCATCGATGGAATCCTGGCTTCCCAGCTTCCTGGCCTCGAACTCCTCTTTGATCAGGTCCAGGTTCTGGTCGTTGAATTTTTTGGCCATCTCGTAGTACTTGTCCAGTCGGTCCTGGTTCTCTGAGCCGATGATCCTGGCTCGCAAAGCGAATTTATCCAGGTCCGAGCTGATGCTTATGGTGTCCTTTTCCCCGAAGAAAGCGATCTTCTTGTCTCCCGTGCCCAGGGCCAGGTAATACATCTCGGGGCTCTCCACCTGGTCCTGCATCAAAAAGCTATCCGTACCGTCAACATATACGGAATCCACGGAAACGATGAGCGAGTCCATTTGCTTCTGCAGGTAGAGGGTACCCTTCTTCAGGCCCTTGATGCTTCCCTTCACGTACATGGTGTTGTCTTCCTCCTTGCTACAGGCGGCGATCAAAAGCAGCGCCACCAAGCCTAGCCAAAACTTCTTCATTCTTGTGTTTTTATGCGGGCAAATATATTAGAAAATCTCGGTAAAAACCAAGTCGAGCGCCGAATTCCAAAAGTCCCTCAGGGAGAGACCAGTTGCATCAGGATGGTACAGGCGATGGCCCCTACCGTGCCCACCGCATAGCCGAACACGGCGAGCAGAACACCGACGGTCGCGAGCGAGGGGTGAAAGGCCGAGGCCACAACGGGTGCCGAGGCCGCTCCCCCGACGTTCGCCTGGCTTCCGACGGCCAGGAAAAAGTATGGCGCCCTGATCAGCTTGGCCACCAGGATGAGCAGCAAGGCGTGTACGGTCATCCAGACCAGCCCGACAGCCACCAGCCCGACGTTGTCAAGGATGAGGCCGAGATCCATTTTCATCCCGATGGTGGCCACCAGGATGTAGATGAAGACGCTCCCGATCTTGCTCGCCCCTGCTCCCTCGTAGTTCCTTGCCTTGGTGAAGGAAAGCAGTATGGCCGCTACCGTCGAAAGGCTTATCATCCAGAAGAAGGAGGAGCCCAGGAAGGTGAATATGTTGCGTACGGTCTGATTTTGAAACCCGTTTACCCAGGTTGAGAAGCTGTCGCCCAGGAATCCCGAGGCCAGGTGGGCGAGGCTCACGGTACCGAAAGCGATCGCGGTCATGATCATCAGGTCGGTCAGGCTGGGGTTTCGCTCCACCTTTTTGCTGAAAGATGTCACCTTCTCCTTGAGCTCCTCGATGGCCCTGTTGTCCGCCTTAAGCCAGCGGTCAATGGCCTCCGACCTGCCTATGCCGATCAGGATGATGGCCATCCAAATGTTGGCCACCACGATGTCCACAAAGACCATTCCCCCATAGAGCTTCTGGTTGT
>CAZAZM010000067.1:0-4679 GCA_964489625.1 uncultured Flavobacteriaceae bacterium
AGTGCTCCGGGGAAGTTTCACCGGCATAGCTCCATTCCGAGTGCTCATGACCCTCTGAGACTGAGCCCGGTTTTTCCTTCTTGCCACAGGCCGTTAATAGAAGAAGGGACAAGATCAACAAAAAGGCGACATTCGGTTTGATAGACATGGCTGTACGTTTTAACAGATCAAAGTTATAGCGCACAATCGACTAAAAACATGATGAAAATCAACCTAGCCGGATTCATTGGGTCAAATCAACACTAAACGTCTGATTCAACCCAGGAATCAAGGCGCTCCATCCTTTTTCATCCTTCAGCTTCACCCGCAGGGTATCCAATGCGGTGGGTTCGCCATGCACCAGGAACACCTGCTCCGGACTGCCTTCAATCTGGCTCAACCAGTCCAGCAGGCCGCTCTGGTCGGCATGTGCGGAAAGACTTTCAATATGCCTGACCTCAGCCTTCACAGGATAATACCTGCCCCTGATCTTGATCTCGTGAGCTCCTTCCTGAAGCTGCCGGCCTCGCGTTCCTTCCGCCTGGTATCCGACGAGCAGTATGGTCGTATTCGGGCGGTCTGCATATTGCTGCAGGTAGGTAAGCACTCTTCCCCCCGTGACCATTCCGCTTCCCGCTACCACGACCTTGGCCCTTTCATCATCGATGGCCTTCCAGGTATCCCTAAAGGAAGTGATCAACTCCATGTGGTTGCAGGCTGACCTGAGCTCCTTCAGGGGAACCTTGTGCCAATTTGGATATCTTTCGAACAGCGTCAGGACATCATTTCCCATCGGGCTGTCGATGTATATCGGGAGTCCCGGGATCCGGTTTCGCTTGTAGAGTCTCCAAAGAATATACATCACGAGCTGGAGTCGCTCCACCGCAAAGGTGGGTATGATCAGGGTCCCCCGGTTGCGTATGGTCTCCAGCACCAGGTCGGTCAGCAGGTCCTCTATGCTCTCTTCAGGATGCAGCTTGTTTCCATAGGTGCTCTCCAGGATCAGTACGTCCGCCTTGTTAGGCCTTTCCGGATCCCTTAGCAAAAGGTCATTCCTTCGGCCCACATCTCCTGAAAACACAAATCTTTTCCCTGAGACATCCATCTCGATGAAGCAGGCCCCCAGGATGTGCCCGTTGTACCTGAACCTGCAACTGGTGGTTTCGGAAAGGGAAAACGGCTCTTCCGGTTTTTTCGCCGAGAACAGATCGAGGACCCGTTCCACGTCTTCCATGTCGTAAAAAGGCAAGGCAGGGTGATGGGAGGAATAACCCTCTTCATTTGCCCTTTCTGCCTCCTCCTCATGGATCCTGGCACTGTCCCGCAAGATGATCTCGGCAATGCTCAGGGTGGGGGCGGTTGCATAGATCGGCCCCCTGAATCCCTGCCTGACGAGCCGGGGCAGGTAACCCGCGTGATCGAGGTGCCCGTGGGTCAGGACAACTGCGTCAATTTCTCCGGCCGGAAACCTTAAGGGTTCCCAGTTGAGCAATCTCAGCTCCTTGATCCCCTGGAACATGCCGCAGTCGATCAATACCTTGCAATCACCAGTCTCCAAAAGGGTCTTGGAACCCGTGACCGTGGATGCGCCTCCCAGGAAATGAAGCTTGACAGGTTGCATGGCGTTACTTGAAATTGACGTCGTAGCCAAAGATGGGAAATTCCAGCCCAACAATGAACCTCCATCTTGAAACCGATATGGTCGACGGATCGTCGTTATCCGTGAGTCCGTCGTCGTCCGGAGTCGGAAAGAAGCCCGGGCGGACGAAGTCGCCGGACCCGTGGGAATAGGTGCTTCCGATCGTGATCCGGGCCCTGGTGAATTTCAGGTCTATCCCAAGACCATAGTGCATGTAGTCCGCGTTGATGTTAATGTCCGACTCCCCTTCACCGATCAGGTCAAAGATGGACGCGTTCGTCTTCATGGGAGAAAAATCCGTTGAGAAGCTGGCGAACAGGTCCATTTTTTCACTCAGGTAGAATTCTCCGCCCACGCCAAAATTGATGACCGAACGAAGCTCCTCCCTGAATCGGAATTCCTCCGTCTCCCCTGATCCGTTCTCGAACGGGGGGATCACGAGACGGTCATACTCGGAGATCCCGGCATGCCAGTCGGCCTTCAGATGCAATTTGTTCTTCTTCCACGGGATACCGGCGCCGAACGAAATTGACAAGGGTTCCTTTCTCTTCGAACTCAGACCAGTGAGATTTCCATAGGAATATACGTCTTCCCCCTCCCCATAGCCCGATAAGAACTGGGCATAGTTGAACTTTCCGTTGTTGATGATGTCCAGGTAAGGCAGGTCGATGTTGAGCCCGAGATCCATTTCCTTGACCTTCCACGCCAGCCCCACCTTCCAGAACATGCCATAGGCCGTCTGGCCGAAGCTGACCAGGTTGTTGTAGAATCTCACGTCCTGGGTATCCTCGAGCCCTGCAAGCCTCAGGTCATACTTGGATCTGAAATTGTAGACCGAGGCAAAGGCGGACACCCCGATGCTGAGATTCTCCTTCAATTTCATCCCCCAGCTCAACCCGAACCATTCATCGGTCTCGGTGTTGTCCAGATCCAATTTTGACACTAGGCTTTCCAACCATTCATTTTCTTCGAAGATGTCGCCTTCCGTGATTTGGTTTTGGACACTGATGTCCACCCTTTCTCTCTGTTTTGAAAGAAAGGCATAGGCAAAGTGATGTTTTTCCCATTTGTCTATGGAAAATGTTCCTGCAAGCAGGCTGGGGACTCCTTCAAATCTGGAATCACTTAGCTTGTTGTTCCGGCCGAAGGTATTCTTGAGTGTGAGGGAGCTGATCTGGTAAGCCTTGGCGTTGATCGAAAAGGACGGGGCCTCGACCATGGCGATCCTGGCAGGATTATAGTACGTCAGCCCGAGGTCTTCTACGCTACCGGTTACGTTGCCGCTCAACAGGAGCGAACGGTTTCCAAAATTCTCCCGGTTGTAATAGCCTTGTGAAGAAAGGAGCAAAGGAAGTAACAATAAGACAAGTACAAGTATGGTAAGCTTTGGTTTCATGAGGAGTTGAAGCTTTGTAGCTTAAAGGTAGTATTTTTTCATCTATCCGACACGCCTTTGTCCTTTATTTCAACCATTGGAAAATGCATCAGAACCCTATTTCCAGCACAATACGTCCTGCAAAATAATTCTTATCTTTAAGCTCCATTTTTAAAAGCAACTGAAAACTAATTAATTCTTACAAACATGAAACTTAAAGTCACCTTGATCGCACTTTTTCTGGCAGCATTTTCCTTTAACAGCTATGCGCAGAAAGACGTGTCTGAAAAATCTGCCAAAGCCATTGAGGAAATGAAGGAAACCAATGACAAGATCACCAAGTATTTCAACTCGGCCTATGCCTATGTAGTATTTCCGTCCATCGGGAAGGGTGGGCTCGGCGTTGGAGGGGCGACGGGCAACGGAACCCTGTACAAAGGCGGTGCCATTGTCGGAGATTCCCGCATGACACAGGTCACCATAGGCTTCCAGGCTGGAGGCCAGGCCTATTCAGAGGTCATCTTCTTACAGGACAAGGACGCCTATGAACGCTTCACCGGCGACAATTTCGAATTTGCGGCACAGGCTTCTGCTGTGGCTTTGACTGCCGGAGCTTCCTTTGACGCGGATTACAGGGATGGCATCCTGATCTTCACCCATGCCAAGGGCGGCCTGATGTATGAGGCGTCCGTGGGAGGACAGAAGTTCAAGACCAAATTGCGTTGATCAAACTGTTCACAAGATAAAAAAACCCGGCCGGCGGCCGGGTTTTGTCATTCTATGAATTGCTTTAGAACCTCCCACACGTTGCCCGCGACGATCCGCTGCCCTTCTGCTGTGGGATGGATGCCGTCCCTTTGGTTCAGATCTGGATTTCCGGCCACGCCATCCAGGAGAAAGGGGATCAATTCCAATCCATTGCTCTCCGCCAGCTCTGGAAAGATATTCCTGAACTCCGATGTGTATTCAGGTCCCATGTTCGGTGGTATCTGCATTCCGGCCAAAAGGATGCGCACCTCCGGATTCTTCTCTCTTACCTTGTCGATGATCGACTGCAAATTGCTTCGGGTCTCTTCCAGGGAAATTCCCCTTAGGCCGTCATTCGCGCCCAGCTCGAGCACGAAGATGTCCGGCACCTGGTTGAGGACCCAGTCTACCCTGCTCTTCCCCCCCGAGGTGGTCTCTCCGCTAAGCCCGGCATTGACCACGGTGTACCTCAACCCCAGGGAATCCAAACGGTCCTGGATCAGGGCGGGAAACGATTCCCGGGGGTCGAGACCCATGCCGGCTGTGAGACTGTTGCCAAAAAACACGATGACCTTTTCCTTCTCGGAGGGATTCTGATCCGGCGTCCTGCTGGTTGTCTCCTCCATTCCGTCCTTTTTCGGGTCCGGTTCCGCCTTCTTCTCTTTCGAATCGCAGGACATAAGGGACAGGATAAGGAACAAATAACAAAATTTTAACAAGTGGCTCATGGCGGGAAGAAATTGAAAAGTATCATTTTCCGTATCTTTCGGATTTGCGAAAAAACGGACCTATTATGACAAATATATTAAATGTGTCGAATCTGGAGAAACACTACAGCAGTGGCTCAAAGGACCTGAAGGTCCTGGACGGGGTGTCCTTCGGGATCGCTCCCGGGGAGACCTTCTCGATCGTCGGCCCCTCGGGCAGCGGCAAGACCAC
>CAZAZM010000068.1:0-4651 GCA_964489625.1 uncultured Flavobacteriaceae bacterium
GAGATCCTGGAGGTCGAAAAGGGAATGAAGCTGGACCGCTACAAGACCCACGACATAGAGATCGTCATAGACAGGCTCCTTGTGAACGGGGAGTCCGAAAAAAGACTGATGGAAAGCATCAAGACGGCCATGCACCATGGAGACGACTCCCTGCTGGTGATCGACGCGGACAGCCCGGAGGACGGGCCTCGATATTTCAGCCGGAACCTCATGTGCCCCTCTACGGGGATCTCCTACCCCAAACCGGAACCCAACACCTTTTCCTTCAACTCGCCCAAGGGGGCCTGTGACAACTGCAGCGGACTCGGGAAGGTGCAGGTGGTGAACCTGCAGAAGATCATACCGGACCCCTCGGTCTCCATCAAGATGGGAGGCCTGGCTCCACTCGGGGAACAAAAGAAATCATGGATCTTCAGGCAGCTCGAGCACATCTCGGAAAAATTCGGGTTCTCCCTGTCCGATCCCATCGAAAAGATACCCGGGCCGGCCATGGACCTGATCCTCTATGGAGGAAAGGAAAAGCTGGAGATCAAATCCAAGGACCTCGGGGTTTCGCGGAGCTACCAGATCGATTTCGAAGGGGTGCACAACTTCATCGAAAACCAGTACAAAGAGAGTGACTCCAGCTCCATCCGGCGTTGGGCCAAGGGCTTCATGGACGAGGTGGACTGCGAGGTCTGCGAAGGAAAAAGGCTCAAGAAGGAATCCCTGCATTTCCTTATAGACGGCAGCTCGATCTCTGACCTGTCGGATCTGGACATGGATCACCTGGCCTCCTGGTTCGATGAGCTGGAAGGCAAGCTAACGGAAAAGCAGTTGACGATAGGCTCAGAGATCATCAAAGAGCTGCGAACACGGGTGCAGTTCCTGCTCGACGTAGGTTTGAATTACCTGGCACTGAGCCGAGGGTCCAAGACCCTTTCGGGAGGAGAGGCGCAGCGGATCCGGTTGGCGACCCAGATCGGCTCACAGCTGGTGGGGGTGCTCTACATCCTTGACGAGCCGAGCATCGGGTTGCACCAAAGAGACAATGCCAAGCTGATCGAATCCCTGATCCAGCTTCGGGACCTGGGCAATTCCGTCCTGGTGGTGGAGCACGACAAGGACATGATGATCTCTTCTGACTATGTCATCGACATCGGGCCGGAGGCCGGAAAGCACGGGGGCGAGATCATCAGCATCGGGACCCCCGAGGAGCTTCTGAGCGGAAACACGCTCACGGCGGACTACCTGAACGGAACAAGGGTCTTCGAGATTCCACGGACAAGGCGAGAAGGCAGCGGGAAGCAGATCGTATTGATCGGGGCGACGGGGAACAACCTGAAGAACGTAACCCTGACCCTTCCCCTGGGCAAGCTGATCGGGGTCACGGGAGTCTCCGGCAGCGGGAAGTCGAGCCTGATCAACGAGACCCTCTACCCCATCCTGAACCGGCACATCTACAAGGCTGTCAAAGAGCCCCTGCCGTTCAGTGACATCAAAGGACTGGAACACATCGACAAGGTCATTGACGTCAACCAATCCGCCATTGGCAGGACCCCAAGGTCAAACCCAGCGACCTACACGGGGGTGTTCGGAGAGATCCGTAGCCTGTTCGCCAAGACCCCGGAAGCCCAGATCAGGGGCTACAAGCCGGGCCGCTTCTCCTTCAACGTAAAGGACGGGCGCTGTGAGACCTGCAAAGGTGGAGGAGTTCGGGTGATCGAGATGAATTTCCTGCCCGACGTGGAGGTCGAGTGCGAAACCTGCCAGGGCAAGCGATTCACGCGAGAGACCCTGGAGATCCGATACAAGGGAAAATCGATCTCAGACGTACTCAACATGACGATCGAGGAGGCGGTGGCCTTCTTCGACCACATCCCCAAGATCCGCAGAAAGCTCAAGACCATCGAAGACGTGGGTCTCGGGTACATCACCCTGGGACAGCAGTCCACTACCCTTTCGGGCGGAGAGGCCCAGCGCATCAAGCTCGCCGCGGAGCTGTCCAAAAAGGACACGGGCAACACCTTCTACATACTGGACGAGCCCACCACCGGGCTGCATTTCGAGGACATCAGCATCCTGATGAAGGTGTTGAACAGGCTTGTGGACAAGGGGAACACCGTGCTGATCATCGAGCACAACCTGGACGTGATCAAGCTCTGTGACCACCTGATCGACATCGGTTACGAAGGAGGCATGAAAGGCGGCTCCATCGTCTGTACCGGCACACCCGAGGAAGTGGCCCGGGACAATAAAAGCTACACGGGGCAGTTCTTAAAAAAAGAGCTAAATTAGAGCCTTAGAGACAATTGAGAATACCACCTTAAATAAATAGCTATGATCCCAAGCGAGGACAAGAAAATACGTGAGAAACTGAAACAGAAGACCTGGAACGAGATCAAGACCAACGATTCCTGGGCCATTTTCAAGGTGATGAGCGAATTCGTGGACGGTTTTGAAAAAATGAGCCGCATCGGGCCCTGCGTCAGCATCTTCGGTTCCGCCCGGATCAAACCGGGTGAAAAGTACTACGAACTCGCGGAAAACATCGCCTTCAAACTGACGCAGCAGGGCTACGGCATCATCACGGGCGGAGGTCCGGGGATCATGGAAGCCGGCAACAAGGGAGCGCATCGCGGCAAGGGCGTTTCAGTGGGATTGAACATAGAGCTCCCCTTCGAGCAAAAAGACAATCCCTTCATCGACCGTGACAAGAACCTTGAATTCGACTATTTCTTCGTTCGCAAGGTCATGTTTGTGAAATACGCCCAGGGTTTTGTCGCCATGCCCGGGGGATTCGGCACCCTGGACGAGCTATTCGAGGCGATCACCCTGATCCAGACCCGCAAGATCGGTCGTTTCCCAATAGTACTGGTGGGAACTGAATTCTGGAACGGTATGCTGGACTGGATCAAAAAGGTCCTGCTGGAGGAACATGGGAATGTCAGCGAAGGTGACCTGGACCTGTTCCACATCGTTGACACTGCGGATGAGGTGGTCGAGATCATAAACAATTTCTACAACAAGCACCTTCTGAGCCCGAATTTCTGATTCCGGCTGTGATCATCATTAAATCATATGGCTTGGGTAGGACAAAGATCATAGCGATCCTAATGCTTTTGGCGCAGGCCTCTCTCCTGGCGCAGGAGAACAGGATTAGCCTGGAAGCAAGCCTGGAGGCGGAACACAGGATCAGCATACGGCAGGAGATCGTCTATGTGAATCGCTCGGAACAGGCCCATGACTCCATATTCCTTCTCAATTGGGCGAACGCCTATCGGGACCGAAAGACCCCGCTTGCCGAACGGCTGATCGATGACTACAGCAGGAGCTTTTACTTTTCAAAGAAGAGGGACCGTGGATTCTCAAAGGTCAGCTCCCTGCAGTGCGACGGGCAGATCGCCCGCTACGGGGAGGTGAAGGACAGGGCCGACATTCTCTGGGTGGAGCTGAAGACTCCTCTTGCACCAGGGGATTCCACGCGCATTGCCCTGAACTACGAGATCAAGGTCCCCAGGGACAAGTACACACGATACGGCCATAACGAAACCGACTACAACCTGAGGTTCTGGTGCATCACTCCAGCAGTTTTCGACGAGGGCTGGAAGCTTTTCAGCAACCTCAACATGGACGACTATTTCATGGAACCCACGGACTATGACATTCGCTTCAGGGTGCCCATGGGTTACACCCTCAACTCAAACCTGCCCTCCCAGGCCACAGTAGAGCAGGACCACGTCAGCTATTTGCTCAGAGACAGGGCGCGGCTGGACGTTGAGGTCAACATACAGTATCAGAACGACTTTTCAGCCTACAAGCTCGACGAGATCGAGGTGCACACCAACCTGAAAAGCAAGAATCTCACGGAAAACCTGAAGGAGGATGTCCTCAGGCGGCAGCTCGATTTCATAAAGAGCTATCTCGGGCCCTATCCCTATGACAAGATCCTGGTGAACCAGACCACCTACCTCAAAAACCCGGTATACGGATTCAATCAGCTGCCCAAATCCATGAACCCCTTTTCCGACGTCTTCGAATGGGACATCAAGATGTTCAAGGCCCTGACCGACCGTTACATAGACAATACCATCCTGGTCAACAAACGCGAGGAGAACTGGCTTCCGGACGGAATCCAGATCTATCTCATGATGGAATACGTGGATCGCTATTATCCGGAGGTGAAGGCCATCGGAAACATATCGAAGAAATGGTTCATCCGAAACTACAGCGTCTCCGACCTGGATTTCAACGGCAAGTACCCCTTCGTGCTTCAGTTCACGACACGCAAGGTTCTCGACCAGTCCCTCACCACGCGTTCCGATTCTTTGTCGAACCTGAACCTGAAGCTGGTCAACCGATACAAATCCGCACTGGGGCTGAGGTACCTGGACTACTACCTTGAAGACAGCATCGTCAGGAGCAGCCTGCAGGACTTCTACCGGGAGCATGGTTCCCGGATCACGCGGGTCGGAGAATTCGAGCGCATCCTGAGGGAGAAAACGGACAAGGACCTGGACTGGTTCTTCGGCGATTACGTCAACACCACCCGTAAGATCGACCATACCATCAAAAAGACATGGAAGCAGGGGGATTCGGTCAAGGTGGTGCTGTGGAACAAGACCCAATACGAGGTCCCCGTGACCCTATACGGGATCGACCGCAAGGAGGT
>CAZAZM010000069.1:0-4247 GCA_964489625.1 uncultured Flavobacteriaceae bacterium
GTGCCTCTCCACATCCCGCTCCAGCCCCCTGACAAAGGTCAGCAGTACGAAGGGTACCACCGCGATCGAGAGCATGATGTGAGAGATGAGGATGAAGAAATACAGGGTGCGCATCCAGCCTTCCCCTCCGTAGGGAGTCGAATCTGAGGTCATGTGGTACAGGACGTACAGGACCAGGAAGAGGGCGGAAAAGGCCATGCAGGCCTTCATGAGCCTCTCGTGCAGCCAGAGGTTCCCGTTCTTGACCGCCCACAGGGCCACCAGTAGCAGCACCGCGGTCAGCCCGTTGATCCCCGCATAGACCGGGGGCAGGAACACCGGAAGCTCCAGGTCGATCTTCACCCGAAAGAGAATGACCACCACCAGCGGAATGGCAATGGAAAGAATGGTGATCCAGCGATTGTATTTCTTTGTCTGACTCATAGGTTTTATTTGAAAGCGTCATTCATCGAGCAGGACGGCAATGTCCTGTTTCAGCCATTCCACCTCTTTCGGGTCCAGGCCGTTGTAGAACTTTATCGGGTTTTCGATGTCGCCGTTCATCACCGTGCGGGAACGGATGTATCCCTCCCTGTCGATCAGTGCGAACAGTCCCGAGTGCTCGAAGCCTCCTTCCACGTCGGCGTTCTCACCGGCGTAGAGCTTGAATCCCTTGTTCGAGAAGTCATAGATGGCCTCCTTGTCACCGGTCAGAAAATACCAGTTCTTCAGGGTCACGCCCTTGTTCCGGGCATATTCCCTGAGCACAGAAGGGGTGTCCCTTTTCGGATCGATGCTGATCGAGGCGATCCCGAAGGAGGGGTTTCCGTAATAGGCCTTTTGCAGCTTCAGCATGCTCTCGTGCATTTTCGGGCAGATGGTTGGGCAGGAAGTGAAAAAGAACTCGACAACGTAGACCTTACCCTCGAAGGTGCCCTGGTTCACTATAGTCGAATCCTGGCTGAGGAACTCGAAGGGCGGAACCTTTTCGAACTTCACCAGCTCCTGGCGATCGAACTTCTGTATGATCTTCGGGACCGCCCAGATCCCGAACACCAGGATCACAAAGGCAACTGCTATATAGGAATTCTTCTTCATGATCAGATCTGTCTCTTGTTCTTCTTCAGGGCCAGCCTGTCTTCGGCGATGACCACCTTGACGTCGTCAACCATCTCCTGGTGTACCGTTGAGATCGATTCGGCGTTGTACCCGTAGCGTTTGCCATCGGGCATATCCTCGTCGTCGTTCCTTCCCCGCAGGTTCATTTCCCGGTCCACGATGAAGGCATTCGGGGAATAGAGGTTTTCATCGAGGGTTTCGTTGGTCTGCAGCGATTCGAACATGGCGCGAACCTCCTCGGGCGAGCCGAACAGAAAATGCCACTGGCTTACGTCGTAGGTCGCACCCAGCTCCTTTTTGAGCTGACCGGCCTCCTCCCGGGTTCCCTCTGGAAGCAGGACCACGAACTGGAATCCCTTGAAGCCGAAAAAATGCTTGTAGATCTTCTCGTTGAGGTTGAGCGCATTGGTCTTGTGGTCCAGGGGGTTCTTCCCCAGGAAGCAAAGGATGCTGATGTTGCCGTCCAAACTGACCGGCTCAGCCTCCACATCCGTCTCAAAGGCCGAGACGTCCTGGATTCCGGGGGTCAGCACCGGCAGCTTTGCGAAATTGTTTGTTCCCGTGAGCAGGAAGACATAGAACAGTAAGGGTCCGAAGAACAGGATGGAGAGGATCAGGGTATTTCTTCCAGGTCTTGCCATGGGATCAGGGTAAAAAAAAGTGTTTTGAACACTCAAAACACTCGTAGAAATCTTTTCTGAACATCAATAAGACCATCTTGTCCATTTCTGATCGATGTCTCCAAGCGCTCCTCCTTCGTAGAGGAGATAGAACGACAGGTACCCGATCAGGAAGACGACGGTCCAGACGATGGCACGACGGAACCAGGTCTTCTCGTCCTTGAGGTGCATGAAATACCAGGCGATCCCGTAGGCCTTGACCAGGGTCAGGATGAGGAATATCCAGTTGAGCAGGCTCGTTCCCAGGACCTGGGTCAAATGCAGGGGAGCCGGCTTGTAGATCCCCAGGATCACCTCGACGATGGTTACCACAGAGAGAAATCCAAATACCTTCCAGATCAGTGCCGCGTGTGAATGTGAATGTTCGTGTGACATGCTGTATAGTTGAATAAGTTTAAATCAGATAGAAGAACGTGAATACGAATACCCATACGAGGTCTACAAAGTGCCAGTAGAGTCCTACTTTCTCCACCATCTCGTAATGACCCCTTCGCTCATAAGTCCCTATGATCACGTTGAAGAAGATGATCACGTTGATCACGATCCCAGAGAATACGTGGAAGCCGTGAAAGCCCGTGATGAAGAAGAAGAAGTCCGCAAAGAGGGTCTTCCCGTATTCGTTCTCGGTGAGGTTGGCTCCCTCAACGACCCGAACCGCCTTGTCCAGGAACTTGTTGGCCTCCTCTCTCGAGACGATGGTCTTTTTCTTGGTCTCCATGTCGATCAGCTCGGTGCGCATGGCGATGTTGGGATTGGCAGCAAAGCCTTCCTTGACCTGCTGCAGGGTGACCGACGGCAGGGTCGCCTCCTTCACGAACCAAAGCCCGTTGTGCTTCTCGTGCTGCACCCTTTCCGATGCGGCATTCGATGCAAAGCTCTGCAGGGTGACCTGGTGTCCGGACTCATCGACGAACTGCACGATCTTTCCGTCCTCGAGCTGGAGCGCGCCATAGCTGCCGGTGATGAAGGTCTTCCATTCCCAGGCCTGAGACCCGACAAAGATGAGACCTCCTATGATGGTGAGTCCCATGTAGAGGATGACCTTGTTCTTCTGCATCAGCTTGCCAGCGTCCACGGCCAACACCATGGTCACGGATGAAAAGATGAGGATGAAGGTCATGAAAGCCACGTAATACATGGGGTAGTTACCGTGCACGAAAGGGATGTGGGTGAACACCTCGTCCGCGATCGGCCAGGAATCGAGATACTTGAAACGTATCAGTCCATAGGCCCCCAGGAATCCCGAAAAGGTCAGGGCGTCAGACATGATGAAGAACCACATCATCATTTTTCCGTAACTGGCGTCGAAGGGTCGGTTTCCACCTCCACTCCAAACTCCGCCCTTCGGGGCCTCAGCAGCAATTGCCTCCATTCTACTCAAAAAAGTTTAGTTTAAATGATCCATTTTTCAAGGAAAAACCTGACATAAGTCATGTTTTAACTTAAGCAGCAAAAATATAAAAATTATTCAAATGTCTTGTCAATCGCCAAAAAATGTTCCCTAGCGGATGAAAAAGAAAAACAGGAAGAGATAGATCCACAGGGCATCGACAAAATGCCAGAAGATCGAGCTCAGGGTAAAGCCCAGGTGATCCTCGGGAGTGTATTTGCCCCGGGCATTCCTGTAGAGGACCCGGATCAGCACGATGATGCCCGCAAAGATGTGCAATAGGTGGGCCCCCGTGATCACGTACAAAAAGGAGGATGCGACGTTGCTTTGGGGCCCCGTGGTGTAAAGTCCCGCCTCGATGAGCTGGTTGAACCCGTTGAACTGGTAAAAAACGAACGCCAGGCCCAGCACCAGAGTAACTGCCAGGAACAAGGTGGTCCGCGACTGGTTGCCCGACATGAGCGATTTCTTTGCCAGGATGAAAGAAAGGCTGCTAAGCACGATGAGCACAGTGCTCAGATAAAAGGCCGAAGGCAGCTCGAAGCTCACCCAGTCCTCCCGCCCCCGGCTGACCACGTAGGCGCTGGTGAGACCGGCGAACATCATGGTCATGCTGATCATGGCGATCCAGAGCATCTGCTTGTAACTCCTCTCCTTAACTTTCTGTTCCATTTCCATCAATGAAAGAATTTATCGATTACGAAGATAACTTGTATCAGGGTGATGTACAACACGCTCGAGAGCATCAATTTCCTCGCCATGGCATCCGTCTGCTCCCGGTGAAGCCTGACCCCGTAGTAGAGCATCACCAGCCCCAGGGCAAAGATGAGCACCGCCGAAAGAGGTAATAGGTACAGGGATCCCGTGATCCGGAACACTGGGATCACAGACACGACCAGCATAAAGAAGGTATAGATCAGGATCAACCTTGTCGCCTTCTGGTTCTTCTCCCCCGTGGGCATAAGGTTGAAGCCAGCTTTCTTATACTCGTCGAACTGCAGCCATCCGATGGCCCAGAAATGAGGAAACTGCCAGAAGAACTGGATCATGAACAGCATGCCCGGCTCGATGCCGAACTG
>CAZAZM010000070.1:0-3321 GCA_964489625.1 uncultured Flavobacteriaceae bacterium
TTCTTTGTTACGCTGTCAATCTCCAATGTTTTCAATGAACTTCTATTCCCTCTTCACCAATCTCCCCACTTCATCGCTCCCCGTTAACCCGAAAAGCGGCTGCAAAAGTAAAACCTTATTTTTTCCCCACCAAATAAAATTTGAAAAATATTTACTGGTGTTTGAAAACCGTTTTGTTTGCCTCATGGGTTATCCGCATCGAAAAGATGCAAACCATAAAAAAAGGGAATGCAAATTTACAACCCTTTTCCATAATACCCAAATAATTTAAAAACTATTTGACTACCTGTGACATCAATTGGCGCAATGAACGAACCCAAATAAATTGGGAAGGCAAATGTAAAACAAAAGCTGAATATACCATTAAAAAAAGGGAAGAAACTTATTAACAAAATGACAAATAAGCTCAGCTCTTTTCAGAACCCTCGCTAAGAAGCTGATCCTTAAAGTCCTGCAGCCTGTCGCGAAAGCTTCGCAAGGGCAGCTTCAGGAGGCGGGAAGACTTGCTCAGGTCCAGGCCCGTGGACAGGGGGCGCTGCGCAGCCAAACTGAGCTGGTTTGTCTCGACGGGGTGGATCAGGTTTTTGTCAAGCCCGAAGGCCTCTGCCACCAAAATGGCCAGCTCATAAATGCTGAACAACTCCGAAGAAGACACGTTGAAGATGCCCCTGGCCCTTTCCCTGATGGCCAGCCAGCAGGCCTCGGCCAGGTCCTCGGCATAGGTGGGCATGCGCAACTGGTCTGTCACCACTCGGATCTCCCTGCCCTGTTCCAGGCTGTTCTTGACCCAAAGGACCACATTGCTTCGGTCGTTGCCATCCACCAGGCCATATACCAGGACCGTCCTGAGTATGGCTGCCGGGACCCCGGAAGCCTCAACCAGCTCTTCAGAACGCAGCTTGGAAAGACCGTAATAATTGACCGGGTCCGGGAGGTCCTGCTCCGTGTACAGGGATCCTTTGCGCCCGCTGAAGACAAAGTCCGTGCTCAAATGGACCAGGTGGGTGCCTATTTCCTTGAGCACAGGCAGCATCTGGCGCACCATATCAATATTCATTCGGTCACACTCTTCCTTGTCGAGCTCGCAGGCATCCACGTTGGTCATGGCCGCGGTGTGCACCAGGAAATCGGGACGGATCTCCTCCAGGACCTGCCTCATGCGACCCTCATCCGTCAGGTCTATATTAATATAGGTGTAACCTCGGGTCTCCCTCAAACGATTCTCGCCTCGTGAAAGCGCGTAAACCTCAACATCCTCCATCGGGGAGAGCAATTTGACCAGCTTCTGGCCCAGGAGGCCATTGCTCCCGGTTATGGCTATCTTAAGGGCAGACATGATAGGGCAATAAAGTGTCAGAACAGTTCATTGAGCTTTCTGATCTCTTCGGGACGACCGATCACGATGAGCTTAGACTTGGGCACCAGCTTGGTATTGGCGTCCGGGTTGATGATATACTCCTTGTTGGGCGTCTTGAACCCGATCACGGTGCAGCCGGTTCGCTTGCGCAGATCCAGGTCCAGGATGGATTTGTTTGTGTACTCTTCGGGCAGGTCCTCGATGACCAGCTCCTCGATGTTGGAGTTGCTCTCCCCCTCGATTGACAGGCGATCGATGAACTCGATGATGTCCGGAGTGATGACAAGCGAGGCCATGTGTGCTCCCCCGAGCTTGTCGGGCATGATCACATTGTCGGCTCCTGCCACCTTGAGCTTCTTGTAAGACGGGTCGTTGGACGCGCGGCTTACGATGGTGCAGTTCTTGTTGAGCTGCCTGGCCGAGATCACCACATAGAGGTTGTCGGCGTCAGAAGGCAGGGTCGTGATGAGATTTGCTGCCCGCTTCACACCGGCACTGATCAGGGAGTCATCATCGGTGGCATCCCCTTTTACGAAAAGGATGTCCCCTTCCAGCTCGATCTCTGCGATCAGCTCCGGGTCGTTCTCGATGAGAACGCAATCTTTCTTGTATCTTCTGAGGCGTGCGACAGCCTGCTTTCCGTTCCTCCCGTACCCGCAAACGATGGTGTGATTCTCCAGTTTGTCGATCGATTTTTGCACCTTCCTGTACTTGATTTCCTCCATGAGCTTGTTGTTTGAGATGTAATCTGTGATCACCGAAATGATATACCCGAATATGCTGACACTGGTTATGATCAGGAAAATTGTGAAGATCTTGGCCTGAAGATCCAGGGGAAGCACCTCCTTGAACCCTACCGTCGAAACCGTGATCACGGTCATGTACAGGGCATCGATGAAATTATAGTCCGCCATGAGCATGAACCCGCTCGTTCCGATGAAGATCATCGCAAAGAGCAGGACCAGTGCCTTGTAGATTTTTGATCTGATAAAACTCCTTCTAGCCGCCAAATTCCCTTGATTTAAACTTACAGGTCAAAGACTGAGGATCGCTTGGTGTAGATCATGTCCTTCAGCCTTAGAAGGAAGGCCAGGGTCAGGTAGATCCCAAAGGACAAGCCCACTGTCACGAAAGATATGTAGATGAAAAACAGCCGCACGTTGGTCGCACGCATACCCAGTGCATCCGCGAGCCGTGAGGAGACGTCGAATCCTCTCAACTCAAAATAGTGCCGTATGGAATCGATGATTTTCACAGTCTTCTTTTTCCCGCAATTTATGAAAATAAAATTTAGGATGGAGCCCTGAAACGATTCTGATCTCAATTAATTAAATTTGCATTCTTTATCCCCAACAGGAGCATGGAACAGCATTCAATCGAGGTCCTGGGAGCCCGGGTTCACAACCTGAAGAACATCGACGTGAGCATACCCCGCGACAAGCTGGTGGTGATCACCGGCCTGAGCGGCAGCGGGAAGTCCTCCCTGGCCTTTGACACGATCTACGCCGAAGGTCAGCGCAGGTACATCGAGACCTTTTCCGCCTATGCCCGCCAGTTCCTGGGAGGCCTGGAGCGACCCGACGTAGACAAGATCGACGGGCTTTCCCCCGTGATCGCGATCGAGCAGAAGACCACGAGCAAGAGCCCGAGGTCAACGGTGGGAACGATCACCGAGGTATACGATTTCCTGAGGCTGCTCTTCGCTCGTGTGGGCGAGGCGCATTCCTATAACACCGGGGAAAAAATGGTGAGCTACAGCGACGAGCAGATCCTGGAGCTGATTCTGAGCGACTTCAGGGATCGAAGGATCATGCTTCTGGCCCCGGTGGTCAAATCGAGGAAGGGTCATTACCGCGAGCTCTTCCAACAGATCTCGAAGCAGGGTTTTGTGCGGGTACGGGCGGACGGCGAGATCCTGGAGGTCGAAAAGGGAATGAAGCTGGACCGCTACAAGACCCACGACA